>JBEKNJ010000025.1:0-147425 GCA_049522955.1 Acidobacteriaceae bacterium
AGCAGTGCTGACGTGCGCCTGCCATGTTCCATATCGGGGATCTCCCTAAGCCTGCGTACTCCGGCCTCGAGAGTTCGTACCGCAGGAAGAGACAGCGAATCGAGAACGACCTGCACTACGTCGCGGTAGTGAATCTTCTTGCCAAAGAGGCCGGCTGCCTGCAGAACCTCCCCAAAGTGGTCGTAGTCAGGAATGATGTCCCGGCCAGGCATGGTAAACAGCCGCAGCACTTCTACGAAAGCGTCGAGCGCTCTTTCTGCGTCGTAATAAAGGACAAGCCGCGCGATTTCGCAGAAGAAGTGATAATGGGCGGCTTCGTCCGCTGCGATGATGTGGCAAATATCGGCGAGTTTGTCGTCGCGAGGCGTTGGTAGGCGAGGCAGCCGACCGCTCGCCCCAAGTCCCAGGTTAAGGTAGCTAACCTGGGTCGCACGCTCCTGGATCAACTGGTAGAAAACCATGTGCAACGGAGATTCCCAAGGCAGGCACCATTCTTTGGTGCGGAGGATGTCAGTATAGTCATTGATCCAGCGCTCATTACGCTGCCCCAGGGCCAGTACGGCATTTCGCCACAGATCGGCATGCCGCTCTTCTTCCGCTCCCCAGCGCAGATGCCATTGCGAACGACCATAAGACCTTCGGAGTATCTTGATTAAGGGACTTACGTAGTCCGGCGTATATTGCTCGACAGCGAAGAAACCTTCGACGACGGTGTGGACGGCAGCTGAATGATCACGCCGAATCTGGCGCCAGTCGATACAAGTGTCGGGATGCCAGTTTCGGTGGGCTTGTGAATGAGCGGTGTACCAGCGATACAACGCAAGTACACCGCGCTCAATTGCACGGGCTCGGGCCTCGGCCGACATCAGGCTCGGTGAAGCTGATCGTGGAAACTCGGCTTCAATTTCAGACCTCACCCTGTCCAGTGATACAGGATCGATGTCCGCAGATTTTAGATTTAAACAATGCACCTTTATCCCACCCCTTGGCAGAGCAAGCCCGCCGACGTTTCGGGCCGCACCCAATCCGATCAGTCGGACGATATCGCCGTATATGGAACCGTCGTTATTTCGTATTGCGTCGGCAAGAAAGGCACCGACGCGGTCCCTAAAAGTCGTCCAAGGTCAACTCGTAGAGCGTACCTCCGCTGTTGTTGTAACCGGCGGGGCTGCCGTTCCCGCCGTAGATGGCTATTCCGATGAGCTTGTTCCCGTCCAGCACGAGGCCTTCATCAGGGAACGCACCATCGTCATTGGCTCCTGTGGTTGCATTCGTTGCACTGAACGTGTGCAGAACCTTGAAGCAGCCGTCTTCCCTCAGGCTGTAAATCACGCCGTTGCCGTTCGCGCCTCCTGCCTCGGTGTTCGAGCTAAGAGTGCCATGGGGTCCGAGAGCTAACCGGCCACCTGGGCCGGCCCCGTCCGCATTCTGGCCGGCAGAATTCAAGGGACTGAAGTCGTGGACAACCTCGACGCTCCCAGGGTTCCAGAGGGAATACCGGAACACGACACCATTGCCATTGGTTCCGCCGTGAAAGGCCGCCCCATAAAAGACGCCGGGTCTCGCTTCTACCAGCGGCTCGTAGCAGTCGGCGCCATCCATGTTCTCGCCGCTCGCGTTCGTCTGGCTGAACGTGTAGAGCACTTGAAAGTCTTGCCCCGATGGCGCCATCCGGTACAAGGTCCCCGATGGCAAAGGCCCGGGGGGCAGCGAGGTAGCCGGCCACACCGCGCAGCCATAAAGGTTTCCATCCGTCCCCTGCAGCAGGGACGCTGCGTGGCCTTCGCCGGCGGTGAACGGATGTAAGACCTTAAAGTTGCCGTGACCGTCTATCATCCACGCGACCCCACAACCTTTGGTGAAGAGGCAGGCGTTCGGCCCGCCAATCCGGGTTGTGCCGAAAAGGTTGCCGTTCTTGCCGACAACCATCGCGCGCAGGGGATAGGCTCCGTCCTGATTAAGCCCGTTCGCATCCAGGGCGCTGAACGTATGCAGCACTGTGAACTTACCGGCGGGGTTGAATTCGAAGATCGTGCCACTGCCATTCTGACCGCCGAAAGAGGCCATGCCGTAAATCAAATCGTTGGGGCCGCGCGTGAGTGCCATGCCCGGCGTGGCTCCGTCGGCATTCTCTCCGTTCGCATTCAGCTCGCCGAAGGTATGCAGGACTGTGTACTGATGGGTGTTCGGGTCAAACCGGTAGATCACGCCGTTGCCGTACTGGCCGCCGACACTGGTCATCCCGTAAATGGCGCCGTCCGGGCCTACCACCGGCAGGGTGTCCGGCTCAGATCCCAGAGGACTGGTGAAGGTTGTAGCGGCTGGGGCTTCGAACTTATAGAGCGTCGAGAATGTTGGACCATCCGCAATCGCGCTGGGCACTGTCGCCGTTGTCATCAGGAGCGCCGCCACAGCGCCCCCAAACGTAAGCCATCGAGCTGACATAAGTTACCTCCCTTGACGTTGTTGGTAAATCGAACGATCTCCGCGGAGCGCAGTTTTCCTGGGGGCGCGTCGCGCCCTTATCCCGCTTTGTTCGTGTCGCTCAGCCTGCTATACTCTGCCTCCGAAGCCCGTCCCTACTAAGGAATGCGCAAATCGCCCGAGAAAGTGGACATTCGGGCTTGTTGGGACGAATCCAGATCTCACCGGCTGCCGTGCTCACCTTGCCCGGGAGAAGGGACCAAATGGAGATGGACCGCCCGCAATGCGCGCAGAAGAGCCCGGTCACAGAGCTGCTGGTAAGGTTTCGCGAGGGGGACAGGGAGGCCGAGGCTCAGCTCATCCCCCTGGTTTACGTGGAGCTTCGCCGCCTCGCCTCGCGTTGCCTCCATCGCGAGCGGGGCGATCACACGTTGCAGCCGACGGCGCTGGTCCATGAGGTCTTCTTGCGGCTCACCCACAACGATCAGCCGCCGTGGCAGGATCGCGCTCATTTCTTCGGGGTGGCCGCGCGCCTGATGCGTCAGATTCTGGTCGATTATGCCCGCCGCCACCGCAGCCGGAAACGGGGCGGCGAGTTCGAAAAACTTACCCTGGATGCGGTGTTGGCGTTCACACCGGAAAAATCAACTGAGCTCATCATGTTGGATCAAGCCCTGGAGCGGTTGTCGAAACTTGATGAACGCCAGGCTCGAATCGTGGAAATGAAGTTTTTTGGCGGCCTCAGCATGGAAGAAATTGCCGGCGTTCTGGATATATCCGCGAAGACCGCCAACCGCGACTGGACGATGGCCCGCGCCTGGTTACACCAGGAAATCAGACGATAACTGCGATGGACAGGTTTCCGGGAGCGGAAGGAGAGTCGTTCTGCCAGAGAATCTAAATCCGCAGCACTGGGAGCGAATCAAGGCCTTGTTTAACGAGGCGTTGGAGCTTCCAGCCGAGCATCGAGCGGCGTTCCTGGCGGGCTGTTGCGAGGACGAAACACTGCGTGCGGAAGTTGAGGCCATCCTCGAACACAATCAACGGGCGGGGAGCTTTCTTGAGGAGAGCCCTGCCGAAAGGCTGTTCGCGGGCTTACCGGCACACTCGCCGGCCCCTAGCTTCTGCCCCGGCGAAATCATCGCGGGGCGGTTTCGCATTGCCGGTTTCCTCGGGCGCGGCGGGATGGGGGAGGTTTACAAAGCCGAGGACACGCGGTTGCACCGTCTTGTAGCGCTAAAGTTTTTGCCCGAGGATGTAGCCGGATATTCCCAGTCTCTGAGCCGTTTTCAACGTGAGGCGCAGGCAGCTTCTGCTTTGAATCATCGCAACATCTGTGTCGTTCACGACCTGGGCGACCAGTACGGGCGAGCCTTCATCGCGATGGAGTTCCTGGAGGGACAGACACTGAAAGATGTCATCATGGACCGCCCCCTTGCACTGCAACGACTGCTGGATATCGGAGCCCAAGTAGCCGATGGCCTGGACGCAGCTCACTCCAAAGGCATCATGCACCGGGACATCAAGCCGGAGAACATATTCATTATCGGCCGTGGTGACGTGAAGATTCTGGACTTCGGCCTGGCGAAGCTGCAGCGGGGGGGTATGGCAGCGTTTGACGATGACATTACCGGCGGAGCGGTCGAGTTCTCCAGGCGTGGGGCAGCCATGGGCACGGCCGCGTATATGTCGCCGGAGCAGGCCCGCGGAGAGAAACTGGATACCCGCACCGACCTTTTCTCGTTCGGTTTAGTGCTCTATGAGATGGCCACGGGGCGCCGGGCGTTCACCGGCGACACGGCGGCCATGATCTTTGCCTCACTCCTGAAGGAGACGCCGGTGCCGCCTTCGGAGATGAATCCCGCCCTTCCGCTGGAGCTGGACAAAATCATCAGCAAGGCTCTGGAGAAAGACCGTGCGCTGCGCTACCAGCATGCGGCGGACATGCGCGAGGACCTGGAACGCCTAAAGACGCATTCCGCAGTGCTTACTTCCGGTGCGCTCAACCCGGTCAGGTCTCGGCAATCCCACCCCGTCACAAAACCACGCTTACGCGTGCCGCCCTGGGCGGTGATCATCGGGTTGATGGTTTGCCTGTTGAGTGCTGGTTTACTCCTGTGGGTACGCAATCGCCGGCCTACCAGTGCTACCCATTCGGAATATACGCAGCTCACTTACTTGTCCGATTCGGCGACCTCTCCGGCACTTTCTCCGGACGGCCGCATGCTGGCATTCATTCGTGGCAACAACCCATTTGTTGGAGCGGGAGACGTCTACCTGCAGCTGCTTCCCGATGGCGAACCTGTACGACTCACTCAGGACGGCCATCCCAAGATGGGCCTTGCATTCTCGCCTGATAGTTCGAGAGTATCCTTCGCCCGCGAGGATGGATCGGAATCCCAAGCATGGACAGTGCCGGTGTTAGGAGGCGAGCCATCGGAATTACTTTCGAATGCCTCCGCCTTAAGCTGGGCCGGCTCTCACCAAGTGTTGTTTTCGGAAGACGGAAAGGCCACGAAGATCGTGACCGCCGGTGAGAGCCGTACCAACGAACGGGATGTGTATGTCCCGAAGGCCGGCAATATGGCTCATCGATCCTATCTTTCTCCGGACTCCAAATGGGTGCTTGTGGTGGAAATGGGCAAATCGGTTGCCTGGACGCCGTGTCGATTGGTTCCGTTTTCGGGTGAATCGGAGGGGAAGGAGGTCGGCCCGATTCCGTCGGCGTGCACCGAGGCGGGCTGGTCGCCTGACGGGCGGTGGATGTACTTCGCCGCCAATGCGGGGAACGGTTATCACCTTTGGCGGCAGCGGTTTCCGGATGGGGTTGCCGAGCAACTTACCTTTGGAGCAACGGAAGAACGTGGAATCGCAGTGGCGCCGGACGGAAAGTCGCTGGTCACCTCGATTGGTTCCATACAAGGCACAGTTTGGGTCCACACCCCCGAGGGCGACCAGCAGGTTTCCATGGAGAAATTCGCCTACTTGCCTTCCCTGTCTGCGGACGGCCGCACACTCTACTATCTTGCCCGCAAAAGACTCGATGCGTTCCTGAGCGGCGAGCTGTGGTTAGTGGATTTGCACTCCGGTCACAAGGAGCAGTTGGTCCCTGAGATTTCCATCGGCCGGTACAGTGTTTCTCCCGATGGGAAGAAAGTGACGTTTACCCGGGCCGACAGCGATAACCATTCGGGTATCTGGATCTGGTTTCTGGATCGGCACGCTTCTCCGCGGCAACTGGTGACTCCGGAGGCGGATAATCCCATTTTTGCTCGCAATGGTGAAATCTTCTTCTCCATGAAGCAAGGCGGCTTCAATTACATCTTCCGCATGAAGGAAGACGGAACAGATTTACGGAAGGCGATTCCAGACCCGGTCGGGCATCTTATCAGTCTATCTCCTGATGACCGATGGATCGTGGCTTCGGCTCACTCCGATAATTCAGGCCTTTCGGGAATTGTGTCTGGCTATCCGATGGGGGGAGGCCCCCCGCGCGTCTTGTGCCGAGTGTGCGCTGTCGGATCGTTTGATATTGGTCCGCCGTTCGTCAGTTGGTCTCTCGACCAGAGGTCGATGTATATCTCTTCGCCGCATACAGGAGGCAACGATCAACGCAAAACGATTGTGATTCCGTTGAATCCTGGTGACGCCTTTCCGGCGTCGTGGAACGAGTTGGTCACCAATACGAAATTACCGCGAATGCCGGGCGTCCATGTGCTCGACCTTCCCAGTGTGTTCCCTGGGCTGGATGCCTCGCACTACGCATTCTGGCGATTCAGTACCCAGCGCAACCTCTATCGCATTAGTCTGCCTTGATGGCATTGGGTGGCAAGGACTGCGCAAGCACGTCAAACACGTCTGCTACGCTTAGCTCTCCAGCATAGTTTTTCGTTGTCAGACTTTATAAGTTGACAGGCGATGCGGAACAGACGAAATAACCACCGCTGGGATTCGCGCCGTCTGTCCAATTTATCCAGGGGTTATTTCGTCCCTCATCTCTTAATCCTTTTGGTGAATAAAGGCACTGTTCACGTCAGGCCAGAACTCTTTCGCGGCGAATGTTACACCATCGATAACGATGCTCGTCAGCCAGCGCTGTCCTGTTTTCGTCCACGTACAGTACTGCCCGGGATAATATGCGGATGAGATGCCCGCAGCGGTGCCGGCTCCGATAATCTCTGCCAGGTTAAGGGTCTCATGGTCACCATCAGTTCGGGTGATTACGACACGGCTAACCGCATAGTACGCACGTTTGACAAGGCTTCCCTGCCCTAAGGTGTAATACCGGCTGTCTTCGTGCAAGACGGTAGGAAGTATGGCCTCTACCCAGAGGTTCTCATCAGCCTGATCCGCGAAAGTGTGCCAGTAGTAGCGACCGAACCCGGCCGCTCCCTGATGGAATGCCGGATAGGATTTGGATGCCTGGCTGATGCCGGCCTGCACACCGACAAAGATAAACGAAGAGTAATCGAAGCTATCTTGGAAGCCCACGGTGAACTTTTCCTTCGCCGACTGAGGGGATAGCTTGGTGTTAGCGCTGACGGAACGGAAGTTCGGCACAATCCACAAAATGCGTTTGGTTTGTTGGGGCGCAGCCATCGTAGGAGTCGAAGTGGCGGCGACTGACGGATCGGCAGCAAGTGCACTTGTCGGGGCAATACCCGCCATTGGAGCTGCTTGATTTGGTAAAGGTGCGTCGGGCAGATTGGAGAGCGAAGTGGAATACCCGGCAAGCATAGGTTCTGGGTAACAAAGACGGGACAGACAGGACGTTTACTTGCTTGTTACGAGCGCTACTGCAAAGATAACGTCCCGCCCATCCACGATTTATCTGTCCACCGTCTGCCCCGGGTTCCAAAGGGCAGCGGCCGAGCACCTAAAAGCGCGCAGACATGGTTACCAAATAAATCTTCTTCCGCTCTGGACGAGGTTCCAAAACCGTACTACTGTGGGAGTAAGAACCACCGTCAGCGCAGTCTTTACCACGACTGCCCTGTTTTGGCCTTGCACCCATGCGCTCTACCCGTGCATCCGCCGCCCACTACCGTGAAAGCATCAGCGCTTGCCAGCCTGATGTCCGGTGTAGCAAGCCGTAATGTGACATCGAAGTGACGGATAACGCCTGTCCGCAGCATTCCTGCGCCCCGCGAGGGCGCGCCTGCGGAGAGCAACAATCACCGTGTCCAAACAGGGTGCGCCCAGTGCGTCCTCTTGATGAAGCAGTTTTGACAACCAGAGAAACACCACCCCACCGGACAGCAGCCCGAGGCCACGCCAAGCCAGAGGACACGGACGCCGGATGACAAACGGGGCGTCCGCCAACACGTCCCGTTTGTCGCCGGACCGGTGGAGCTAAACCGCTCCGATCGAGGCAAGATGCTCAAATTAATTAATTGGACATCTTGAGCACCTTCATGAAACAAAGGACTTATTTGGCCACCTTGCACTTATTTGGCCACCTTGCTCAATTTTCCCCACGCCAGAGAAATTAGAAAAAGACGAAACGTAACTTCTTCTGTGCGACGCCGCTTCGCTCAAGGGGACTTAGTTCGCTTACTTCGCTTTCTTCGCACATTTCTACAGGCAACTCAACCCCGGCAACCCCGGCGAATTCCTCAACCCCGACGACCTGGGCGCCCACCGATTTGCCTGATACTGCGAGAGGTGAGCTAGGGGAACCATACGGAGTAGAATTGCGGCGGAGGTCGAGTATGGTCCCGAATCGTCTACTGTTCTACGCTCTTTGCCTGGCGACTTTGATTTCCCCTCCGCCATTGAAGTCGCAGACGCATGTGACCATCGGATCCCTGGTATTAGACCCATACTCCAAGACTGCGGATTTTACCTTGAGGTTGCAGTCCAAAGACCTTGACTGGAAAGCTGCGGGTGATGCCAGGAGCAAAGCAGACCTGATATTGATCACTGCGGGCCTCGATAAGAGAGGAGACGTTCTGGTCTGGAGTCGGGAACCTGTAACTGTCACGGCAGATACTGCGGATGCGTTAAGACTGGCCGGGCTGAATACGCGACTTTCAGCCAAGGTAAAGATTCCGGCAAAGACGAACGAAGTGCGCTTCTTGATCCAATCCGCAGATGAACGAGAGATCGGTGCATTTGAAGTTGACCGCAAGACAATCGATGCGGCTGCCGCACCCGAATTACCAACGCTTCCATGTAGAACCCACAGTCAGTGTTACCCGTGAAACGGGGTTTGCGGTAAATTTTTCTGGCTTGTCACCGCCGGGTGAGGATGGGTAGCTTTTAGGACACCTGCACGGCGAATGGAGAATCGGGCTACCCTGTCAGTGAAGAGTATGCGTACAATGCATGGCCTTTGCCTCGCGCTTGTCTTTTGTCTGGCGTCTCCTATTTCCGCGCAACAAACCGGAGTTCCGGCGAAGCCCGATGCCGCTGAAGCGAGTCCCACGCCCACATTTGAGGTTCCTGAGGTCCCGCAGCGCATCTCGCCACCTCTGATCGAGCCGGAGGGTCTGATCCATCTCGATGTAACGGTGACGGATCGAGGCGGAAAGCCGGTCTCCGGAATCGACCGCAGGGACTTTACTTTGTTCGATAACGGGCAGAGCGGGAAGATTGTCTCCTTTCATGCGTTCGGGGGGATCCATGCCAAACCCAATCCTCCGGTAATCGTTATTCTCCTCATCGATACGCGCGATATGCCGAAGGAAATGGCTCGCGGTGAGCGGCGGGACGTCGAGAAGTTCCTGCGGCACAATGGCGGACAGCTGGCGGAACCGGTGACCATCTACTCTCTGGACGATACGGGCTCCTGGCTGGAGGCCGAGCCTTCGCTCGACGGAAACGCCTTGGCTGCGGCCGTCGAGCTTGGTGAGAAGCTAGCCCCGCTTCGCGTAACTCCTGTCTCCGTACAACCAGGAGAGGCACCGACAATCCTCAGGAGACATTTGCTCGATCGGTCGTACTTGCGGCAACCGCCCGTGGCGGCACTGAGGGAGATTGGATACATCCTGACGGCGGAAAGGCAGAAATCAGGCAGAAAGTTGCTACTTTGGGTCGGCCCCGGCGTCATCGGAACCGGAAAGTACCCTGACCCTACCGATCCGGCCGATCGGCAGGATATTTTCGACAAGGTTCATTGGTTCTCGACGCTGCTGCGCGAAGCGCGTGTGACCCTCTACACGTTCTCAGTGGGAGATGAGCGGCAGCGCGATCCGTGGGAGAGATTCCTCAACGGGGTGAAGTCGGTCGATCAAGCAACAGCGATGGATCTATATAAAAAGGTCCTTGCGGTCGAGAGCGGCGGCCGCGCGCTGGCAGAGACCGATCTGGAGAAGCAGATGGACGCCTGTCTTCAGGAGGCCAGCACCTTTTACACTCTGACCTTCGATCCTTCCCTTGCGCTGCAGGCGGCCGAGTACCACGACCTGAAGGTAGAAGTGCGCGAGCCTGGGTTGGACGCGCGCACCACGACTGGTTATTACGATGAACCGTTTTACGACGACGCCGCGGATCCGGAAATCCGGCGGGTGACGGTAGCGGAGTTGGAGCAGATCGCCGGCTCCGCGGCCGGAAAGTCCGATAAGGAAGCGGCCCGGCAACTTTCCAGGCTGGAGTTGACCGAGCGGCTGAGTGGGGCGAAGCGGACATCCCTGGCGGAGGAACTGCGAGGGAAGAAGACACGGCAGGCACTCGAGGCGTTGGCCGACACGGCGGCGTTTCTGGAGCCGCCGCCTGCGGAAATTCCCGCCGATGCGCCGCCAGATCCGAGCGCACAGCAGCACCTCCTCGCACTGGCCGCCGCCTACCTGAATCACGCGATGACCAGGTTGCCGGACTTTTTTGCCACGCGGATGGCGGTTCAATACGGGGAGACTCCGGCATACAACGAGGGAAATACCAGAATCCAAGCCGTTCCACTGCACGTGACGGAGGATTCCAGAGCGACTGCGCATTATCGCCAGGGCGCGGAGGTAATGGATGCGGTTGCGCCAAAGCACGTAAACCAGAATCGGGTGTTTTCTACCAACGGAATCTTCGGCCCGATGCTGCGTGTGGCGCTGAGCGCGATGGACCTCTCCGGCGCTGTGACCTGGAGCCGATGGGAGCAGGATGCGGAAGGGAGACGGGCGGTATTCCGCTATCGAGTTCCTCCGGAACATTCGTTGTATGGGGTCGACGGTTGCTGCCTTTCGAGCGGCGACGGGTCAAGCGAATTTGGAATTAGACCCGGGTACCACGGGGAGATTGCGATCGATCCGGCAAGCGGCGCGATTCTGCGAGTGGAGGTAGAGGCGGATCTCAAGGGGTTTGTGCCACTCAAGCAATCGGACATCATGGTGAGCTACGGCCCGGTAGCGATCGGGGGGAAGACGTATATCCTGCCCACGCGTAGCATACACATTTGGCGACAGCGAACAGTACCAGTGCTGGAGGAATGGAATGCCCGCTTCAACACCTGGGGACCCTATGCGACGATGTTGAACCAGTTCACGTTTAAGGACTATCACATGTTTCGGGGAGAGTCGCGGATGCTGAGCGGGTTCCGCTAAGCCAATTGCCACCGGCCGTGAATGGCGATTGGGAAATACGAGAGACAGATCCCCGGCTGCCTATGGCGTTCCTTTGTCCTTTCCCGGAACTTTCGGAGTGATGCGCTTGAAGACGAACTCACGAAATAAGCTATCGGCGGAGAATGCTCCCAGCGAGATCGAGCCTTGACGAAACGTCCGGCCAGCGCCGCGGTTGTCCCCTGGATGGTAAGCGTTGTTCAGGGCTGCCGCGGTAAAAGCTCCCAGTATACGGGAGTAGTTAGGCTGCTCCTTGCCGTTGTCTCCCCGCGTCACGAAGGTGCGAGTGACGGCGTAGAGCGCGCGAGATACTTTGCTTCCGCTACCTTGGTAAAAAAACCGTGGGTCTTGATGTAACAAAGATGGAAAGATAGCGCCCGAGAGCAGCCGGTTGCTGACTTCATCGGCGTAGCCAGCTGCATAACGCTTCCCATACCCTGCCGCGCCCTGCCCGTAGGTTGGGGAACCATTGGCGGCCTGATCGATGCCGGCGCCCGCGGCCGTGGTCAGAAAGACTACGGGGTCGAGCATGGAACGGACGGCCAGGCGGAACTTCAACCCCACGGTGAGTGGCGCCGCATTCCAGATGTAGCTGGTATTAAAATTCGGGAACACCCCCAGCAAACGCTGCTGCTCTTGCAGCCGTACTTCTTCTTCGGCAATCCCGATGGGCGAAGCGGTGACCAGCACACTGACATTTGCCGAAGTAAAGACGAGGGCGATCCCGGTAAGTTCATACTCCTGACCGGGCGGCAGGATGATTGTCGGGGAAGTGTACGGCCTGGCCCCGGGCAAACTGAACCTGACACTGTAGTTGCCTGCCGGGAGATTCTGGAAAGCGAATTTGCCATCGGCGCCGGAGGCAATCGTGACGTCGGGATGGCCCGATCTGATGAGCGTGGCCAAGGCACCGGGAACCACATCCCCGAACATGTCGAAGACCGTGCCAACGATGCTGCTCTCGCCTCGCTGTTTGGTTTGCGCTGTTTGCTGCCGTCCCAACTGGGGAGCATCCGGGAGATCTGCGACGGCAACAGTCGATACCGGCCGGGCAAACAGGCATGCCGGCATGAGGCAAAGGACAGAAGCCAGAAGTAAGCAGTATTTCCCGGTATCGGATTCGCTTCTCCGGCGCGCCACAGGAGGAGCATAGTGATGCCCCCGGGCTTTATGCAAGGACAGAATCGCTAGAATATAGCTGTTGGGGGAGATGCTGTATCCATGGCCAAGCAATTCCAGAGTATCGAATCGAATCACCACGACTTTATTCAGCAACAGCGCGTATTTTTCGTTGCTTCCGCGGCCGCCGAAGGGCGAGTGAACGTTTCTCCCAAGGACCGCGCTTCCCTGCGCATCCTCAGTGAAAACAGCGTCGCCTATCTCGACCAAACGGGTAGCGGGAATGAAACCGCGGCGCACCTGCGTGCCCATGGCCGCTTGACGCTCATGTTCTGTGCGTTTGCCGGGCCGCCCTTGATTCTGCGGCTTTATGGCCACGGCAAAACATTAGGTCGCGGCAGCCGCGAATACAGCGACCTGCTTGCTTCAGCGTTTGCCAACGAAGAACGCCCAGGATCGCGCCAGATCGTGGTGCTCGATGTTGACCTGGTCCAGACGTCCTGCGGCTATGGCGTTCCGCTATTTGCGTATGTCGACGAGCGTCCAACACTGACCCGCTGGGCCGAGGCAAAAGGGGAAGACCGCCTGGAGGAATACAGGCGCTTGAAGAACCGCTTCAGTATCGACGGATTGCCCACCGGACTTTTCGAGCCTTCGTAATCTCACCCTTCAATGACGAATAGTTCATCGGCTCACGATACAGACGTCCTCATCATTGGCGCGGGCCCGACAGGCCTGGTGCTGGCCCTTTGGCTTGCCCACTTCGGCGTCCGCGTGAGAATTGTCGATAAGATGGCGGACGCCGGAACAACATCCCGAGCACTCGCAGTTCAGGCGCGCACACTCGAGTTCTACAGTCAGATCGGCCTCGCGGATACGGTTGTGGAGCGGGGACGGAAGACCATTGCCGCCAATCTCTGGGTTGCCGGCAAGCGAGCCGCTCACGCGGTCCTGGGTGAGATGGGCGTGGGACTTAGCCCGTTCCCCTTCGCGCTGATCTTTCCTCAGGACGAACACGAGCGGCTGTTGATCGAGCGTCTGGGTGAGGCCGGCGTTCAGGTCGAGCGCCGCACGGAGCTGGTGTCCTTTGAACAGATCGCAGGTGGCGTGATCGCCCAGCTGCAACGGGCAGACGCAGAGCAGGAGACGTGTGCGGCTGCCTACATTACCGGGTGCGATGGCGCACACTCCACCGTCCGCGAGGGACTGAAGATTGGCTTCCCCGGCGGCGTTTATGAGCATCTGTTCTACGTTGCCGATGTCGAGGCCGGCGGAGCAACCATGAACGGTGAATTGCATATTGCTCTGGACGAAACGGATTTTCTTATCGTGTTTCCGTTGAAGGGCGACGGGCGAGCGCGGCTCATCGGCACGGTGCGCCGGCAAGCGGAACACCTGCGCGAGGACTTGTCTTGGAACGACGTCAACCGGCGCGTGATGCAGTGGATAAGCATCGACGTCAAGCGCGTGAACTGGTTTTCGACTTACCGCGTGCACCATCGGGTCGCAGCCCATTTTCGTCAGGGCTCGGCTTTCCTGCTCGGAGACGCCGCCCACATCCACAGTCCCGTCGGTGGCCAGGGGATGAACACCGGCATAGGCGACGCGGTGAACCTCGCCTGGAAGCTGGCCGCCGTGCTTCATGGACGGGCCGGCGTATCGCTGCTCGACAGCTACGAGCAGGAGCGCATCGCCTTCGCCCAACGACTGGTAGCAACCACCGATCAGGCCTTTACCGCCGTGACCAGCTCCGGAGCGATCGCGCGTTTTGCGCGGCTACACATCGTGCCCCTGTTACTCGCGCCCATTTACTCGTTCGAGCCGGCGCGGCGGCTCATGTTCCGCACCGTCTCACAAACGGCGGTCAATTATCGCGAAAGCAGCTTAAGCGAAGGACATGCTGGAAAAGTTCACGGTGGCGATCGCCTTCCGTGGGTGAAATCAGAAGCCAACCACGTCGACAACTTTGCATGCTTAACTTCTCTGGACTGGCAAGTCCACGTATACGGCGACGCTGCACCCGAAATCCAATCGGTGTGCCAGGATCTCAAATTGACGCTGCACGTATTCCCCTGGGGTCCAGGAGTGGCTCGCACCGGCTTGCGCCGCAATGCCGTCTACCTGGTGCGGCCTGACGGCTACGTGGCGCTGGCGGACCCGGAAGCAAGCGCCCACACGCTTTCGTCCTATCTCAGCGCGCGAGAGCTCAGTTCATTGCAGTAATGGTGAATTGCCCTTCGACCCCAGCACCATGGCTCGGCTGTCCCCCGCCCAGGAAAACCGTGTAGCTGCCCGATTGCATCGCGGCTTTTCCATCCTGATCGACTTCGCTCAATTGCGAAGGCTGAAGCGTGAAGAGCACATGTTTGGTTTCCCCCGCCTGCAGCGTGACCCGCTGAAAACCGCGGAGCGACCGCAGCGGCGCGCCGCCTGTCTGTGGTCCGCGAAGATACAGTTCGACCACCTCATCTCCGCTTCGCTTGCCGTTGTTGGTCACGTCGGTTTCCACCGTCAACGGGTCCCCTGCCTTAATGTTCGCCTGCGATAACTTCAGATGGCTATAGGCGAAGCTGGTATAGCTCAGACCATAGCCAAACCCATACAGCGGCTCCCCAGCAAAATACCGGTACGTTCGCCCGGACATGGAGTAATTTTCAAACGCCGGCAGTTGTTCGAGCGATTCGTAGAAGGTGACCGGCAGGCGGCCCGAAGGATTATTGTCACCGGCGAGACTCTCGGCAATCGCGGCACCTCCTTCTTCCCCCGGATACCAGGCTTCCAAAATTGCGGCGGCATGTTCGTTCGCCCAGGGCACGGCGAGAGCGCTGCCGTTCATCAGCACCACGACCAACGGCTTTCCAGTGGCAGCGACCGCCCGCAATAGGTCTTCCTGTAGCTGGGGCAAGCTGATTTTGGTTCGGTCGCCTCCGTTAAATCCCTCCAGCTTCACAGGCATCTCTTCCCCCTCCAGGCTGGGTGACAAGCCCACGAAGGCAATGACAACGTCAGCCTGTTTGGCGGCCTGGACCGCCTGATCACGCAATGGCACCGCTTCGGGTTGCCACTTCAGGTGAACCCCGGCACCGAACATGGGAGCCATGTGGGCATACTCCACGCGGATCGCATGGGGCGCGGAATCGTTGAAGTGCATCTTGAACGAAGCCTGCCCCGTGGACTGCTTTTGTTCGCGACCGGCCTCTAAGACCTGCTTGTCATCGAGCGAGAGGCGGAACTTATCTGCCCCGTCGCATGGCGAACAGTGTTCCGGCGTTATTTCAAAGACGTAGTCGCCGGCGCCCGGCACCGCGATGGTGCCACTCCAACGCACACTGAAGGCACTAGCGGGTATCCCCGTCGCCGGAGAGGCAGCATCCCAGTCGAAATCTACCTGCTTGTCGACCCGGGTAAGCACAGGTTGGCCTTGCCACTCGGCGTTGTTGAAGTACTCGCCCTTAAGCCCGACGTCGTTGCCGGCTCGCAAGAAAGTGCGTGGCACCACCACCGGGAAGCCAGCAACATACGATGAGCCTTGCGCAAACACTACCTTGGACTCGGAGCCAAAGCGCCTTTCAATGCCATCGAGCGGTAAAACAGGATGCGTAGGCTGGCCGTTGTAATTGCCTTCGAGCGACTCCACCATGGTGGCATTGGGCCCAATCACAGCGATGGTCTTGCCCTTCGCGTCAAGCGGCAATACCCCATTCGCATTCTTCAGCAGCACGATCGACTCACGCGCCACTTGCCGAGCCAGCGCACGGTGAGCCTCCGAATCCACTTCGCTAAACGGAATGCGCGCATAGGGTACATCCTGCGGCGGATCGAACATCCCCAGGCGGAAGCGCGCCGTGAACAGCCGCTTCACCGCAGTGTCGATCTCGCCCTCGCTCACCAGCTTGTCTTTGAATGCCTGGTTAAGCGCCGCGAACTCCGGGCCGCAACTGGTATCGGTTCCGGCGCGCAGCGCGAGCGCCGCGGCATGTTCCTCGTCCGGAGCAAACTTGTGGCCCTTCCATATGTCCGTAAGTGCCCAGCAATCGGAGGTGACAAAGCCGCCAAACTTCCACTCGCCGCGCAACGTTTCCTTGAGCAGCAGATCGCTGGCGCACGCCGGTGCTCCATCGATGGCGTTATAGGCGCACATGGTAGAAGCCGCGTGGCCTTCCGTGATGGTGGTGTGAAAAGCGGGAAGGTAAGTTGCCTCGAGATCCTGGGACGAGGGCTTTACATCGAACTCATGACGCAGTTGTTCCGGGCCGCTGTGCACGGCAAAGTGCTTGGGCGTGGCCACTACTTTCAAATATTTGGGATCATCCCCCTGCAATCCGGTGACAAAGGCCAGGCCCATGCGTGAAGTCAGATAGGGATCCTCACCGTAGGTCTCCTGCCCGCGGCCCCAACGCGGATCACGAAAGATATTGATATTCGGAGACCAGATGGTGAGCCCGAAATAGATTCGGTGGTTATCGTGTGCAATGGCGTCGGAGTACTTGGCCCGCGCTTCGGTTGAGATCGTGTCTCCCACCGAATGCATGAGGTGGGTGTCCCAGGTTGCGGCGAGACCGATGGCCTGGGGAAAGACGGTCGCATAACCAGAGCGCGCTACGCCATGCAGCCCCTCATTCCACCACGTATATTCGGGAATACCCAGCCGCGGGATGGCCGCCGCGGTCATGGTCATCTGCGAGATCTTCTCCTCCGGCGTCAGGCGGCCCACCAGGTCAGCGACGCGCTGCTCAATCGGGAGCGACGGGTTCTGAAAGGGATAATCCGCCCCCTGGGCATAGCTTCCGAAAAGCCCGAGAAACACAGTGGCCAGCGCGCATTCTTTGGCGAGTCTTCGCATGGTGAGTCTCCGCGTGAACGTGAGAATAGTAACAGCCGGGCCACGCAAGTTAAACCACGCGCACTCCTTGAGCAAACACCATGGCCGGCCGTTGAGTACCCAGGAAATAAGGGATCTCTCGGTAATCATTCGCTTCGTGAACCACAAAGTCGGCGGATTTGCCAGGCTCGAGCGAGCCCACTGCCCTGCCCAGTTTCAGACTCCAGGCTGCGTTGATGGTCGCCGCGGTGATGCCCTCGGCTGGGGTCATCTTCATCTGCGCACAGGCAAGCGATAGCACGACGGGCATGGATGCGATCGGCGAGGAGCCGGGATTAAAGTCTGTCGCCAGCACCACGGCCAGGCCGGCATCGATCATGGCCCGGGCCGGCGGGTAATGCTTCGAGCCGATCGAGTACACCGACCCCGGCAACAAAACCGGCTGTACGTGAGCTCCCGCAAGCGCGGCGATGGAGGTCGCATCCGTATGCTCCAGATGATCGGCGGTGGCAGCACCAAGCTCGGCCGCAAGTAGGGCGCCTCCCGAGCAACTGAACTGGTCGGCATGGATGCGCAAACCAAATCCCAGCCGCCGGGCTGCTTCGAGAATGCGACTTGCCGATTGGCTGTCGAAGATGTGGGGCTCGCAGAAAACATCACAGAAACTGGCCAGCTTCTCTGCAGCGACGAGAGGGAGCATCTGCTCGATCACCAGCTCAACATAGGCAGGGGTACGGCCCAGAAATTCTTCCGGCACTTCATGTGCGCCGAGAAAGGTAGGGACGCAGCGTAAGGGCGTCACTTCCCCGGTCTGTCGCACGACGCGCAGAATCTTCATTTCCGCTTCAACCGTCAGCCCGTATCCGGATTTGGCTTCGATGGTGGTTGTGCCGCCGCGCAGAAACCAGGATGCATGCTTTTGCGCAACCGCCAGCAGATCGTCTTCGGTTGCCGCGCGGGTGCGGCGGACCGTGGAGCGAATGCCTCCCCCCTGCTTGGCGATTTCCTGATAAGTGACGCCGGTGCAGCGGAGCTCAAATTCATCGGCGCGGTTGCCGGCGAACACCAGGTGGGTATGCGCATCCACGAAGCCGGGCGTGATCACACGTCCTTCCGCGTCGATGATCTGGCAGTCCTTGGGAATTCGGCCTTCGATCTCGCTGCGCGATCCCACCGCTTCAATCGCGCCGCCACGGATGAGCATCGCCCCATCGCGAAGAATCGCCAGTTCGCGCATCTCCTCCCCGATCCGTGGACGTTCTGGGCCGGCGAGCGTGAGCAGTTGCGAACAGTTCAACAGGGCGGTGGGCAAACCGCTCGTGGGGGTAAATATCCGAGTTGTCATGCATCCACGAGAGTACCTCAGGGGACGTTCTCGAGGGAAAAACAGCACTGGCCATCCCCAACGCAAAACCGTCATCCTGAGCGGAGTATGGGATACCCGCAATCTCGGCCCCGTCAGCGCATCAGGGGAATGGCGACGGCAGTGACGCGACCCACATTTTCTATATCCTGCGGGTACTTCCAACGTCGGCTGGGTGCCGACGACAGCGGGTGCGGGATCAGCGTCAGCCAATCCGCGTTGTCGTCCAACTCGCACCAGCAGCAGATATAAGTGTCCCGGGCCATCAGGAAATAAATCGGCCGCTGCATTTCATGGATGCAATCTTTCCACGACTTGATAGTTCGCGTCTCGGTTTCGATCTGAACCATGGAACCTGCTGGGATCATTGGCTCCAGGCCCTGGTCGAGCTTCCCGATGATGCCCCTGCGATACGGCGTGTACAACGAACAGTTCTCTGCCGGCAAGAGTGTGGTTTTTTCCGGCGGGTCCTTGGCAGCAGTTAGATCCTGCATTGAAACTGTATTAGGTTGCGCCGTGGTCTCGACAAAACTCGTTTGCCTCGAGCTGAGTAATTGCTCCGGGTGGATGTTATAGATGTAAGCTAGGACCACGAGTTTGTTAACGGTAAGTTCGTGCTCTTCGCGCTCCAGACGATTCAGCCAGCTGGCAGAAATACGGCAAGACGGGTCGCCCCATTCCTCCGCAAAGAGAATGCTCCGTTGCTCGACCTCCCGCAATGAGAGCCGCCATTGCCGGCGAATCCTCCCGAGCTTTGCGCCAGTCCCCTTCATGGACCAACCTTTTTCAACAATTGCCACTTCATTTGGCAGCCGGCCGATGTTTCCCATTCTGCTCGCTAAGTGTCAGGGCGGAACGAATCCCGCTCAGCAAGGCTTCTTCGCTGAATGGCTTGTACAGGAAGCCTACCGCCCCTGCCGCAAGCGCACGCGATCGGACTCGCGCGTCGCGACAAGCGGTCATGAAAATCAGTGGAACGTTAGAACCCGATTCCACCAGGCGGCTCTGCACCTCGAGTCCACTCATTCCCGGCATGTAAAAGTCGAGAACAATACAGCACACTCCGTGCGGATCTCCGCACAGAAAGAACTCTTCCCCCGAGCCAAAGGCCTCGATGACAAAACCAAACGACGTTATCAGGCAGCCGACTGCCCGGCGGACCGAATCATCATCGTCGATGACCGCAAACACTCGTGGGGTCGCCAACTCGCCTCCATTGCTCAATTACGAGCGTACCTGTGGCCGAGTTATCAAACCGCCGGCTTTAGCAAGGAGCCTCCTTACCTTGGTAAAGAGAACCTTTACTAAGGTTCAGAAAACCTTGGCAAATGGGCGCACACGCGTCCAGCAACTCACGCGAGGGGTGTGGTGGTGAACAAGAGTTACTTCGAGGGCCTTCCAGCAGGGATTCCGATTCTTCCGGCGGTCCTCACCAGGTTCGCTAATGAGTCCGCGCCCATTTTGCGCATGAGTTGGCTGCGGTGGACCTTGACCGTGGTCTCACTGGTTCCTATCTGGGCAGCTATCTGTTTGTTGAGCAACCCGGAAACCACCAAGGGTAGAATTTCACGCTCCCGAGGTGTCAGCGATTCGAAACGCTCGCGGATCAGCGCGACCTCTCCCTCACGGCGCCGTCCCGCACCATCCTTTTCCAGTGCGACTTGAATCGCGTCCAGCAGATCCTGGTCTCGGAAAGGCTTGGTTAGGAATTCGACGGCTCCCGCTTTCATGGCTCGCACCGACATCTGGATGTCGCCGTGGCCAGTGATAAAAATGATAGGAATGTGAATACCGGCCTCACACAGTTGGCGCTGAAAGTCGAGTCCACCCGTCCCTGGCAATCTGACATCGAGCACCAGGCAGCTCGGGACGTCCGGCCGCTGCCTCGCCAGAAATTCGCGCGTCGTAGCGAAAAGTTCTACCTGTAGCCCTACCGAGCGAAGCAGGCTTCTGAGCGCTTCGCGGATCGTTGCATCGTCATCGACGACAAACACAATACAATGGGGCTCGTTCAAGGGGATAGCACCGGTATGGTGAACTGAAAAATTGCCCCCGGCGAAGACCCGGATGTAGCCCACAAACGTCCACCGTGGGACTCAACGACGGAACGTGCAATGGACAATCCCATGCCGACCCCCTGGGGTTTCGTGGTAAAGAATGGCTCGAAGATGCGACCCACCTGCTCCGGACAAAGTCCTGATCCAGAATCTTGAACCTGGATCAGCACTCCTTCCGGGTGTGGTGCCGATTTGATTAGCAGCTTCCGAGGCACGGGAACGATGCTCATAGCTTCAATCGCATTCATGATCAAATTCAACATCACCTGCTGCAACTGAACGCGATCGCCGCGCGCTGCCGGAAGATCAGCTGTCAACTCCGTGTCGATCGTAACCGCGCCATCGCGAAGCTCGCTTGCCGTCAGGGCCAGCACCTCCCGGATGATTTCGTTCAAGTCGAGCCATCCGATTTGCGGTGGCGCTTTTTGCAGCAAAGCACGAACTCTCACAATTACGTCACCGGCGCGATTCGCCTCCTTGATCGCTCGGATCACCGCCTCCCTCGCTTCATCGAGATTGGGTGGTTGCATGGTAAGCCAGCGCAGAGAGGCACTTTCATTGAGGACAATCGCTGCCAGGGGCTGATTGATCTGATGAGCAATGGACGCCGCCAACTCACCCATGGAAGCAACTCGGGTCATGTGAGCCAATTCCATCTTGGCTTGCTGTAGAGACTGCTCGGTCTTTTTAAGATTGGTCACGTCGATTCCAATTCCAAGCATATGAGTCGGCCCGTCATGAACCAGTACGCCAAAGGCATCCATCCAGCAGATCGTTTCATCCGGCCGCACCACCCGGTACTCTACGGCGTACTCCTGGCCTTCCGCCATTACCCTTCGGATTGCCTCTTCAACCCTGGACCGGTCTTCCGGGTGAATCCTGGCGACCGCGTCATCGACTCGTCCCGAGAAAGTATCCCGTGTGAACCCGAATTGACGGTATGTTTCGTCGGACCAATCGACTGTGCCCGCATCGACACTCCAGTCCCATAACCCGATCCGAAGGCCTGCTTTTTCCGCTAACTCCAGGCGTTTTTGCCAATGCTGCGTGGCACGGTCCGCCCGCCTTCGGTCGGTGACGTCCTGCAAAATGCAGGCGACTCGATCAATCCCGACGCCCCCTTCTATAGGAACGTTAGATAGGAACAAATCCCTTTCACCCATGTCGGGGTCCTCGAAGCGCAGTTCGTACTTGACCGCTTTGCCTTCTAAACTTTCATCGATCTTCCGCCTGATAACCGTCTCAAAAAGTTCGGGAATCAACCATTCGGAGGCCGGACGCCCGGCCAGCTGTTCTCGTTCTATGCCTCGATCCTTCAGGAAGGCACGGTTCGCGAGCACGCAACGATATTTCCTGTCCACCACCACGATCATCTCTTCCAGACCGTCGACTACCTTTTCATATTCGCGCAGCCTCTCTTCTCTCTCTGTGAGGTCCCAGTTGAGCTCTGTGAGCTGTCGGGTCCGACTCCTCACCCGCCTCTCCAGTACGTTTGCCTGAGCGGCAAGTCCTCGCAACACCGCCAGGCCCAGGAGCAGTAAGGCAATGGACGCAACCCCGAACGCGCCCGGCGTGGACACGCTTACGGCATGGGATAAATCCGGCACTGAAGGCGCAGGTAGGAAGCTGGCAGACGCCATCCCGATGTAGTGCATGGCTGATATGGCAGCGCCCATGACCATGGCGCTCGCCATCCGGCGAGGAAACGTGCCTCTGGTCTCCTCCCGAAAACCAAATGCGAGCAGCAGCGCGGCAAAAGAAAATGCGACCGCGCAGACCACCGAGAAGCTCACGAGCAACGGATCGAATCGGTAGATGGCAGCAAAACGCATGGCTGCCATGCCGATGTAATGCATGCATAGCATGCCGCCTGCAATGAGCAGGGTGCCGATCCAGGCCCGAATCCAGTTCGTTGTCTGTAGGCTCACAAAGGAGAGTGCGCACGCCGATGCGAGAATCGCGACCAGCAAAGACGCAAGCAGGGTAGGCCAGTCGTAGTCCACCTTCACCGGCAGGTGGAAGGCAAGCATGCCCACAAAGTGCATCGACCAGAAGCCCGTACCCATGGCGGTTGCCCCACCCGCCAACCAGGCCGCGCGAACCAGGCCCCGCTCCGCGCTAATGCGTCCCGCGAGACCGAGCGCCACGAAAGACGCGGCGACGGCTATCAGAACAGACAGTGCTACCTGAGGGTAGTCATATGAGCCCTTCATCGCCGAATTGGCGAGCGTCATCATCACGAACCTCTCTCCCCGGACGGGTGGTGAGGCTCGGACCTTCAGGTCACGACTTTGATTTGAGGGGGCCGAATCAATGACCGGGCCGAGAAATCCTATGGCCGCGAGTCTATACCAAATGGAATAGATGTGTTGCCGCAGGTCGCGGCGGTTCGAATCGAACCGCCGCCGTCGCCTTTGTCATCCCGACCGGAGTGAAGGGCCTGCTGTTTCCTTTCCGCAACGAACTACTCTTCGCCGAGAGCGCCATCCTCCAATTTGTCATCCCGAGCGAAGCCGAGGGATCTGCAGTGCGCCGTTGGCCGCACCCAATCCCCAGACCTCGACCCCCAAACAGAATTGTCATCCCGACCGGAGCGTAGCGAAGTGGAGAGCCTGCCCTGAGCGAGGTCGAACGGGGAGCTGCCGTTTCCTTTCCGCAACAATCCGCTCTTCGCTGAGAGCACTACCCTCCAATTTGCCTCCCGAGCCTAGCCGAGGGCTCTGCGGTGCAACGGACCCTGGAAATGTTCTTCTCGACCGGAGCAATCATGCCCGCGGTTCACCCAAGGAGATGAAGCAGAAAATGCGGAAGGACGATTCTTTGGCAGAAGCTATATGCGGCGGTAGATTACTCGGCCAGGTTGAAGATGCGAATCTGCACCAGCTTACTAATAGTCAAATCCTTCAATCCCCTGGCCTGCATGCGGCGTATGAAATCCGGTGTGACTTTAAAAATGCGCATCTGAACCAGTTCGTCGAGCGTAGGCTGGTAGCCCATTGCGCGAATCTGTTTCACTTCTTCCGCGTCGACATGCTGCACCCGCAGGGCAATCAACTTCCCTGCATCGGGAGCGGGGTAGCCCAGCGCCTTCAGGCTATTGATATAGACCGCATCCACATGGAAGATGCGCAGCGCAATCAGGTTCCCGGAGTCGAGACCGGTCACGCCTGCATCCTGTATAGAACGAATCCAGGCGGTCTCGATGTGAAACAGGGTGTATGCCTGTAACTTTTCCGCATCGAGATCGCGATATCCCATCTGCTGCATGCGCACAACAAATCCCGGATCGGCCACGAACGTGTAATCGCCGTTCAGCCTTCCGTCATGGACCGCACCGGAACAGGCGATCTTGCCTGCCTCGGCGTGGATCACTGCATCCACATGGGCGCCTTCGCGCTGCAGATCTGCGAGGGTAAAGCCGGAGAAGGCGCTCAAGGGCTCCTCTGTGTGCGTGGAGCCACAGTTGTGGAACCCTTCGCACCCACCCCGCTCCAGACGAAGATCCGCTTCAGCCGGGTTCGAATGCGCAGTCACACTGCAAGTGCCGGTCAGCGTGGGAAGTTGCTCCTCGGCCTGCAAAATCAGGCTGCTCGGCGCCGCCAGTAAGGCAGCCACCAGAATGCCTCCAAGGTGAGTCATTTGGCCTCCGCGTCATCGTCACCCAGCACGCCGGAAATACGCAGTTGCACAAGTTTCTGGATCGAAAGCGAAGTAAATCCATGACGTTTGGCCGCAGCGAGAAACGCATCGTCGATGTGAAAAATTCGAAGTTGGACGAGCTCATCCAGCGTAACGTTGGGATACTGCTGTTTCACGCTTTTGGCGTATTCGGGTGTAATGCCGTGCACCCGCAGTGCAATTAACTTGCTGGGGGGAATCGAGTCGAATCCGGCAGCCTTCATCCCGGCAAGAAATTCGGGCGTCACATGGAAAATGCGATACGCCACCAGATCGCCCATGCTACTCGGCTCCACCCCCGCTGCGTGTAGTTGAGATACGTAGTCGGGAGTCACTCCCTGCACTTTCATGGCAATCAGATCATCCGCCGAGGGCTTGCCCAAGCCAGCCTGGGCCATCTCTCGCGCATAATCGGCAGTAATGCCCTGCACTTTCATGGCAACGTACTTATCTATATCCACGTCGTAACCGGCGCCGCGCATTTCATCGATATAGTCAGCCTTGTGTGCGGACGAGTCGGCAGACGCGGCTTGTTGTATTGCAGGCGGTATGAGCGGAGCAAGTCGCGCAACCGGGGGCGCGATGGCCATCCTGGGTGCAGACGGCAATATAACCGGATGAGAAACCGGTAGCGCAAGAGTGGGCGCCGCCAGGGCAGGAGCCGCAGGACTCATGATCGCTACCTGGCTTGTCGGCAACCCTGCGAGAAGCGGCGGCACCGACAATAGGAGAAGCATGAGCGCGGAAAAGATCGCGGCCAAAGGTAGCGGGGCGAGCTCGTGCGGTCCCCTCTGCCCAATGGATTCACCCAGAACGCGTGCGATCCGAGTGCGAAGACCAGACACGGACCGATGCCCATCCAGAGCCATGGCCAGGTTCAGCTGACGACTGCGCTGCTCTTCCAGACGCAACAGCGCGGTTGCGTACAGCACGGCATCCCCGCACGACTGCACTGCGAGGTCGTCGCAGCACAGTTCTCGATGGTGCCGCACCCTGTGGCCCAGCCACCAGACTGCCGGATGAAAGAAGAACAGAGTTTCGATTGCCGTCTGCGCCAGGTTCCACACATAATCCGAACGGCGTACGTGAGCCAGTTCGTGAGCAAGCACCGCCTCCAGTTGCTCCGGGCTCAGCGCCATCAAGGTCGACGCAGGCAGCAATATCACTGCGCGCACAATCCCCATGGCCAGCGGTCCTTGAATGTGCTCGGAGATCAGAAGACTGACTCGGCGTTGTATCCCAAGCCGGTTGCACAGCCGCGCAAAATTCACGCGCACGCCCTCGGGAGCTTCCACCAGCGCTTGCTTTCGCAACCGCTGCAGCAGTCGCCACCCCGCGATGGTTCGGGTTGAAAAGCACGCCACCCCCAGCGACCACGCGACGTCCAACCATGGCAATAGCTGAGAGAGCCGGACTGGTTGCTCGGAAGAACCCGATGTAGCGCGTTTTGCCAGGGAGGCGAGATCGAAAGCACCGAGGGGAACAGCCCCCGAATCTGTGCCGGGCAAAAATGCTGCACTGTAGTGGACCTGCATTTCCTCGTATCCGAACGTCGCCAACGCGCCAGCAAACATCAGCAGCATAGCTCCGAGTGCCAGCAGGTACCGCGTCTGGCTGGACGCCTTCGACAGCGCGGCATCAGCAACCCAATAGACAAGTGCGATGGCTCCCGCCTGCCAGCAGAAATGCAGCAGGGTCCAGCCCAGAGATTGCAAATGATAGTTCATCGCTTCTCCCTTTTCTGATCGATGAGTTTCTGAATTTCCTTCAATTCATCGCTGTTGGCGGGTTCCATCGCGAGCGCATGCAGTGCGAGCTTCGCTGCGGAGCCGGAAAACAAGCGCTCGCTCAGATACCGCAGGATCTGGCTCTGCGTCTCTTTCTGGCTGACGGCGGTCCGATAGAGATGAGCTCTGCCGACCTCTTTACGCTGTACCAGTCCCTTCTCGGTCATGATCTGCAGCAGCTTTAACACCGTGGTGTAGCCGAGTGCGCGTTCCTGGCTTACCGCCTCATGCAACTCGCGTACGGTTGACGGACCTTTCACCCATAAAACCCGAAGCAGTTCGAGTTCCCCCTCGGTCGGTTTCGGCAAGGACGGTTGCTTCATCTTCATGTCCAAAACCTTATACGAAGCATTTCGTAGCTGTCAACGAAGATCCTCGTAGATAACACTCGGTGGACCCGTCTATTCCTTCAGTTTCCAATAGTGGGCAAACTCTTTCCGGCTGTTCCCGGTTCCCAGAACGTGGAAAGCACGTGCTTGCTTCGAATAGATAATTTGCTGGACCCCTCCGTGTATCGAGTCCGTGTAGTTATAGTGCCCCGTGCCTGTCCCTATGATCTGCATGCTCATGTTGATGTAGCTATGCCATTCCGGATGTCCGTTGGCCTGGAAGCCGGTTGCATCGAGTCGACAGTTCGCCGGCTCCCACGTGAGCTCGACCGTTCCCCCGGTCGGCACATGGGTTCCGTCGTCTCGGACTCGATGATTCACATAATGCCCGGCCAGTGAGGAATACTCCCTGTTGAGCGCCCGCCGTTCCGACCATTTCCGCCATCTCGTGCCAATCTGCCAGGTCCCGAGAATGCCCAGTGCTACACCCAACCCGGCCCCAATCCCAAGATCCAGCCAGTTCATTGTCATCCGCACGTCTCCCGGCCACGCCGCAGCCTGACTTCCCTCCGTACTGGTACGTTCCTTCGCCCCCTCCGGTTCCTGGAGATTTGAGAAACTCCTGAAGATTTGCATCCCCCGAGATGCACGATCGGTGCTATCTATGGTATTCCAATAGGAGAGGGCGGGAGGGACAATGCGGCGTTTCAGGGCATCGTGGGCGCGGCTACGAGGAGTGTTTTCCCGGCGAGACACCGAGCGGGAGTTTGCAACTGAACTGGAGAGCCATCTCCGTATGCATACCGACGATAATCTCCGCCGCGGCATGACTTATGAGGAAGCCCGCAGGCAGGCCCTGATCCAACTCGGCGGCCTGGAGACGATCAGGCAAACGTATCGCGAACAGAGCACAGTTCCCTGGTTAGAAAATCGGCTGCAGGACGTCCGCTATACGTTTCGTCAGATGCGCTCCGCTCCTAAATTGACAACGGCGGTGGCGCTGACGTTGGCACTTGGAATCGGCGCGAATACGGCCGTCTTCAGCATGGTCGAAGCGGTGCTGCTGCGGCCCCTACCTTATAGCAATCCAGACAGGCTCGTCGTAGTGTGGCAGACCGATGCGGCTCACCGCACGACCGGCGCATACTTCAACGCCTACCGCGAATTTGAGGCCTGGCAGCAAAACAGCCGCAGCTTCGAACGGCTGGCGGCGATCACCTGGGCAAATGGCCCAAAAGAAATGTTGTGGCATGACAAACCGACCGACGTTCTGGCCATCCCCGCCAGCGTCGATTTCTTTTCCCTGCTGGGCGCATCGGCCCAGCAGGGCCGTACCTTCGCGCAACGAGATTTACAAAACCCCTGCACGCTGGTGCTATCGCATCCGTTCTGGACACAGAAACTCGGCGCGCCGGCGAACATGATTGGACAGTCCCTGACCCTGGGGCATTCCTCCTGCCAGGTGGTGGGAGTCATGTCGGCAGACTTCTCGTTTTATCCGCTGCAGACGGACGCATGGATGTTGATCACTCCCACCAGCGACCTGGTAAAGAAACCATGGGAGTCGATGGTAGGCGCGTTCGGTCTGCTGAAACCTGGGGTGACGCGGACCGCTGCCGAGGCGGAACTAGCCTCTATTCAAGGACAGGTGATAGGCGAAGCTCCTGCGAATGTGAGCATCATGCGCTCCATGGCGCCGGATGTGCTCGATCTCCACTCCAACTTCACCTGGCTCGCGGGACGAAATCTGCGCCAGGGCTTGTGGCTCTTGCTCGGCGCGTCCGGCCTCATTCTGCTCATGGCGTGTGCCAATGTGGGGAGCCTCTTGTTGGGGCGCTCCCTGGAACGAGGGCGTGAAATGGCAGTGCGTGCGGCGCTGGGCGCGGGGCGCACGCGGCTATTCGGCCAGATGCTCACGGAGTCGCTGCTGCTGGCCTTTTGCGGGACCGTCACCGGCGTGGCGCTCGCGTTCGGCCTGCTTCACTGGTTTCGCGCCGCCACTCCGATCGAACTGCCGCCTGGAACCGCGGTAACCCTGGATTGGCGTGTGCTTCTGTTCGCGGCGGCGGCGGGAATCCTCTCCGCGCTTGCGTTCGGTCTCTTCCCCGCCTGGCGTGGCTCGCGGATCAACCTGAATGTGGAGTTGAGTGCCGGCGGCAAGGGGCAAACCTCTGCTGTCCCGGCGCAACGAGTGTCTCACTCGCTGGTCGTGATCCAGGTCGCACTCTCCACCGTGCTCGTGGCGGGCGCGGGACTCCTGACCGAAAGCCTGTGGAAGCTGGCCTCCACGCCACTCGGCTATCGTACCGATCATCTCTTCACCGCGCGCGTGGATCTTCCCCCTGAGCGTTACAAAGAGGAGGACGCGAGATCGCGATTCGCCGCGGCCTTCGCCACCAGCACAGCGACGCTGCCCGGCGTACAAGACGTCGCCGTAGCGTCAGACTTCACGCCCGCGGAAGGAGCACCATTTTCAATAGCCGGCGACAAAACTTCGCAAACCGTCTCCGCCATGGTCGCGATCCAGGACGTGAGCGCGAATTTCTTCTCCTCGCTCGGCATTCCCCTATCCCGGGGAAGGGTGTTTGACACCCGCGATGGGAAAGATACGCAGCCGGTCGCCATCATCAACCAGGCGCTCGCAAAGCGGTTCTTCCCCACCATGGACCCGCTGGGACAGGCCATCAAACTGAGCCGGGCCGACGATCCCCACGAACCCTGGCTCACGGTGATCGGAGTAGTTGCCAACATCAAAACCACGACCGTCTTTCGCGAGATGGGCTATACGGAAGAGCCTGCGGTCTATCGCCCGCTAACCCAATCGGCACCTGCAACTCTCGCATTTCTCATCGGGTTGGCCGGGCGCCCGCCCGATCTTGCCAGTGAAGTCCAGCAAAAGCTGTCGGAGGTCGATCATGACCTGCTGCTCAGGGACATCGATGCCATGCAATCCAGGCATGCCGCTGCCTTGTCGCAACCGCGCTTCCGGACCGTGCTGCTGAGCGGGTTTGCCTTGCTTGCAGCGGTGCTTGCGATGGTGGGCCTTTACGGCGTGCTGTCGCAGCTGATTGCGCGCAGAACCCGCGATATCGGCATTCGCATGGCGCTGGGTGCGGACCGGGGCCGCATCGTGCGCGCCATCCTGAGCCAGGCCTGCCTGATGACGGTCATAGGAGTTTTCCTGGGAGCCGCCTCCGCGGCTGTTGCCATGCGTCTCCTAAGCGGAATGCTGTACGGGATCCACGCCGAGGGCGCAGCGGAGTTTGCCGCCGCAGCAGCAACTATGCTCCTGGTGGCCGTGCTCGCCTCCTGGGGACCAGCCCGCCACGCCGCCTCCATCGACCCCATCCAAACCCTCAGATCGGAGTAACAGACCCACTCGGCGCATGCCATGGCAGACTCGAAGGGAATCGACGGGTGCCCTAGGTTCGCCAAAGCGTACCTGGGGCACCCGTCGATTCCCTCCGAGGCGGCTATGACACACGTCCTCACTGCGCAGCCAGGCCTTCCTGCGATGGAACCGGAGCGGATGACCGCGAACTCCCGCACCAGGAGCAGAACGGCTGCTCCGGCGATACCGCGCGGCCGCAACTGGCACAAGGCCTCGTGAGCGGCTTGCGCAGCACAAAATAGAGAAGAAATCCCAACAAATTCGGCACCATCATGGCCATCAGCATCCACGCAACGGCCGGCATGTCACGTCGCCGCGCGTCCGCAAAGACAAACCCGAGACACAGGATCCAAATAGCGGCCAGGATGCCGAAAAGTAAGGCAAAACTGCCGTTCGCTGCCATACTTTTCTCCGCGGTGACGCCGTAGTATCCCGCAACCAAGCCGCCCACCACGGCACAGCAAACAATCACCACAGCCCAAACCCGAGCCGGTCGAGGCACTACATCCAAAAACTGGCGAATTTTCATAGAACGCTCTCTTTCCGATTCCGCAACAGCGGCAGTAGAGGAAACAACAATGCAAAGCACAACGAGGGCAGAACCCACACGAACATCAAGACCCGCTGTACCTGACTAGGCTGCAAATGAAGCGAACCCGCGGCCAGATTGCCAAACTGCGCAGCAACTGCGGAGCCCGTTATCAACAACACCACGGCGGCGATGCAACCCCAAACCATTCGCCGGCGACTGGGGTGGGCGTCTTCGAGCTGCTCTGCGCGTTGCTTGAGCGACGCAAGAACCTTTGCCTGAAGGTCAGGGTTCACCTCAAAGGAAAAGCCACCAAGACCTGCAATGACACGACTGCCCGCATTGAGATATTCCTGGCATTGCGCGCAGGCCTGTAAGTGCTCCTGGAGAGACTGCTCCTCCTGGGCCGAGACGCCGCCGGCCAGCATTTTGTCGATGACCTCTCGCACGATTGCGTGATGATCAGCTTGCATGCTTCCCTCCCTCCAGCTGCTCGCGCAGTGTTTGTAGCCCTCGATAAATTCTGGAAGCGACAGTACTAACCGGCGCCCCGATGACAGCGGCCACTTCCTGGAGCGACAAATCCTCCTGAAAGCGGAGCACCAGCACTTCACGATAGATAAAGTCCAACGTTTGCATCGACTGAGCAAGCCGCTGAGAATCCTCAGTGCGCGCCGCAAGGATAAAGGGCGATGGGTCACTGGACGCAGGCAGTGGAGATTCGCCGTCGTCCTCCGCCTCCAGGCTCACCGTTCGCCGTTTGCGCATGTGATCGATGGCAAGATGGCGGGCTATGGTGAAAAGCCAGGGCTCAAACCGGGAGCGTCCATCATAGGATCGGCCGCGCTCCAGAACGCGAAGCCACGTTTCCTGCACCAGGTCATCGACCTCGTCGTGCCTGCCCATCAGGTAAATGAGATAGCGGACCAGACGATACTGATATTGCTCGACCAGGGCATGCAGGAGAGTGACATCGCGTTGCCGCAGGCCACGCGCGATTCGTTGCGTATCGCTGCTCACTCCCGCCGCCAATGTCATATCGTATTCGGTCATACGTGAGGTATACGGATGACGGGCCCTAAATTACGCAAGCCGGCAGCAATTAAGCTCAAGGTGCGTCACTCGCCCGCTTTGCCCATTTCCCAGAGTTCCTCATATCGACCGTTTTGGTTCAGGGAGAAGGTTTGGGCCAAATGGTAATTTTCGTGGACATACCGGCGGAACGGCGCAGAGTGGTCTTTCGACCAGTCGGTGGCCTCCGGATACATCACGATGAAACGTGGTGGATGACGTTGCAGAGCCTGGATGACAGCCGCTACCTGCTCCGGCCGACTGAAATCGTCGAAGTTCACAAACTCGGAGGCGGTGGGATTGTCCAACCCGAGATAGAGAGCCAGCGCCGGGCTATTAAAGAACGGCTCGGACGGCTGGGTTCGTTGCGCCAACCATTGAAATTCACGGAACACAAGAGGGTCGCTGAAAGCAGTGCGGCCAATCGGTAGGTTAGACCACAAGAGCAAGGAACGTCAGCCCACCCTGCGTCTGGGTAAATAGCGTCGCTACGGCGCAAAGCGCACCGGCGGCCACGATCCGCTGTAGGCGGACGCCCCCCATCAGCACGCCAACCGCAGCCAATGCAGCGAGCGTGCTGTACCAGTGGTGAGTCAGGTCCAACCCACTACTGAAGTCGAAGACCAGGAACAAAAGGGCGGGAAGCAGGACCAGCGCGCCGCGGAGTATCCTGATCGCGATCCCTGTCATGACCCAACAGAGAGCCAGCCCTAGAGCGATCGCCCAGGCCTGAATGACCCAGGCGTGGATGCCGAACAGGCGAAAGGCCGCAGCATAGAGCAGGTCCGTGCCCGGAGGAACAAGCTCGAAAAAATCCCGGTACAGGACTTGTTCGTGAACCATGCGTGCCGCCCGAGCGAAGAACAAAATCTGATCGCCGATGCCAATAAAGGGAGTGGCGGGAAGCCGGAAGGTACGCAAGTAGAGAAAGATCAGCGCGGCGGCAAAGGAGAGGGCGAGGATGGGGCGGGAGAAACCCTCTACTGCATACGGCGGCTTGCGTTCTGTCATGAAAGTAGCGTCGTGTGCATAGTGGCATGACCTACATTGGGGAAGCAAACTCGAGATTCCGGGAACCGTCTGCCCCCGCCCCGCGTATCTGCCTGGTAGGTTGCGGAGGAGTCAAATGCGCAAATGTGTCGTCGGATGTTTCTTTGCCCTGCTATTGATGGCAGGCCGTCTTCCCGCGCAATCTTTCACTACCGCCCCGTGCGAGGGCGACGAAGGCAACACCGCCAACAACAACTGGTTCTTCGGTCATCAGCAGCGCGTCTGTGAAGTGCGCCGCACCACCGTACCGGTGACCGATGGACAAGTGAACGTGTCCGGAAAAAACGGCGGTATCGAGGTCATCGGCGAAGAGCGCCGGGATATCGCCCTGGAGGCGCGGGTGATTGTGCAGGATTCAAGCCGCGATGAGGCGCAATCGATTCTCCGCGAGATCAAGATCGTGACCGACGGCACCATCCATGCGGACGGCCCACAGATGTGGGGCTTGTCGAATCGCAGCTGGTCTGTCAACTACTTGCTGCACGTGCCCCGTCACGTTTCCGCGCAGCTGCAAACCGCGAACGGCGGTATCAAAGTTACGAATGTGGATGGCGTGATTCACGCGGACACGACCAATGGCGGCCTCACCCTCGATGATCTTGCCGGCGACGTCCACGCTACAACCGTGAATGGCGGCCTGAGCGTAAGGCTTGACGGGAGTCAGTGGCGCGGAGCCGGCCTGGTCGCCAAGTCGACCAATGGGGGCGTTTCCGTGAAGGCACCAGAAAATTATTCCGCGCACCTGATCGCAGAGACGGTCAACGGCGGCATCTCAGTGGGGTTCCCGGTCACCGTCCAGGGCCGGATCCATAAACAAATCGACACCAACATCGGCCAGGGGGGTGCGACGCTGCATTTCCAGACCGTCAATGGCGGTGTGTCGATCGATAAGGATTAGCCTGTAGAAGGGCGCGGCCTCATGCGAAAATGAAGCCGCGATGCCGTTGAACAACCTGCCCTTGCGCCTGCAGATCCTCGTCGGCCTGATAGCGCCGCCGATCCTGACGGTCCTTTGCTGGCTACTCGGCCCGCGATTGGCGGGCCTCAAACGCGTAAGTTCCGGGATGTTGAAAGAGCCAGGATTTTGGGCCATGCTCCTCACCGCGTATGTACTCTTCGCCCTGGCTCTCGCCGGCGGGCGCTTCTTCGCCGCTGTTGACCGTGCTGACCCAGAGACACAAATAGTCCAATAGTGTCTGCCCCGCAACCCCGATTTCTTGGCGTAGGGGCGAGCAACGCTTCCCTGAGAACTCCAGAATTTGGGAAGTCCGAGGGGCGCACCGCAGATCCCTCCACTACGCTACGCTCCGGTCGGGATGACAATTCATCTTGGAAACTGTACTTAGCGTTCCCAAACAGAATTGTCATCCCGACCGGAGCGTAGCGTAGTGGAGGGATCTGCGGTGCGCCCCTCGGACTTCCCAAATTCTGGAGTTCTCAGGCAGACTCTGAAGTCCCTCCTTGAGAAATGAACCGCTTTTCCGCTGGACTGAAGTCCAGCTCCCCTGCTTGTTGCAACCCAAAACCGAAAAATCGCAATAGTCTTCCTAACCGGAAGACCACTTTCCTGTCTAATGCGCTGCATGGAAGAAAGCGACGACTCCATACGCCGGGCGGTTCTGTCCGGGGATAGGGACGCTTACAAGGTGCTGGTAGCGCGCTACAGCCAGGTTGTGTTCCGCGTGGCCTATCGCATCACCGGCAACGAATCCGATGCGGAAGAAGCCGTGCAGGAGACATTCCTGCGCGCCTATCAAAAGCTGGCCAACTTCGAAGGGCGGTCCACCATGGCGACCTGGATGTATCGCATCGCTGCCAACTGCGCCCTCGACATCGTGAGCCGCCGAAGGCCGGAAACCCGGATCGGCGAAGAGAACGATCCGGAACAGCGAGAGGTGCAGTTGGCGGACAGCCAGGCCGGGCCCGACCGCCTTCTCCTGAGCCGTGAGATCGAGGCCAGGCGGCAAGCGGCGATGAGCGATCTCACGCCAACCGAACGGACGGCCTTCGTTCTACGCCACATGGAAGACCGCTCCACCGAAGAGATTGCCACCGCCTTGAACATCGCTCCCAACGCGGCCAAACAGGCGGTCTTTCGCGCAGTGCAGAAGTTGAGACGCCAACTGGCGCCTCTATGGGTGAACTCATGAAGCACTTGAACGAAGCAGAACTCATCGAGCACTACTACGAAGAGTCCGCCGGCATGGCCGAGCGCGAGCGCCACCTGAAAGCGTGCCCCGCCTGTGCCACGACCTATGCGGAGCTGCGCAGAGACCTTGACGCGGTAAAACCGCTGGCTCCGCCGGCACGAGGTGAAGACTACGGCGAACAGGTCTGGCAATCCTTGCGGGCTTCTCTACCGGTATACGAAAAGCCACACAGACGCACGCTGAGCCAGTTCTGGCAACCCTTGGCATGGGCAACCGCGTGCGTCATGCTGGTCGCCGTCGCCTTCTATGCCGGGCGTCAGTGGCAACGCAAGCAGACCCCGGTGGTTGCCGTGGCCGTCGATCCTCATGCCCGGCAGCGGGTCGTGATCGTTGTCCTTGGAGACCACCTAGACCGCTCCGAGCGTTTGCTCGTCGAGCTCAATCACGCCGGCACTCACGATGACTGGGAAGCTTCGCCGCTGCGCAGTGAGGCGAGAGAGCTTTTGGCCACCAACCGCCTGGTGCGGCAAAGCGCGATCGAGACTGGCGACCTCGGAGCCGAAGCCTCCCTTGATCGCCTGGAGCGGCTCCTCGTGGAGCTCGCGAACCAGCCGGACGGGCAGAGCGAAGCTGATCTCAACCGTCTCAGGCAGGAGATGAATACCGACAGTCTGCTCTTCGACATCCGCGTGTTGCGTTCCCGGGTTAACTCTCCCGGCATAGAACCGAAAGGGGCTTCCATTTAAATGAAGACAAAACTACTACTGTTCGCAATATTTCTTGGTGTCATGTACTCGGGGCCGGCGGTCTTCCGCGCGGACGCTCAGTCGAAGGAAGATGCGCTTTACTCGGATGGAACACGAGCTATCAACGACGCCCACTGGTCGCAGGCGGAATCGATCTTTGCCAATATCGTTCAGCTCCATGGGGAACGCGCCGAAGCAGCGCTCTATTGGAAGGCCTACGCCGAAAACAAGGAAGGCAAACCCACGCAAGCCCTCGACACCTGCAACCAGCTCAAGCAAACTTACCCGCACGGTAAATGGATCAACGAGTGCGGCGCGCTGGAAATCGAGATCCGGGGAAAGAGCGACGACCCTCTGCCACCCCAGGCCGAACAGGATGAGGAACTCAAACTGCTCGCCTTGAACTCGCTCATGCAGCAGGATGAATCACGCGCGCTGCCGGTTATCCAGCAAATCCTCAACAGCGACAAGTCGGAAAAGCTGAAAAGCCGCGCGTTATTTGTTCTGGCGCAAGACCAATCCCCGCAGGCTGAGGCGCTGCTCGGCCAGGTGGCACGCGGCGAGAGAGATCCAGCTCTGCAGCGGAAAGCCATCGAAATGCTGGCAATCACCCGCAGCAAACAAGCAGCCGGCACACTTGCAGACATCTATCGCCAGAGCAATAACGAAGAAGTAAAAAAATCTATTCTCCACACCTATCTCATTATTGGCACCCCCGACCCGCTGCTGGAGGCGGCCCGTCATGAAACGAATCCGGAACTCGTGCGCACGGCGGTGCACACCCTGGGCGCGATGGGCGCAACCCAGCAGCTGCTCACTCTCTATCACGACACCAGCAGCCCCGAGGCCAAGGCGGACATCATCAACGGCATGATCCCCGCCGGGCAGAAAGGCGCCGAGGCACTCGGCACCATTGCCGGCTCCGAGCAGGATCCCGCCCTGCGGAGCAAAGCAATCCGCAATCTCGGTATCGCGGGGGGGAAGTCCGCAGCGCCGTCGCTGGTCGCGACCTACAAGAAGAATTCGGATCATGAGACCAGAAAAGCCGTCGTTCAGGCGCTCTTTCTCGCAGGAGATAGTCACGACCTGGTCGAGCTTGCCCGGGCCGAAAAGGATCCGGAAATCGAGAAGTCCATCGTGCAGCAGCTCAGCATCATGCGCGACAAAGAAGCTACTGACTACATGCTCGAAGTTCTCAACAAATAACAACCCTAAAGGAAGGAGATTCGCTCCATGAAGACGAATGCGCTTTTGGCTTTGACCCTCGCCGCCTCCGCGCTCATGTCCAGCGCGCAGCAGCCTCGCGTGACAAACACGCAGTTTCACTCCGGGCCGTTGAGCCTGGGACTGTCCGCGACGGTGGACCGATTTCGCCACTCCAACAGCCCACTTTGGTTGGGTTATGCGGTGCAGGCTCTTCCGCGAACACATCTCTCTGCGTGTTCATCTTGGACGGGATCATCAGAGATGGAAGATGGATGCTGCAATGAACTTCGGCTGGAAGACACAGCAGACAATATAAATACTGCGGCGCCTCCCGATGCGCCTCCGCCCATGGTTTATGTGCTTCTCCGCCTGGACCAGGGCCACGTAACGAGGGTGCGCATGGCTCGCGCAGGATGCACCCTCAACGCCGGTGGCATACCTTTCGAGTGGCTGACCGACGTGCGGCCGGAAGACAGCGTGGCCTATCTTGGCAAGCTTGCCCAGGACGCCGCAGCCCTGCACGACACCGGTGTTTCACGCGGCCGGCCGGTAGACGAAAGCCTGGTTGCCCTGAGCATGCATGCGACCCCCAAGGCAACCGAGGTGCTGGTTGCTCTGGCCGGCGACAAGAACAGCACCTGGCTGCGGGAGAAGGCGGCTTTCTGGCTGGGCGCTCAGCGCGGTCATGAGGGGCTGCTCGCCCTGCGCCAGCTCACACAAAGCGAGCAGGACCCAAAGCTGCGCCAGAAACTGGCATTCGATTTCTCCATCAATTCCGATCCTGGCGCGATCGATGAGCTGATCCAAATGGCGCACGCAGACGCCGACAGCCGGGTCCGCAGTCAGGCTCTCTTCTGGCTGGCACAGAAGGCGGGGAAGAAAGCCGAGGGCCCGTTGAATGCGGCTATCCAGAATGACCCCAACTTTGAAGTAAAGAAGAAAGCGGTTTTCGCCCTCAGCCAGTTGCCTAAGGAAGAGAGTGTGCCGCAGTTAGTCCACGTTGCCGACACCAATTCCAACTTCGCGATTCGCAAGGAGGCGATCTTCTGGTTGGGGCAAAGCAACGATCCTCGTGCCGTCGCCTACATCGAGCAAATCCTGAAGCGCTGAAGCCGGCCTATTCGTCGCGAAGGACGGTCAGAGGATCCACCCGCGTGGCGCGAAGTGCGGGAACCAAGCTGGCCGCGAACGAGACCAGGGTGAGCAACACCGTCACGCCAATAAATGTTACGAGGTCACGGGAACTCACTCCATAAATCATGCTGGTGACGATGCGTCCCAGGGCTAAGGCTGCGATCAGTCCGACGGCAATACCCGTCAGCGTGGGCTTCATGCCCTGCACAATAACCAGGCGAGCGACGTCGCCCGTCGTTGCCCCGAATGCGATGCGCAGGCCAATCTCCCGCATACCGCGTCTCACGGAATAAGCAAGCACGCTATAGATACCGATGGCGCAGAGAATAAGCGCAAGCAAACCGAAGACCGCGAGCAGCTGCATGTTGAAGCTGTGTTGCGTCAGCGTAGTACCCACAAAGTCCTCGAGCGTCATCACATTGTCCACAGGCACGTCTTTGTTCACGTCGTGGACCACACCCGTAATCGCACTGGTGAGGGATTGCGGTGCAGTATGGGTGCGGACCGTGAGAAAAAGAGGCGATGACCGCCAGGCAGCCGTATAGGAGCTGCTCGTCTGTGCCAGAGGCCAATAGAGTGCAGCCGTGCCGGCGGCGCTGTCCAGGCCATGCATCTTCACATCGCCCACAACTCCCACGATCTCGCGATCTTTGTCGGGAAAGAAAGATAACTTCAGGTGATGTCCGATCGGGCTTTCATGTGGCCAGAACTGCTTCGCCATCGATGCGCTGATAATGACTACGGGCGCCGATTCGCTCGTATCGTTGCCGCTGATATCCCGGCCTTGCAGCAGAGGCATGTGCATGCTTCGCACGTATCCGGGGGTCACAACACGGACAGACACCTCGGGTTGTTCGGACAAAGCAACCAGGGGATGCCCTTCGATGGCCACCGGCTGGCTTGAGCCGCCGGTCAGAGGCAAATCGTCGATCGCGCCAGCAGACTCCACTCCAGGAAGCGAACGCACGCGTTGCAGCACCGCGTCGAAGAACTCCGACTCTTGCCCGGGATTGTTGAATTGCTGCTTATTCACCATCAGGGCCAGGGTAAGAACATTGCGCTCGTCGAAGCCTGGGTCCACGGTTTGTAGTTTCCACAGGCTGCGGAGCATGAGTCCGGCTCCGATCAGCAATACCAGAGAAAGAGCGACTTCAACCACCACCAGGGCGGAACGGGTATTGCTGGTTCCGCTATCGGCATCGGTGCGGCCGAGACCTTGCTTGAGGGCCTCATTCACATCTCCTTTGGTCATGCTCCAGGCGGGCAGCAAGCCAGAGAGAATACCGGTCGCGACCGAGAGCGCGAAGGTGAATGCGAGCACCGGGCCGTTGAGCCCGATCTCACCCATGCGCGGCAATTGATCGGCGAAGACCTTGGTCAATAATTCGATGCCAAAGTGGGCGCCCAGAAGTCCAAGCGCGCCCCCGCAGACCGAGATAACCAGAGATTCGCTAAGCAATTGCTGGATGATACGAGAGCGGCTTGCGCCGATCGCGGTACGGATGGCGATCTCTTTGCGCCGCGCAAACGTGCGCGCGAGGATGAGGTTAGCAACGTTCGCGCACGCGATCAGAAGCACGAAAGCGACCGCCCCAAGCATCATGAGCAGAGCTGGACGAATCTCTCCAACTGTCTCTTCGCGCAGCGAGTGAACAAACGCGCCCCAGCCCTTATCGTCGTCGGGATAAGCAACTTCGAGACGTTCTGAGATGGCATTCATCTCTGCCTGGGCTTGTGCGAGAGTGGCCCCGGGCTTGAGCCGGGCAATGGAGAGGTAGTGGTGCTCGCCCCGTACTGACGCCTCCTTGGGGGTAAGGCCGAGGGGGGTCCACACCTGGGCCTGATCGGGCTTAGTCATCTTCGGGCCCATCACACCGACAATGGTGTATGGCTCGCCATCAAAGTTAATCGATTTGCCGACCACGCCGGGATCTGCGGCGTAGTGTGTCTGCCAAAACTTATAGCTGAGGACGACCTCATGATTCTTGCCCGGGCTATCTTCTTCGGGCAGGAAGGTGCGTCCCTGAACCGGCTGAACCCCAAGAACCGAAAAGAAGTCGGAGCTCACCGGGCTCGCGGTAATGGCCTCGGGCTTTCCTGCCCCGGTGATGTCATACCGGGTGAAAGAGTAGAGTGCCATGTATTGGAAGGCATGGTTCTGCTTTTGCCAATCGAGGAAGTTCGCTGCCGAGACCGCGAAGCGCGTCATTCCCGGGAAGCTCTTCTGAGGAGGAACGTGCCAAATCTGCACCAGCCGATCAGCGTCACGGAACGGCAATGGTTCCAGCAGAACAGCATGCACGATGCTGAAGATAGCGGTGTTCGCGCCAATACCGAGCGCCATGATCAGGATTGCTACCAGTGCAAAGCCTGGGCTCTTGCGCAACAGCCTGAATGCAAATTTCAGATTCCGCATCAGTTCTGGCATTTTCCTGCCTCCGTCCAAAAGCAGACGTGCAATTCGAGGCCCACTCGTCCAGGGGCGTAGGTTATGAAGATCCCGGATCAGGGCCTGTCCACGGTCGATCACGCATGTCCGTTACTGGACAACGAAACATCCCAAACAAAATTCTTATCCCGACCGAAGCGAAGCGTAGTGGAGGGATCTGCAGTGCGCCCCTCGGACTTCCCGAATCTCCCGTTACAACCCCCCCAACCCAAACAGAATTGTCATTCCGATGTAGTCCCCGCTCTACTGCCGTAACACCTCAACCGGTTTCAATCGCGGAATCCAACGCGGGACGCGGGCGCAGTATTCCTCATACTCCTTCCCGAATTTCCCCCGCAAGGTAGGCTCCTCGTAAAGAACAACAAAAACGAAAAACCCGAGCCAAACAACAACCCCATACTCCAGCAAGCCAACGCTGCCAAAGAGCAATCCCTGGCCGAAGATCATCAGTGACAAGGCAACATACATAGGGTTGCGCACATACCGATAAAGTCCACTCACTAACAAGCACTTCGGGGGAACGACGGGCGCAGGTGTTCCCAGCCCCTCGATCGCAAAACGAGCAAAGGAATCCAGCAACACCGGAAGCCCGGCGGCAATCATCAGCACCCCGGCAATGCGGAAAGAGAAGAAGCCGAACAACGGTGGGGCGACTCGCCACTGGCAAATCGTCCACGGGAGATACCCGGCAATCGTCCCCGGAGCGATAACCAGAAAGATCGTTGAACCGAGGATGGCGCCTGGACGTTTCATAAACGAGCTTCGCAATACGAAGCACAACAGAGCCGCGCGCGTACTTTGTGAATACCGCGAAAATATCATCATTCCGTAACAATATGTTTGCTACCGTGGTGCGGAGTTATGCTCAAGAATCCAATGGCCGCGGCGATTCGAGCCCCGGCCGTGAAGGAATGCCCTATGGGTAGTCTCCGCACCACGGGACGCGCTGCGGCGTTAACCGCCGCCATTGCACTACTATCGTTGGCGGCGCATTCGGCCTCGCTGACTCTCAACGAAACCGGTTCGACCCTTATCCTCCCCCTGTTCAAAGCCTGGGTCACCGCCTACGCAAAAGTCGATCCCGATCTTCAGATGACGGTGGGAGCCACCGGCTCGGATGCTGGGATCGCCCAAGCCATCGCAAGACAAGTGCAAATTGGTACGTCGGATGCCTATATGTCCGACACCGAAGCGATGGCCAATCCGCATATCCTGAATATCCCGCTTGCCATCTCGGCGCAAACAGTAGTGGCCAATGTGCCAGAGCTGCGCGGCACCACGTTGAAGCTCAGCGGGCCAGTGTTGGCTGGCATCTATGCCGGCACCATTCGCGACTGGGATGCGGCCCCGATCGCAGCTATGAACCAGGGGACTCGCCTGCCACACCACGCCATCGTGCCGGTTCGTCGCGCGGAAGGTTCGGGGGACACCTTCGTTTTCACTCAGTTCCTCACCTTCTCTACCCCGGATCAACAACATCTTTCGTCGAAGGATTTTAATTGGGAAGGAAAGATCGGCTACGGCAGGACCGTGAGCTGGCCCTCGGTGCCGGGCAGCCTGACTGCCTCCGGCAATCAGGGCATGGTGCAGACCCTAGCCAGTACGCCGTATGCAGTCGGCTATGTCGGTGGGAGCTTCCAGTCCGACGCGAACAAGGCCGGTCTGCTGACCGCGATGCTGCAAAACCAGGATGGAAACTTCCTGCTTCCCACCCCGGCCACGGTGACCGCTGCCGCCGCCTCGCTTACTCCCCGAACCCCAGCCGATGAGCGTCTTACCTTGGTGTTCGCCCCCGGGGCGAATTCCTACCCATTGATCAACTACGAATATGCAATTGTCTCGACCACGCAGCCGAACCCGCAGGTGGCTACGGCGATCAGCAACTTCCTGCTCTGGTGTATCGGACCGCAGGGCGGCAGTGCTCCTGACTTACTAAGTTCTGTTCATTTCATCGCCTTGCCGACTTCCATCCGGGCGCTAAGCGAAATGCAGATTGCCAAAATTCAGTAGGCCGGCAAATAGGGCCGGGGCCTTGCCGGCCCCGTTGTGCCATCCATCAAGGAGATCGTTATGTCGAATGTTGCAAAGAGCGTGCAAGCTGAGCCCCGTACCGTGCAGGACTACATCGATGAGCTGCCGATGTGGCCTGACGGTACCCGGCTGAAGTCCAACCCCATGACGACGATGCAGTGGCGCATCTGGATGCTGGCCGCCGCGGGCAAGTTCTTCGAGGGGTTTGTCGTTTTCATGACTGGCGTTGCCTTGCCGCTGATCGCCCGGCAATTTGATATCACTCCCGCCCAGAACGGATTCATCAGCGCCGCTAGCTTGTGCGGAATCCTGATCGGTGCCGTCGGCCTGGGCAGTTTGTCCGATCGGTTCGGCCGCAAGTCCATGTTCATCGTGGAGATGATTATCTTCACAGCCTTCCTGGGCGCCGCCGTGTTCTGCAACAACTTTGTTTCTCTGGTGATCTGCCTGTTCGGGCTTGGGTTGGCGCTCGGTTGCGACTATCCGACGGCGCACATGATCATCTCCGAGAACATCCCCAGCACCAGCCGCGGCAAATTAGTGCTGGGCGCGTTTGCCTTCCAGGCGGTCGGTGCCCTGGCCGGCACGGCAGTCGGCTATGCGGTGCTGGTTCTTAAGCCCGATCTCGATGCATGGCGTTGGATGTACGCAACTGCGGTTGTTCCTGCTCTTCTCGTCACCATCGGCCGTTTCTACGTAACGGAAAGCGCGAACTGGCTGCACTCTCGCGGTGCCACAGACCGGGCCACGGCCGCGGCCGCCAGACTGCTGAAGCGCACTCCGCAATACCCGGCGAATATCGTGTTGTCACAGCAAGCCGCTGCTGGTGAGTCACATGGAGGCGGTTCCTTCCTGTCTTTGTTTAACAAGCGCTACCGCCGCGCAACCATCCTCGCCTCGGTGCCGTGGTTCCTGCAGGACTTGAGCACCTACGGCATCGGCATCTTCACGCCAACCATTTTGGCCGCGGCCCTGGGCAAGGAGGCCGATCATGTGCGCAGCCTGAAGGATTTGATCGCGAACGATATCCTGGCCGCCAGAGGAGCGGCGATGATCACGCTGCTGCTTATCGTTGGCATTGTGTTCGCCGTTTTGCTGGCCGACAAGCTGGGCCGGATCCGGCTGCAAATCATCGGCTTCATTGGCTGCGCGGTGGGCCTTGTGCTGGCTTCGCTCTCGGTCGATGTCAACGGCGGACTTAAGATCATCCTTATCTTCAGTGGCTTCATGCTGTTCAACTTTATGACCAATCTTGGCCCGAATGCGCAGACCTATCTGCTGGCCGGTGAGGTGTTCCCCACCGCAATCCGCGGTAAGGGAGCAGGGTTCGCCGCGGCCTTTGCCAAGATTGGTGCGGTCGCTACCGCGTTCCTGTTTCCTATCTTGTTGGTCAGCCTGGGCACGCGGTTACTTCTGTACGGCCTGGTCATTGCATCGCTGCTCGGTGCAATCGTGACCTGGATGTACCGGATCGAGACCACTGGGGTCAATCTTGACCGCATCGGCGAGGTAGGAAGCGAGACCGAGGATCCCGCCAGGGCAGTCGCTTAAGCCGGTTTCGCGCCTTTAACCCCACAGACAAGCAAGGGGTGCCCCATATCTCGCTCGTTTTTCGCGAGATGTGGGATACCACAGCTCTCCCTCTGAAGCCCCTGGATGCCCGAACCCCTTCAGATGGAAAGACGGGTGCCCCACGTTCGCCTAAGCGTACGCCGGGATTTCCTGTCGAACTTGCTGGCGCTGGCGAACTTCATGCGGCTTTCCTTAATGAAAGCCGCACACGCAGTCGTGGGTGGCGCCCCGTGCAGGAAATCCGGATACGTGGGCCGAAAATGATGGGCGCAGCCCAACGATCGCTTTCACTGCATCACTCGAAGATTCATATCACTCGTCCCACCTCCCTCAACAAAGCCCTTGAGGATTTCGGTACCGGGAAGCTGGCTGCCCCGCCGTTGACATGAATAATCCCGCGCTATAGTGTGGGGCTGCGTGGCCGATCGCGGTCAATCCCCCCAGCGAAAGGCAGCGGCCTCGACATTGCTTCGGAGTGCAACCATGAAATTATCAGGACAATCCCTCATCGGTTTTCGCGCAGGCTCAGCCACCAAGGACGTCTTCCACGCTACGAATGCCCGTACCGGAGAACGCCTGGAGCCCAGCTTTTCCTCTGCGTCCGCAGAAGAAGTGGATGCGGCAGCGGTCCTGGCCAACGAAGCCTTTGCCATCTACAGTCGAGCCACCGGCCGCGAGAAAGCAGCGTTCCTACGCGCCATAGCCGCCAACATCGAAGCCATTGCACCCGAAATCATCGAACGTGCCGAACAGGAAACGGCCCTCCCCAAGGCCCGCTTACAGGGGGAAACAGCACGCACCTGTGGCCAGCTTCGCCTGTTTGCCCAGGTCGCCGAGGAGGGTTCCTGGGTGATGGCTCGCGTCGACCGCGCCGATGCGGAGCGTAAGCCGGCTCCCAAGCCGGACCTCCGTTCCATGCTCCGGCCCCTGGGACCCGTCGTGGTCTTCGGCGCCAGCAACTTTCCCCTGGCCTTTTCCGTGGCCGGCGGAGATACCGCTTCCGCCTTAGCGGCGGGATGTCCGGTCATCGTCAAAGCACATTCAGCTCATCCCGGCACCAGCGAACTGGTAGGGCAAGCCGTGCAAAAGGCTGTCCGCGAATGCAACTTACCCGAAGGCGTTTTCTCCCTCCTGTTTGGCCGCGGCGCACAAATCGGAGTCGCCCTGATGAAGCATCCGCTGGTCAAAGCCGGTGGGTTTACCGGCTCCCGCGGGGCAGGCAGGCAATTGATGGATACAGCAGCAGCCCGGCCCGAGCCAATCCCGTTTTATGCCGAGATGAGCAGCACCAACCCGGTCTTCCTTCTTCCCGGTGCGTTGCGCGAACGTGCGGACAGCATCGCCAGCGGATTGCATGCTTCGTTCACGCTCGGAGCGGGTCAGTTTTGCACCAAGCCCGGAATGGTATTTCTCCCCGAAGATACCGAAGCTCCAAAGTTCGTCGACAAACTGCGCCAATCGGTCGATGAATCGGCGCCATTCTACTTACTCACCGGCGGGATACGTTCCGCTTATCAAACCAGCGTTGCCGACCGCAAGGGCAGGCATGGCGTGAGCGTGGTTGCCGAGAAGTCGGTCGCCGGCAATGGCCACGAACTCGGTGTCGGCGCAGCCCTCTTCGAGACCGATAGCCAGAACTTCCTGAAGGATCCTGAACTGGAAGAGGAGATCTTCGGCCCTGCAACCTTGTTAATCCGGCACGCCGACCGCGCTCAGATGCTAGAGGCCGCTCGCAACCTGGAAGGCCACCTCACCGCAACCATCCACGGCACTGAGCAGGACCTGCGCGATTATGCAGATTTGATCGCGATTCTGGAGAACAAAGTCGGCAGGCTTCTGATCAACGGCTTCCCCACCGGAGTCGAAGTTTCCCACGCCATGGTCCACGGCGGACCCTACCCATCCACTTCTGATGGGCGGTCGACGTCCGTGGGCAGCCAGGCGATTTATCGTTTTACACGGCTCATCTGCTATCAAAATTTTCCAGACACTGCCTTGCCCGCGGAGTTGAAAAGCGAAAACCCGCTTCATATCTGGCGCTTGGTAGATGGCGAGATGACCCGTGAAGCATTGGTGCAACCGCATGCGGTCGCCCAATAGGTCGAGCCAACGGTCAATGCATGGCCGATAACCCGGTCTTCGCCCACGTCGACGCTGAGCTACTCCCGGTGTTTGAAGAACTTCGCCGTCGCGAGCCCATCTTTCATAACCCGAGATTCGGCACCACGCTGACAGATTTCGAAAGCGTGATGGCGCCAGATTATTGGGAGGTCGGAGCATCTGGGCGGCGCTACAGCCGGGACTCCATACTGCGCACTCTGCAGCAAAGTCCGCCCGTTGATGCGGCTGCGGCTGGTTGGCAAAGCTCTGATTACGGCCTTCGCCGCCTCGGTCCCGATACGTACCTCTTCACCTACACGCTACGCCAAGCCGAGCGTCTCACCCGCCGCGCCACCATTTGGCAGGGCAGCGGCGAGGAATGGCGCATCCTCTATCACCAGGGCACGATCGTTTCCGGCTAACGTTTCATGGCAATCTCCGCACCGTAGATCGCGAGCAGCGGATGGTGAATGACCGCACGAAATTCGTAGGCACCTTTCGCCGAGAGGCCGTCGATATGAGCGGTAAAAGGTCCGGCCTTCGAGACGGTCTGCGCCGGCGTAGTGGTCCAGGCTGAGGTACGCGAATTGACGTCCTCACCAACAATCGGACGGTATTCAAAGCCGACCTGGAGCGAAGGGCTGTCACCCATATCGAGCACCTCACCCTGCAGCGTCTCCTGATTGGCGTCGGCGATGGACCCCGTCGTTTGCACGTGAGGCGGAGTAAGCGCCGGATCGACATTCGTAATTTTCAGCACCGCCGGGTTGGGCCAATGGAAATTGTCCTGCAGGCGTTGTGTCTGCATAACCCGCACATGGAGCCCATCCGGTTCCTGGTGCCAAGTGGATTTAGGGGTGATTTCTGGATGGTATTCGACCACCTGGTCGTTTTGCCCGAGCACGCTCACTTCCGTCTTGGCCGTCGCGCGCACTGAATGCAACGTGAATTCCTTCCACGTAGCGCGCGGCCACGGCGTATCGGATTCGACCATGGCATAGAGTGTCTGGCTGTCTTTCTTTTTCGTAAACCAGATGTCGCCTTCGTTGGTGATAACCCAGGGCCGCACGGCGTAGATGGCGTCGGAGTTCACGAACATCCAGAGCGCTATCTCGCGCAGCCGCTCTTCTTCTTCGATTGGCAATTCACCATTCGGTTTGGGCCCCACATTCAGCAGGAAGTTGCCGCCCTTGGCCCGGGTCTGGATCAGCAGGCGAATTAGCTCCCCTCCTGACTTGTAGTGCTCATTCTGCGGTTGGTATTGCCACGAGGTGCCCATGGTCATACAGGTTTCCCACGCGCCCGGCAGCGGCATCCCCGGAACCGTAAGCTCGGGCGTTTTGATGGCTCCGCGAGTGACGATGATGTCAGGGTCCAGCTTCCAGGCAAGATCGCGCAGACCGGCTGCTTCGCCATCGAGAAAAAGCGCGTCGATTTTGCCGTAGTGAGTCAGCAACTCACGCAGTTGCGTTTGGTCATATTCCAACAGACCGGGATTATTGCTTGGCTGGACGCCTGGAACCGCCCGCTCGATGGTCTTGCCGTGTTCGTGCAGCCACCAGAAATCATCGGGCGAATAATAAACTCCCGCGGCGATACCCTGGGAGCGAAACGCGTCAAAGACTTCCTTCGTAATATCGCGATGAAACGGCGCATGCATGATGCCGAAGGGAGTGGTTGCCGTGTCGAACATAGCGAAGCCGGAATGGTGCTTGGTGGTAAACATGACATAGCGAATGCCCGCCAGGTGCGCCAGCCGAGCCCAATCCAATGGGTGAAACTCATGCGGGTCGAAGGTTTTGGGCAGTTCATTAAAGAATCGGTCCGTATACTCCGGGGATGCGCCGACCAGCGAGTGGCTAATGACCACGCCCAGCTGACTATCAACGCTCCAGTGGATGAATAAGCCAAAACCCTGGTCGCGAAACCACTCCAGCCGCTCCTGTTTATTCAGCGACCCCACTTCCGGATCGTCCACAGCAGCGGAGCACGTCGCAACAAACACGCTGGCGGTCAGCACAACAAGGATAAATAATGAAGATCGAAAGCGCCGGCGCGCCGAAGAGATGTGCTCAGACACACATCCAGATTAGCGTCTTTGAGCAATTTGTCAGCTTGAAAGTGCAACAGTGCGGGAAGGCCGATATCACGACATGGTCCGATAAGCACTAAGTTATTTAGCGGGTTCTTATTTAGGAGGTTCTTCGTCAAAATCCCCAAAAAATTGTCATCCTGAGCGGAGCGCCTTACAGGTTTATCGGTAGCACGGCGGTCGGGGCGCGGAGTCGAAGGACCCCGGCGGTGCTTAACTTAACCCATGCCGCTCGGACCTTTTCAACCACGAAGCCCGAGAAAAGGATCTGCCGCGGTACGCACTTGATGGGTCACGGAGCCCCTTTTCATGCACCGTAATCATCTTCCATCCCGAACCCGGAATTGAGGTTCTCGGCCACAGGGAAAGACCGAGCCAAGGCCGTTCGATCGGCTTCCGTGGTTGAAAAGGTCCGAGCGGCATGGGTAAGTTAGGCACCGCCGAGGTCCTTCGACTCCGCGCCCCATCCGCCGTGTGACGCGACAAAGCTGTGACGCGCTCCGCTCAGGATGACGATTTTGTGGGAGTTCTGACGAACAACATCCTAAACAAGCTAGTGCTTATGGGACGTAGTCCTGTAGGAGGTCGAATCAACCACAGTGCCGCAGAGCCTGCCCTGAGCGTAGCCGAAAGGGGACGGCTGACAACTCCCCAATCAGCCTCATTCCTCCATGGGAATCCGCAGACCCGACGTATGCGCGAAGCTTCGCGCCGCAGGATACCCCGCGTCCACATGCCTCAGCACACCCGTCCCAGGGTCGGTCGTCAGCACCCGCTCCAGGCGCAGCGCCGCCTCGTCTGTTCCGTCAGCCACCACCACCATCCCGGCATGCTGGGAATAACCAATGCCCACGCCACCGCCATTGTGGATGCTGACCCACGATGCGCCCGCTGCCGTGTTCACCAGCGCATTCAGTAGCGGCCAATCGGCGACTGCGTCTGAGCCGTCCATCATCCCTTCTGTCTCGCGATAAGGAGAGGCGACCGATCCAGTGTCGAGATGGTCGCGGCCGATCACGATCGGTGCAGAGATCTCGCCCGAACGAACCAGCTCATTGATGGCCAGCCCCAACTTCGCCCGCTGCCCGTAGCCCAGCCAGCAAATCCGCGCAGGCAAACCCTGGAAGTGAATTCGTTCGCCCGCCAGCTTGATCCAGCGTTGCAGCGCCTCATCCTGAGGAAAGAGCGAGAGCACGAGCCGGTCGGTCCTGCGAATGTCTTCCGGATCGCCCGACAAGGCCACCCAACGGAAAGGCCCTTTGCCTTCGCAAAACAACGGCCGGATGTACTCCGGCACAAAGCCGGGAATTTCGAACGCATCTTCTACCCCCGCCAACTTGGCGTTGGTTCTGAGATTATTGCCGTAATCGAACACCACCGAACCGCGGCGCTTCAGCTCAAGCATCGCCTGAACGTGCTTGCCCATGGCTGCCATGGAGCGGGCAACATATTCCTCGCTGTCCTGCTGCCGCAGCGCCAGCGCCGCATCCAGGCTCATACCGTTGGGGACGTATCCGTTCAAAGGATCGTGGGCGCTGGTCTGATCGGTAACAATCTCCGGGATCACATTGCGCCGCAGCAACTCGGGCAACACGTCGGCGGCATTTCCCACCAGGCCGACCGACAGAGCAGTTCCCTTCTTTGAAAGCAATTGCAAAGCCTCATCCACAGAATTGGCAATGCGATCGCAGTAGCCACTGTCGACCCGCTTCTGAATACGCTTCGGGTCCACGTCAATGCCGAGAAATCGGGCGCCGGTCATGGTCGCGGCCAAAGGCTGCGCTCCCCCCATGCCTCCCATTCCACCGGAGACGATCAGTTTGCCTTCCAGGCTGCCGCCGAAATGCTTGCGGCCGGCCTCGGCAAAGGTTTCGTACGTGCCTTGCACGATGCCCTGGCTCCCAATGTAGATCCACGAACCAGCCGTCATCTGGCCGTACATCATCAGCCCCTTCTGCTCCAGCTCGCGAAATACTTCCCAGCTCGACCACTTGCCGACCAGGTTGGCGTTCGCGATCAGCACCCGCGGCGCCATCGAGTGGGTGCGTAGGATGCCAACGGGCTTACCGGATTGGATGAGTAGCGTCTCATCGTTCTCCAGGCTTTCGAGCGAGCGCACAATCGCATGGTAAGAGGGCCAGTCGCGCGCCGCCTTTCCTGTCCCGCCATAGACCACCAGTTCTTCCGGCGCTTCCGCCACTTCGGGGTCGAGGTTATTCATCAACATGCGCAGGGCAGCTTCCTGCTGCCACCCCTTGGTGCTCAGCTTTGTACCTCTGGGTGCACGGATCGCGCCCTTATGCGGACCAGCTATCAAAGTCTCCATCGCGAATCCCCTTTGCTATGCGTTCAATATCTCCTGCAATGACCCGGTCTTCCTCCAGTTGAGGAACCAGGGTGCGCACAAATTGTCGCGCCCGTTCGATCTCTGTCGCTGCCTTGAGCGGCCGGCGATACTCCAGCCCCTGGGCCGCGGTCATCAACTCAATCGCCAGCACCTTCTCCGCATTATCGACAATCTGCTTCAGCTTGAGCGCGGCCGTCATGCCCATGGAGACATGATCTTCCTTGCCCCCTGAAGTAGGTAAGCTATCCACGCTTGCCGGATGCGCCAGCACTTTGGCCTCGCTCAAGAGCGCTGCCGCGGTGACGTGAGCAATCATAAGTCCTGAGGAAAGGCCGGCCCGCAGCGATAGAAAAGGCGGCAGACCCTCATTGCAGTCCGGATTGATGAGCCGGTCGATCCTGCGCTCGCTGATGCTCATCAGGTCGGTCACCGCGATGGCGGCGTAGTCCAGAGCCATGCCCAGGGGTGCGCCATGAAAATTTCCTCCGGAGAGTACCTCGCCCGAAAAGATGAGCGGATTATCGGTGGCCGATCCGGTTTCGATCTCGATCACCTCGCGTACGTGCTGCAGAGCGCCCCGCGCCGCTCCGTGAACCTGTGGCATGCAGCGCAGGCAATAGGCGTCCTGCACCCGCGGATCATTCGTCCGGTGAGACTCGCGAATTTCGCTATCCCGCAACAGCGTGCGCAGATGTTCGGCTGCCTGCATCTGGCCCGGGTGCGGCCGAGCCTGATGGATGCGTTCATCGAAGGCCACGGGTGTTCCACGCAACGCCTCGAGCGCCATGGCGCCGGCCAGATCGAACAGCCGGTTCACCCGCACCGCGCGCAGCACAGCCAAACCGCCCACCGCCGCCATGGCCTGAGTCCCGTTGAGCAGGGCCAGGCCCTCTTTGGCCTCGAGCACCAAGGGAGAGAGTCCTGCCTTGGCAAGCCCAGCGGCAGCGGGCATCCTCGCGCCTTCAAAGAAAACTTCCCCCTCCCCGATCAGCACCAGGGCAAGATGCGCCAGGGGCGCCAGATCCCCGCTGGCGCCGACCGAGCCTCTCGCCGGGATCACCGGATGCACGCCCTGATTGAGCAAGCCCGTGAGCAATTCCAGCAGTTCGTAGCGGACGCCGCTTAACCCTTTGGCCAGGACGTTGGCACGCAGCAGCAGCATGGCGCGGACCTCCGCTTCTTCCAGAGGCTCGCCCACCCCGCAAGCGTGGCTGCGGACCAGGTTCCGCTGTAACTGCTGCAGGTCGCCAGAGCTGATGCGCACATCGGACAGCTTTCCAAAGCCCGTATTGATGCCATAGGCTGTCTCGTTGTTGGCGATGATGCGATGCACAACCCCTTGGGAAGCGGTAATGCGCGGCCGGGCCGCCGCCGCGATCGCTGCATCCGTCCCGCCCCTGGCAACGGAGTTGATCTGTTCCAGCGAGAGTGGCTGCCCGTTGAGTTCCAGAACGCCGAGCGTAAGACCCCTTGTCATGCTGACCATCGTAAGAGCTTCGGAGCCCCATCCAGCCCTAATTTCTCGCTATCCGCGTTTTCCCTGTTGCGTTTCCCGTCTATCCGTCGGAAACTGCGAGGAACAGCTTAAACGGGGACTTCCTGACCTATGCACCCATCGGCTTTGGAGAAGAGTGGCTTCACCACAACTCTTAACATGGCCCTGAGCTCCACTGCTCCCGAGCGGTCGGCTGAAATGATGCACCGCAAGCAGCTTGCCCGCTTCGGTAAGTGGTTGTATCGATTGGGTTTCGTGCCGGGCACCGCGGGCAATCTCTCGGTTCGCCTGAGCCACGACCGCATCCTTGCCACCCCAACCGCCATGAGCAAGTTCCTGCTCAAGGCTTCAGACATGGTGGTGGTCGACATGGACGGCCGGCGGGTCGGCGAAAGCCGCAACGTGACCAGCGAAATCGGCATGCACCTGGCCATCTACCGCCAGCGGCCGGACGTGCAAGCCGTGGTCCATGCGCACCCGCCCATCGCCACCGGGTTCGCTTCCTGTGGTTTGGCGCTCGAAGAACCCCTGTGCTCGGAGATTGTCATGGCGCTCGGATCCATTCCCCTGGCGCCCTACGCGACCACCGGCACAGCCGACGTCGCCTCCAGTATCCAACCGCTGATCGTCGACCATGACGCGGTTCTGCTCGCCAACCACGGTGTGGTCACCGCCGGCGACACCCTGCAGGACGCCTTCATGCGCATGGAAACGGTGGAGCACTTTGCCCACATCTGCCTGGTTGCCCGCCAACTGGGCTGCCCCCAGCCTCTCTCCTGCGACCATCTCCAGCAGTTGGAGGAAGCTCGCTCGCGCTACCAGAGGAACGCCGCTCCCGGCTGCTGAATCCGTTCCTGTCCGGTAGCATAGTGGGAGGGAGACCCGCACGCCGCCGGCATGACTACGCAGACAATTGAAGACAGTGAGCGCCAGAATCCCGGCCTGCTCAAAGAGACGACCGTTTTTCGGGTGTTGGTAGCAGTCAGCTTTTGCCACCTGCTCAATGACACGATGCAGTCGCTGCTGCCCTCGATTTATCCCATTCTGAAGACCTCGTTTCATCTGAACTTCGGTCAGATCGGCTTGCTCACGCTGACTTTCCAGATGACGGCGTCGATCCTGCAGCCTTTTATTGGGCACTTCACGGACCGCAAGCCGCTGCCCTACTCCTTACCACTGGGCATGGTGTTCACCCTGGCCGGTCTGCTGCTGCTGGCCGTTGCTCCAACCTTCGCCTTGTTGTTGCCTGCCGCCTCCTTGATCGGCATGGGTTCGGCTGTCTTCCATCCCGAGTCTTCGCGGGTGGCGCGTCTTGCCTCCGGTGGCCGGCTCGGCATGGCACAATCCATCTTCCAGGTGGGTGGCAACACTGGTTCGGCCATTGGGCCGTTGCTGGCTGCTTTCATTGTGCTGCCGCACGGGCAGCGCGGGGTCGCATGGTTTTCGATCGTGGCGCTGACTGCCATCGTGGTGCTGCTCCGGGTGAGCCGTTGGTACAAGGCGCGCTTGTTGCATCTGACGAAGCGGCCTGCCAAACAAACGGATCAGGGGACGGGGTTGTCGCGGGGACGCGTGGTCTCGGCCATCTCGGTTCTGATTGCGCTCGTCTTCTCCAAATATTTCTACTTGGCCAGCTTCACCAGTTACTACACCTTTTACCTGATGACCCGCTTCCACGTGAGTGTGCGGAGTTCACAGATTCATCTATTTGCCTTCCTGGGAGCTGTCGCTGCGGGAACCTTGATTGGCGGACCGATCGGCGATCGCATCGGCCGCAAGACAGTGATCTGGTGCTCCATTCTGGGAGTCTTGCCACTCACGATGCTGCTCCCCTACGCCAGCCTTTTTTGGACCGGTGTATTGAGTGTCTTCGTCGGCTTAGGGCTGGCCTCTGCCTTCCCCGCAATTCTCGTCTATGCGCAGGAATTGGTTCCCGGAAGAGTGGGCATGATTTCCGGCCTCTTCTTCGGTTTTGCCTTCGGCATGGGCGGCATCGGAGCGGCAATCCTGGGCAGAATCGCCGACGCCACCAGCATTCTCTTCGTCTACAAAATCTGCGCCTATCTTCCAGCGATCGGGCTATTAGCAGGCTTCCTGCCCAACATGTCGCACAAAACTGATCCCGCAACTTAGGTTGGACTCAGCAGCCTAGGGGACGGTGGCACTTTCGGTGGGGATTGGTCTGCGGATGGTGAACAGCAGGTCCCTCCACTTCGCTACGCTCCGGTCGGGATGACACTTCTGTTTGGAACGGACAAAAGAACGAGTAGAAGCAGTTTTTCACCCTCTTGTGTTGGGCCGCACGCACATGATCCCTCCGCTCCGGTGACAAAGGGGACGGCGGCGCCTTCGGTGGGGATTGGTTTGTGGATGAGCCCTCGTTCTTTCGTCCGTTCCAAACAAAGGTGTCATCCCGACCGGAGCGTAGCGAAGTGGAGGGACCTGCTGTTCATCATCCGCACTAACGAATCTGATTGGAAGCGCCACCCTTCCCTTTGTCATCCCGAGCGAAGCCGAGGGATCTGCAGTTCAACGGACCCGTCGTGGAAATGTTTTATCTGTGCCGGGATCCGGGTGGGATGCACCAACCGGTTCGTCAATATCCACGTATTGATCTCCCTTAACGTCTTTAAGCGTCTGCACAATCCCGCTGGGCCAGTGAATCTCGATCGACTGCGCAGCGGAGTCGCCACCCAGCCCAAAGTGGAGTCGCTTATCGCTGGAAGACAAGTAGCTACTGCAGGTAGTCACAGTCCCCCACTGCGACCCTTTGGGAGTATTCACCGTGACCACAGCCCCAATTGCATCCCGGTTGCTCTTATGACCAATAAGCCTGAGACCGAGCCAGTGGTTAGCTGTCTTCGTCTGATTCATGACCAGGTGCGCAGGGCCGCCGTTCTCGCTGACGACCACATCGATCAGGCCATCATTATTGACATCTCCGGTCGCCAATCCACGGCCCGCCCAACGCCTGCTAAACACATCGCCGGAAATCGAAGAAACATCGACAAACTTCTTACCCGCAATATTCCGGGCCAGCAACATCGGCTCGCGATAGTGCAACTGGGGAGAGATTCGCTCAATGGTGTCAAGGTCATGACCCTGCGCGATCAGCAGGTCCTTCCACCCGTCGTTATCGTAATCAAAAAACCGTAATCCCCAGCCGGAGTGCAGCTGGGTCATACGCCCCACCCCGGCCGCGTAGGTGGAGTAAGTAAACGTACCGTCGCCCGCGTTCTGATACAGGGCGTATCTCTGGTTGGCCAGATCGTCGATGATCAGGTCGGGAAAGCCATCGTTGTTATAGTCGGCAAAATCCGTGCCCATGCCGGCATAAGTACGTCCCTCACTATCCACTGCGGTGCCGGCCGGCAGTCCAACTTCTTCGAAGGTTCCATCCCCCTTGTTGTGGAACAGAAATTCAACCATGGAGTCGTTGGCGACGAAGATGTCCGGGTGGCCGTCCTTGTCGAAGTCGGCGATCGCAATGCCCAGCGCCTTGGCCGGTTTGTCGAGGCCGAGTTTATGCGCCTCTTCGGTGAAGGTTCCGTTGCCGTTATTGTGGTAAACCAGCATGGAGATGGGCGCAAAGACATCGGGATGACAGTAGCTGCGGTAACCTTCGCGATGTTCTCCACACCATCGATCATCCCAATCCCACTGGATATAGCGCAGAACGACCAGATCCAGAAATCCGTCACCATCGAGGTCAACCCAGGCTGCGGAGGTGGACCAACCACTCCCTCCGACACCGGCTTTCTGGGTAACATCGCTGAACGTTCCGTCCCCGTTGTTGCGGTACAGCTTATTGCCACCCAATGCAGTTACATATAGATCCTCGTGGCCGTCGTTATCGTAATCGCCGACGGCTGCCCCCATGCCATAGCCTACCCCTTGAAGCCCGGCTTTTTCCGTGACATCTTCAAAGGTTCCGTCTGTTTTCTGGTGGTAGAGACGATTCCAATCCTGAGGACCGGCTTTCTGCGGGATCGTGCCCGGGGGCGTCGGATCGCTGAAAGGCGCGCCGTTCACGAGAAAAATATCAAGTCGGCCATCGTTGTCGTAATCGAACAGGGCTACGCCCGACCCCATGGTCTCGATCAGGTACTTCCTGGATGTGTGTGGAGCCTGGTGCAAGAAATGAAGGCCGGCGCTGGCAGTCACTTCCACAAAGTTGCCGGGAACGAGCTCGCTCGCCAGGGGAGAAGCAGCCTCGGAAGTCGCCTGCGCCAAGGCAAACGACGAACCAAGCAGTGCCACCGTTAAGGCGAATCCAAACCGCTCAAACGCTGCCATCTACGTGCTTCCCCTCGATTGAGTCTGCGTAGGAACCTGAGAAAAGCCACAGCAGGTCCCTCCACTACGCTGCGCTCCGGTCGGGATGACACTTCTGTTTTGGTATCAACGTCCCAATCCCCAAAATGAAGTGTCATCCCGACCGGAGCGCAGCGTAGTGGAGGGACCTGCTGTTTCCCGCCCCACATCCCAAAGCCCAATGGAAGCACCTGCCCCCACTTTGTCATCCCGACAGGAAGCGCCGGCTACTAAATCGGCAAATCCTCAAACCTCAGGTTCAGGATCGGATACAGTTTCCAATCCTTATAGTCGAAGTGCCACCACTCCTCTGGGTTGACCACGAAACCTTGCTTCTCCATGGCGTGGCGCAGAAGCGCGCGCCGGGCCCGCTCTTCATCCGTGCCGCCGGGATAGTTGGCATAGGCGCGCTTGGTCATCTCATCGTACCCGCTGGGCATCTTGACTTCTTTTCCCGTTTTCAAATCATAGAGGGACAGATCCACCGCACATCCGCGGTTATGCTTCGAGCCGTCCGCCGGATTGGCAACGAAGATCTTCTTATCATTCGGCGTCGCCTTCCAGAAAATTTCCGTTACGTACCACGGCCGGTAGCCATCGTGGATAATCAGCCCGTACCCCTGAGCTTTCAGCTCGCGATGAGCGCGGAGAAGCGCTTCCGCCGCCGGCTTCTGCAAGAACGCCCGCGCCTGGGTATACAAGGGCGTGCCCAGAAAATTGTTAGTGGTGGCGTAACGGACGTCGAGCTTGATGGTGGGATCGAGCGTCACCAATTCCACCAGTTCAGGCTTGCGAAACGTTCCCTGCTCTCGTGGGGGCGATTCCTGGAGCGCCTCCGCTCGCAGCTCCGGTACGGGGCGCAAGGGCGTGATGCGAAAGCTGACGTCCTGGGCGTAGCCGACTCGCAGCAACAGCAACAGGCAACAAAGGCAAAGGATCCGGTTTGTCAGGGACACGTCTACCAGTCTAACGTCTGCACGCCAGGCATCATCGTTTCTTGTTAGTCTGAGCGTGCGCACGGAGCAGTTGCCAGGGAGCATCCATTGGAAAGCACTCGAAGAACATTTCTCAGACAGGCGGCGGGCCTCTCCGCTGCCTGCATCGTCGGTTTGGACGGGCAGCAACCCGCTGCGCAGGCAGCTCTGAGCTCTGCAAACACTCCAGGAACCACCTCCTGGTACGACCGCCCGATGCGCTGGGCCCAGCTGAGCTTTGTCGAGGACGACCCGGGCAATTACGACATGCAATTCTGGCTGGACTACTTTAAGCGGATCCACGCCGATGCCACGATCCTCAATGCGGGCGGCTGTGTGGCCTTCTATCCCACCCAGATCCCGCTGCACTACCGCAGCAAGTGGCTGGGAAACATGGATGCGTTCGGCGACATCGCCCACGGCTGCCGCAAACTAGGCATGAACGTGGTGGCGCGAACCGATCCGCACGCCTGCCACAAAGACGTCTACGACGCTCACCCCGACTGGCTGGCCGTGGATGAAAACGGAAAAAAGCGCCAGCACGCCTCCGATCCCGACTTCTGGCTCACCTGCGCCTTAGGCCCCTACAACTTCGAATTCATGACCACGGTTCATCAGGAAATCATGTCGAAGTACATGGTGGACGGTATCTTCACCAACCGATGGGCGGGTTCGGGCATGTGTTACTGCGAGCACTGCCAGAAGAACTTCCACGACTTCTCCGGGCTCGATCTTCCCCGCACCAGCAATCCCCAGGATCCGGCGCAACGGCAGTACATCATTTGGCATCAGGCGCGCCTATTCGAGTTGTGGCGGCTATGGAACGGAAAGATACAGGAGATCAATCCCAACGCAAGCTACATCGCCAACACCGGTGGCGGCGCCCTGAGCCAATTGGATATGAAGACCGTGGGAGAGATGGCGCCCACCTTGCTCGCGGATCGCCAGGGCCGCGCCGGCCTGGGTGCCCCCTGGGCCGCCGGCAAGAGCGCGAAAGAGTTTCGTTCCACCCTCGGACGCAAAGCCATCGCGGGCATTTTCAGCGTCGGCCTCGAAGATAAGTATCGCTGGAAAGATTCCGTTCAAAGCAGCGACGAAATCAGGCTCTGGGTGGCCGACGGCATAGCCCAGGATTTCCGTCCGACCTTCACCAAGTTCAACGCCAAGCCGTACGACAAGCGCTGGTTTCCCGTGGTGGAAGAAATCTTTAAGTGGCACTACACCAACCAGGATTACTTCCGCAACGAGAAATCCCTGGCACGGGTAGGCATGGTTTATTCCCAGCAAACCGCCGCGTTCTATGGCGGCGTCAACGCGGTTGCCACCGTGGACGATCCTGCGCTGGGCTTCTATCAAGCGCTCGTTGAAGCCAGGATCCCCTTCGAAATGGTGCACGACCATCTGCTCGACCGTGAGCACACGGAACAATTTCGCACCTTGCTCCTGCCCAACATCGCAGCCCTTTCGACGGAACAGTGCACCCAGATCCGTGAATTCGTGGAGCGTGGCGGCGGCATCGTGGCCACGTATGAAACGTCACTCTACGATGAATGGGGCGTGCAACGGAAAGATTTCGGTCTTGCTTCACTCTTTGGAGCTTCCTTCGCCGGCAGCAAAGAAGGCCCCATGCTCAATTCGTACCTTTCCCTCGAAAAGGATCCTGCCACCGGCCAATACCATTCCGTGCTCGCCGGATTCGAGGATGCCAACCGCATCATCAACGGCGTTCACCGTGTGCACGTAAGCCCTGTGGGCGAAAGTCTCTCCCCGCCACTGCAAGTGGTGGCAACCTATCCCGACCTGCCTATGGAGGAGTGTTTCCCCAGATCTGGAAAGCCGGGGAACGCAGGCATCTTCATGCGCCAGGTGGGCGCAGGCCGCGTGGTCTATTTCCCCTGGGATATCGACCGCACCTTCTGGGAGGTGCTCAACACGGACCACGGAAAGTTAATCCACAACGCAGTGCTCTGGGCCACCAACGAGCCGGCTCCGCTGTCCGTCGAGGGCCAGGGCGTTCTCGATCTCTCCGTCTGGACCCAGCGAAACTCCATGACGGTTCACCTCGTCAATCTCACCAACCCGATGATGATGAAAGGACCCGTGCGCGCCGCCATCCCGATTTCCAGCCAGCAGGTACGGATACGCGTTCCTGCCGGCAAACGGATTAGCAAGACGCGTCTGTTGGTGGCCGGAGTGGAAACGCCTCATCGTACCGACGGCGACGCAATTGTGATCGAAGTGCCTTCGATCCGCGTGCACGAGGTCATCGCCCTCGATTTCGCTTAGAGGTTAAGAGACAAATGGCGGATATCTTCGACATCACGCGAAGAACATTCCTTCGCAACTCGGCTCTCTTGACTGCCGGCACTGCGTTGGCGCACGCCGCAGAATTACCGCAGTCTGCTCCTCCTACGCCCGTGTTTCCTTACGGTGCTGTCTATTTCCGCAAGACAAATCCGCCGCAAGCGGACTGGGCCCGCGACCATGAAACCGCGGCACGAACCGGGATGAACATTTTCCGCCACTGGTTCATGTGGTCCGCAATCGAGGTCGCCCCGGGAAAGTACGACTGGTCCGACTACGACCGGATGATGGATCTGGCCGCGAAAAATGGAATCAAGGTAGTCGTTGAAGAACTGGTTGGCTGCGCTCCCGAGTGGGCTTTTCGTAAGTACCCCCATGCCCGCTACCTGGGGAGCGATGACTTCGTCGTCAACAGCACCGTATCCGAGAGCAGCGCAACCGGAGGATTTCCCGGTCTGTGTCTCGACAACCCGGAGGTACAGGCGCTCGCTCAAGGTTTCCTGGTCACCCTGGTCGAGCGCTATCGCAATCATCCTGCGCTCTTCGGCTATGACCTGTGGAACGAGGGAACATCCTTCGGCGGAAATCCGCACCGCATGTATTGCTACTGTGAAGGCACAAAACGAAAACTGCGCGAGTGGTTGCGCCTTCGCTACGGATCACTGGAGCAGACCGCCCGGGAATGGCACCGCTATAGTTACCAGTCCTGGGAAGATGTAGAACCGCCCCGATCATTCTCCGGCTATCCCGACAGTCTCGATTGGCTTCAGTTTCGTATCGATAACGCGTACAGCTTATTCGATTGGCGGGTTAAGTTGTTCCGCAAGCTCGATCCCCGGCACCCGGTCACTGCGCACGGTGTCTCCGGCACCCTCATCAGTCTGGCTTCCGCCTCTCACAACGAATGGCGTTCCGCGGCCGAAGTCGACATCTGGGGTCTGACCTGGATCGCCGCCAGGCAGGGCGACGAACCATGGAAGCAGTTTCAGGCAGTCGACCTGGTGCGAGCAGGAGCTCGCGGTAAACCGTTCTGGCATGCAGAAGCCGAGGGCGGTCCGCTTTGGATGCAACCGCAAGTGATCGGCCGGCCCATCGAAGACGGGCGTATACCTGACGCAGAAGACGTGCGCATTTGGAATCTCGTTTCCTGCGCCGCCGGCGCCAAGGGACTTCTCTTTTGCCGCTGGCGTCCGCTCCTCGACGGACCTTTATTCGGAGCCTTCGGCCCCTTTGCCATGGATGGTTCTCCCACTCCGCGATCGGAGATGGCTGGCCGCGTCGCGCGCTGGGCAAACGGCCACCCTGAGATCTGGAAATCAAACCCGGTCAAGGGCGACGTAGGGTTGGTGTTCATTCCGGAGTCTGAGCTATTCAACTATGTTCAGCAGGGCGACACCGACTTTTACGCGCAATCCGTGCGCGGCGCCTATCAGGCTTTCTTCGACTCGAATATTCAACCGGACTTTGTCGCGTTGGACAATATCGCTGAATACAAGATCATCTACCTCCCCTACCCCGTGATGTTGAAGCAGGAAACCGCCGCCAAGCTGCGCACCTTTGTCGAGCAGGGCGGAACCTTGGTAAGCGAGGGCCTTCCTGGATACTTTGGCGATCATGGGCACGTGGGCACTGTGCAACCCAACTACGGCCTTGATGAAGTATTTGGAGCGCGGGAGAGCTACGTCGAGTTCACCCCCGACATTTCCAATGACCTGATGCTCGAGGTCAAAGGCTCCAAAATCTACGGCCGCTTCTTCCGCCAGGATTATGAACTGCGCGGCGGCACCGCGGTCGGACACTACGCAAACGGAACCATCGCCGCTGTTGAGCACACCTTCGGACAGGGCCGTACTTTGTTGATGGGATCCTTTCCCGGTGCCGGCTATTACCACCACCATGCTGCCCCCACCAGGGATCTCTTCGCCACTCTAGTCGCCCCACGGCTGACCATCGACGACAAAACCGTGCAAGCCAGACTCCATCAAGGATCCGGCGGCAATTACCTCTGGGTCACCAACCAAACCCGAAGCAATCGAACCGTCAAGATAGGGCTCGCCGAAGACGCAGCCAATTACAAATCCGGAAAAGACATCTGGGGAAATCAGAACGTCGCAATCGACGGGCAGCAAATTACGGTGACAGTCGGCGCCCGCGATGCGGCGGTAATAGCCTTGCTATAGAGTGGTCAAGGGCCGACGGAGTCTGCAGCGTCGGAGGCAATCGACGGGTGCTCCACGTTCGCCGAGCGTACGTGGGACGAAAGTGATGGGCGCAGCCCAACGATCGCTTTCGCACGGCAACGTCACTGCTGTTCGAGGTCCGCAAATGAATTGTCATCCCGACCGGAGCGAAGCGAAGTGGAGGGACCTGCTGTTCCATTCCGCCACAAACCAATCTTCGCTGAGAGCGCCACCCTCCCCTTTGTCATCCCGACCGAAGTGGAGGGATCTGCAGTTCAACGGTCTTCTCTTGGAAATGTTTTTTTCAAGTGCGCAGTAAGAAATAGGAGGATAACCCGATGATCAAACTTCCTTTACTTCTCCTGGCTGCAATGTCTCTGTCGCTCTCGACAGCCCTATCCCAAACATCCGCCGCCGTCACCTACACTCCCGATCAACTAATCCAGCAAGTCGACCAGATGAGGGAGCAGGCAAAGACCTCAAAGGAACCCCCCACCGGCATTCTGGAAAAGCACCTGGACGCCTCAACAATCCTCGCCTTCCGCGACAGAGACGGCAAAGGCGAGTTGCACGAGCGATTCGAAGACGTGTTTGTAATACTCCGCGGCACCGCCACGTTGGTCACCGGGGGCACCATCGCCAGTCCCACGACCACCGCCCCGGGTGAAATCCGAGGCGCCTCAGTCCAGCAAGGGGTTCGCAAGAAACTACAGGAAGGCGACATAGTGCACATCCCTGCCGGTGTTCCCCATCAACTGCTGCTTGACTCTGGTGGAACCTTCACCTATTTCGTGGCGAAGATTCCCACAAAGTGATGGCAAATACTAGTCGTAGTACTCAAGCCCGAGGTGCGTGATCAGAGACTCGCCCTTGATGTGGCGTAGCGTGTTCTTCAACTTCATAAGCTGAATAAACAAATCATGCTCCGGATAAAGCCCAGGAGCCGTCATCGGCGACTTCCAGTAGAAGCTCAGCCACTCCTGAATCCCCAGGTCCTTCAACTCCGGAGTGCGTGCCGCAAGGTCGAGAAACAGCACCAGGTCGAGAGCAATAGGCGCCGCCAGGATCGAATCACGGCACAGGAAATCAACCTTGATCTGCATCGGATAGCCAAGCCATCCGAAAATATCAATGTTGTCCCAACCCTCTTTATTATCACCACGTGGCGGATAATAGTTAATCCTCACCTTGTGATAAAGGTCCTTGTAAAGATCAGGATAAAGCTCCGGCTGCAAAATGAAATCGAGCACGCTCAGCTTGGACTCTTCCTTGGTCTTGAACGATTCCGGATCATCCAGCACCTCGCCATCGCGATTGCCCAGAATATTGGTGGAATACCAACCGCTCACCCCCAGCATCCGTGCTTTAAACGCCGGCGCCAGCACCGTTTTAATAAACGTCTGTCCGGTCTTGAAGTCCTTACCGGTAATCGGTGCACTGTTCCTGCGCGAAAGTTCCTGCATCACCGGCAGATCGACGGTAAGATTCGGGGCTCCGTTCGCGAACGGAATGCCTTCCATGAGCGCCGCGTACGCGTACAGCATGGAGGGCGCGATATTGATGTCGTTTTCTTCCATGCCCTTTTCGAACGCCTCGATGGATGAGTGAACCTCCGTCGGGGTAAGGAAAATTTCGGTTGAACCGCACCAGATCATCACCTGGCGCGCGGTCTCCTTCTTATAGGCCCGGATATCCGCTCGTATTTGCTCTGCCAGGTCGCGCTTGTTCTTGCCCCGTTTCACGTTGCGGCCGTTCAAACGCTTGACGTAATACTGATCGAAGACTGAGCACAGGGGCCGGATCCCCTCAAGGAACGGCCGAATGATCTCCAGCTGATCGCGATCGAGCACCTGGGCTGTACTGGCGGCCTCGAACATGTTGTCGGGAAAAATATCCCAACCGGTGAAGCAGAGGTCTTCGAGCCTCGCCAGGGGGACGAAGTCTTTAATCAGAGGGCTGCGCGCGTCGGTGCGCTTGCCCAGGCGTACGGTGCTCATCTGGGTAAGGGAGCCAATCGGCTTGGCAATTCCCTTGCGTACAGCTTCCACGCCTGCCACCAGGGTGGTGGCAACCGCACCCATGCCGACAAGCATGATTCCTAATTTTCCGTTAGCTGGCTGAATCGATGAAGGGTCAGCAGAGGCCTGACTGCTGCTCGTAGGCGTAGACATTTTATTGCGGATCCGTCCTCTCGCGTCTTTTGCTCTCAGTCTCGTCTTTCGCTTGCTGCTTTGGCAAATCGCACCCGCCCAAAGGAGAGAAAGCAAGGCTTAACGGTACTCACGGCTGCTCAGCCGTTAGGCCTCCTTGAACCGCGGATCGGTTTCCCACGAGCGTCCCAGTCTCATGCCCACGTACGCCAGCGCAAAGCACCACGGCCACGAGCCCAGGAAGGTGTACAGATGAAAGCGCCACAACGGCATTTTGGCAATACCGGCGGGCAGGGCAATAAAGGTGCGCACCACCGGCAGGAGCCGTGCCAGGAACACGGTGATCGATCCATACTTCAGGAAGAACTGGGTGGTGCGATCCAGGTCACGGCGGCTGAGCAGGACATACTTGCCAAACCGTTCCACCAACGGACGCCCACCATGAGCCCCTACCCAGTAAGCGATGGCCGAACCCAGATTGCACCCAATCGCCCCAGCCGTGGCCACCCAGAAAAGCTGGAACCTGCCGGTGTAAACCAGGTAGCCGGAGAACGGCATGATGATCTCGGACGGCAACGGAATGCAGGCCGACTCGATCCCCATCAGCAACGCAATGCCCAAATACCCCGTGGCCGAAATAACGGCAATGATGAAGTGCGCCAGAACACCTATGATTTTCTCTGTCATTCGCAGGAAGTATAGCTGGTTGCCGCTTTGCTACCATGGAGTTTACGAGGAGTACCCCCATGGCAGAAGCACTCATCCCGGAAGTTTCCGAGCAGACCCAGCCGACCGCTGAGCCACAGACTGCCCCGGCCAAGCAAGTAAAGCGGCAGATTATCGGCTTCACCTTTTTCAAGGTTCTTCCCGAATGGCGCCGGCTTCCGGCGGCAGAGAAGGATGCGCACCGCGCTGCCTTTGCCGAGGTAATCAAACGCTGGAACCAGCCCGGACGCCTGCTCACGCTGACCTATTCGACCGTAGGGCTTCGCGGCGATTGCGACATGGTGCTTTGGCGCATCTGCTATACCGCCGAAGACTTAAACCAGATGACAGCGGAGCTGATGGCGACCCCCATGGGCGGCTATCTGCAGACTGCCTACAGCTACCTCTCCATGACCAAACGCTCGCAATATCTGATCGGGCACGAGCACGAAGGCCAGCACGATTCGCGAGGCAGCATCCGTCCCGGCGGGCAGAAGTACATCTTCATCTATCCCTTTTGGAAAACCCGCGCCTGGTACTTGTTGCCGGCGGAAGAGCGCCAGCGCCTGATGAACGAGCACATCCGCGTCGGCCATCTCTATCCCCGGGTCAAGCTGAACACCACCTACTCCTTTGGCATCGACGACCAAGAATTTGTGGTGGCGTTTGAAACCAACTATCCCGAGGACTTCCTCGACCTGGTGCAGCAGTTGCGCGAGACCGAGATCAGCCCCTACACATTGCGGGACACGCCCATCTTCACCTGCATTCGTATGACGCCGGAAGACATGCTGGCGCGGCTCGGCTAGATGAAGGCGAAGAAGGTCGCGGCCAGGAAGCCGCGGCGCAATCCACTGGCCCCGGAGCGTATTTCCGCGCTGCTGGATCTCCTGGCGAAGGCCTATCCGGGCGCGGAGTGCGCGTTGCACCACACAAACGCATGGGAGCTTCTGGTCGCGACCATCCTTTCCGCGCAATGTACGGACGCGCGCGTCAACATGGTCACCCCCGGGCTATTCAGGCGATTTCCCACGCCGACTGACTTTGCCCATGCACCCTTGGTGGAGATTGAACAAGAGATTCGCTCCACCGGCTTTTATCACAACAAAGCGAAGTCGCTGAACGGGGCCGCACGCAAACTCACCACCGAATTTTCCAGCAAAGTTCCCGAAACCATGGAAGAGCTGCTGACCTTGCCGGGCGTAGCGCGCAAGACAGCCAACGTAGTCCTGGGCGTAGCCTACGGCAAAGCCGTGGGAGTGGTGGTGGACACCCACGTCCTGCGGCTATCGAAACGTCTTGAGCTCACCAAGGCGACGGAACCGATCCCGGTCGAGAAGGATCTGATGAAGATCATCCCCCAGGACCACTGGATCGCCTTTTCCCACGAAATGATCCACCACGGCCGCCAGGTCTGCATAGCCCGCAAGCCCCGCTGCGTCGACTGCACCCTGGAGCCCTTGTGCTTTTCAAAAGACAAGACCTGGAGCACCCACGACTAGCCGGCCAAAGCACCCTCAACAAACAGAAGTGCCGTCCCGACCGGAGCAAAGCGCAGTGGAAGGACCTGCTGTTCCTACCTTCCCTTCAGAACAGAAGTGTCATCCCGACCAAGGGCCTTCGGCCCACCCAAGAAGATGAAAAATATGCGACCAAAGTCTGCTTGGCTTTGTATCAGGGCACGACTTTAGTCGTGCCGTAAAGGCTCACCAAGGGTGGGCTTTAGCCCCTGGTCATTTGGCCCGAGGTGGCACGACTAAAGTCGTGCCCTGATACAAAGCCAGAAGCCCTGGGCCAACCACCCAAAGTTCACTGTCGGCAGGATGTTTTTCGACCGAAGCGTACCCGGATTTCCTGCCACGCTGCACTGGACAAGGCCGCGTGTGCGCCCTTCCGTAAAGAAGGGCGCATGAAGTGCACCAACGCCACCAAGGTCCACAGGAAATCCGGGGTAGCGCAGTGGAAGGACCTGCTGTTCCCCTTTCCCACACAACAAAGCCCTAAGTGCCCCCATTGGCGGCCACAAGCGCCCGGAGGTAAAGTATAGGCAGCGTCTACCAAACCACCCGCTCACACCAGAAGGCTCCCATGGCCGACTCTCCAAAAATCAAATTCTCCCGCCGCGGCTTTATAAAAGGCGCCGGTGTAACCGCCGCAACCACCGTAATCGAGACCGCGAACGCCCTTGCCCGTGAAACCAAAGACATCAACAAGGTCCAGGGACCGGAAGCCCTACCGGTCAAGCTGCACATCAACGGGCGCGAACACTCCGTGCTGATCGAGCCGCGCGACACCCTTGCCCAGACATTGCGCGACAACCTCGGTCTCACCGGGACCAAAGTAGTCTGCGACCGCGGCTCTTGTTCGGCCTGTACGGTGTGGATAGACAAAACCCCCGCCCTGGCCTGCATGACTCTCTCGATTGATACGGCAGGACGCCAGATCACTACCATCGAGGGCCTTTCTCACGGGGACACGATGCATCCAGTCCAGGCTGCTTTTGTAAAACACGACGCCATGCAATGCGGCTTCTGTACTCCCGGCATGGTCATGAGCTGCGCAGCCCTGCTCGAACGCAATCCAACCCCAAACCTGAGCGATGTGAAGCACGCAGTGAGTGGCAACTTATGCCGCTGTGGAACCTACCCCAAAGTCTTCGCCGCCACGCTTGATGTAGCCCAGCAGCGCGCCGCCCTGGTCACGCTGGCAATGGAAACGGAGGCATAGGATGCCCCTCGATACGCAAGCACCGCAGGACACGACGCCAACCAAACCTGAACCAGCCAAGCGCACCGAAAGCTTTGTCTTTGGCATCCCGCAGAACGGCCTGGAACACAAACAGCGGCAGGTGCTCGCCGACGAACCGCCGCCCCTCGGACCAAACTCTGAGCTGATGTACATCGGCAAGCCAACCGTCCGCTACGACGGTCCGGCAAAAGCCATGGGCACAGGGAAATACACGGCGGATATCCATCTCCCTGGCATGCTCTACGCACGTATGGTGGATGCCACCATCCCCCACGGCCGCATCCTTTCGATCGATACCAGTGAAGCCGAGAAGCTGCCCGGTGTGCGTGCCGTCCATGTCATCGAACACGTCTACGGGCTCGCCGAGCTCCGCGATCCAAAGCAGGAAACCCCTTCCCGCTATCCGGTCATTCGTTATGCCGGTCAACCCATCGCCGGCATCGCCGCAACTTCGCAACAGATCGCAGACGACGCGGCCAAGTTGGTGAAGGTGCAATACGACGCCATACCGTTTGTGATCGATCGCACCGCGGCCCGTGCCGTCGATGCGCCGATGGTATTCCCTGGACCAGCCGATGAAGCGGGCAGCGCAGGCGGTGGGGGCGGTCCCAAAGACGTTCCCCAAACCGGCAACGTGCACGGCCCGCAACGCAAGCAATTAGGCGACCTGGAAAAGGGATTCGCCGAGGCAGACGTGATTGTCGAAAGCGAATACTTCACCCAGGTCCAGACCCACTCCGCTCTCGAGACCCACGGTTTCGTGGTCGATTGGAAACCAGAGGAAGTGACCGTGTACGCCTCGACCCAGGGAACATCGAGCGTACGCGAAGAATTCGCTGATGTCTTCAAACTACCCAAGAGCCAGGTGCGGGTCATTACCGAATATATGGGCGGCGGCTTCGGAGCGAAGTTCGGCGCAGGGAATGAAGGCGTGGTTGCGGCCAGCCTCTCGCGCAAGGCAAAGGCGCCGGTCAAGTTGATGCTCGACCGCCGCCAGGAGCACATCGTCTGCAACCGGCCCGACTCTCATCAGCAGCTCAAGATCGGCGCAAGGAAAGATGGAACTCTGACCGCGATCAAACTCATCAGCTACGGAACCGCGGGAGTCGGCACAGGAGCGGGAACCGCCGGGCCGGCAACCAATATGTACAAGTGCCCCAACCTGCTGACGGAAGAGAACGACGTCTTCGTCAATGCCGGTCCCGGTGCGGCGTTCCGTGCGCCTGGTCACCCACAAGGCTGCTTCGCCTTCGAACAAGCCATCGATGAGGTGGCGGTGAAGCTGAATATGGATCCGCTCTTGCTGCGCGACAAGATCGATGAGCACCCGGCACGCAAGGTCGAACGCCAGGTCATTCTCGAGCGAACCAATTGGCGCAGCCGCAAGCCGGCAGGTTCGGACACCGGGCCAGTCAAGCGAGGGATGGGCATCGCGCAGTCGGTTTGGTATCGCTTCATCGAGATGAATTCATCCTGCGAGGTCCGCATCTCGCGCGATGGCTCGGTGGAATTGATGTCTGCTGTGCAGGATCTGGGCACAGGGACCAAGACGATGCTGGCGGTGGTGGTGGCCGAGGAGCTTGGCATACCGCCAGCGAATGTCGTCATTCGCATCGGCGATACCCGCTTCCCCATCGGTCCTGACTCGGGAGGCAGCGTGACCACCGGCTCCATCTCGCCGGCCGTGCGCAACGCCGCCTGGCAGGCGAAGCAGCAACTCTTCGCCGCGGTCGCTCCCAAATTTGCCACTACTGCTGACAATCTCGCCATACGCAATGGACGCGTGGTGTTTAAGAACGATCCCTCAAAGTCCTACACGCTGAAACAAGTCGCCGCCAAGCTGCCCACCGGTGAAGTATCTGCGCGCGCGACCCGGGTCGCGGAGTACTCCAAGGAGCGTCTCCTCTACGGCGGCGTGGACTATGTGGAACTGGCTGTCGATACCGAGACCGGCCGCGTGCACATAGAAAAAGTCTTTGGCGCTCACGATTGCGGACGCCCCATCAACCCCACCGGCGTGATCAGCCAGATCAACGGCGGCATCCTGCAAGGCATTTCGTATGCCTTGTTCGAGCAACGCATCATGGATCCCAACGCGGGCTACATGCTGAACGCCAACCTGGAGAACTACAAGATCCTGGGTGCGCGCGAGGTGCCGGAGATCGAAGTGGTCCTGGTCGAGAACTACATCGCCCAAAGCTCGACCGACGCAGCCGGCATCGGCGAATCCGCGGGAATCATCACCCTGGCTGCCGCCATCGGCAATGCTTTCTACAACGCCACCGGCGTGCGTATGCGGAAACTACCGATGACCCCCGCCAACGTGCTCGCCGCGTTGGGCAAGACGCAGGAAGAGGTACAGGCATGAACAAGTTCGCATTTGTCGATGCCAGGACGGTAGACGAAGCCCTGAGCCAGTTGGGCGACGGCGCCGTGGTCAAGGCCGGCGGCATTGATCTGCTCGACCTGATGAAGGAAGACATTGTTTCCCCACCCAAGCTGGTCAACATCCGCAACATCGAGAGTCTTCGCGGCATCACGGCAACTCCGGACGGACTGCATCTCGGTCCCCTGTCGACCTTGAGTGAGATCTCGGCTCATCCGGAAATTCAGCAAAGGTACTCGGCGTTATCGGACGCCGCCGGTCACGCCGCCACGCCGCAGGTGCGTAACATGGCAACACTGGGCGGCAATCTTCTGCAGCGTCCGCGCTGCTGGTACTTCCGCTCCAGCGATTTCGATTGCAAGAAGAAGGGCGACACCAGCAACGCGTGTCACGCGCACGGTGGTGAGAACCAATACCATGCCGTCATCAACAACGGCACCTGCGCAATGGTTCACCCCTCCTCGACTGCCGTGCCGTTGCTGGCCATGGGTGCGCGGGTGGAGCTAACTGGAAAGCGGGGCAAGCGCACGGTGGCCATGACCGACTTCTACGTCCCTCCGGAAGAGAGTCTGATCAACGAGACGGTGGTGCAGACGGGCGAGTTGATCACCGGCATCTTTGTCCCTGCGCCCGAAGCCGGCACCCGCTCCGCCTACCAGAAATACGGGGAGAAGGAGAGCTTCGACTGGCCTCTCGCCGACGCGGGCGTCGTGCTGGTGATGGACGGCGCGCAATGCCGCAAAGCCGCGATCGTGCTCGGTGTGGCCGCGCCCACCCCCCTACGCTCTGCGGCTGCAGAGGCGATCCTCACCGGCAAGAGGATTGACGAGGCCACGGCGCGTGCAGCTGGGAAGGCGGCGATGCAGTCCGCCACGCCGCTCTCGCAGAACGGCTTTAAAACGCAACTGTTTCAGACCGCTATTTACCGAACAATCTTGCTGGCGGCGGGACAGATGCAGCGCGACCCCAGTGCCATTGGTTAAGGACACACGATATGACGACTCAGCTGGTGCAGATCCGTTGCAACGCACTCCGTAGCAAATCCAGCTACGGTGCCTTTGGCGACTTCCATGAAGACATGGTCGAGCTTCTGGGATCGACAACAACCTATTGGTGTCTCAAAACCATGAGCAAAGCCGGCCCCGACGACCACTACGTACATCGTTCCATCTGCCTCGAAGGCCGCTCCTGCTGGGAGCCCTGCGAGCACGAAGCATAAAACTGTTCCGACCACCCGCCACCTCTATAGGAAACAGACGGGTGCCCCACGTTCGCCAAAGCGTACGTGGGACGAAAACGGAATTTTTCGACTGCTTTCCGTGAGTGGTGCAACTAAATCAACGTAACTCCGGGTCTATCATTATCGCCAACCTCAGGGGAGGCGGAATGCGAAACCTAAAAAACTTCTGCACCTTGGCAGTCGTTCTGCTACCCGGACTGTCTCCGAAAATCAACTCACAATCCACTCATTTCGTCCCGGTCTCAAAAGCCAACTTATGCGTCACCGAAGGCACAATCGATCAACAGCCCGGGCAGCCGCTCTCCATCAACGTCTCGAAAATGCGCGCCTATGTCAACGCCTACACTCAACCGGAAGCAGAGGCCCGCTTCACCTATCTGGGCGCCACACCGAACGAATCTCCGCTCGCCTCCGGTGAAATGCGCCGGCAATTTGGCGTCAAGCTCCGCGCCCAGAATGCTTGCAACCTGGTTTACGCAATGTGGCGCATCGAGCCGGAGTCGAAGCTCGTAGTCTCTGTAAAAACCAACCCCGGCCAGCACACGAGTGCGCAATGTAGCAACCGTGGATACCAGAACATCAAGCCGCGGCGCAGCTCACCAGTTCCCGCATTGACCCCTGGAACCACCCATACATTGCGCGCGCAAATGAACGGCGCAGAGATGGAGGTCTTTGCCGACAACTCGCTGGTATGGGAAGGCTCCGTCGGCACAGACGCCCTGAGCTTCGACGGGCCCGTAGGCCTGCGTTCCGATAACGCCCGATTACTGATCGATTTTGCGGCAGGTCCTCTCGCAAAACCACAAACCTCGCCCGGTTGCCGTGGCCCGGAATCCGAGTAAGTAACTCATAACAAGTGACTATTCAGCATCAATAAGCTGCACGACAACACCCGGTGCTTACGCGGCATCTACCCAACGAGATGTAAAAGCACGAAAGGGTGAAGCACATGAACACGTTTCGTCGATTAGGAACATCGAGCACGATCGTTCTCTTGTTGAGTTCCACGGCTGCAATCAACGCGCAATACGCGCCGCAAGGCCCCCCGCCACCGGGATACGGTGACCACGGCGGGTGGGACAGCGCACCGTCGGAGTTTAACGACGCGCAAAGGCGTGGCTTTCAGGACGGCCTTGTAGGTGCTCGCAAGGATTACGAGAACCATCGCGCGCCGAATGTCAATAATCGCGATGAATACCGTCACCCGAATGTTGCCAAAGGTCTCCGCCAGGATTACCGCGAGGGCTTTCAACGCGGCTATGATGCCGGTGTACGACACATGATGGGCGGCGGCGGCCGTTAAGCCGTTCGTAGCATGCAAAGTAACACCCATTAGCCCTGCCGACAGCACGGAATCTTCCTGGGCTGTTGGCAGGCCTAACAAAGTCAGCCACTCCAAATCTAGCCCGGTGACAGAGTCAAGGGTGCCCCATATCTCGCTCGTTTTTCGCGAGATGCCCCGAATTTCCTGCTCGTTGCTCTGGACAATATAGCGTGTGTGCCTTTCTTCAAAGGAAAGGCGCATGAGGTTCATGGAACCCTTTGATCTTCACAGGAAATCGGGGATGTGGGATACCACAGCTGTCGACCTGCGTACTTTGGAGTCCAATCGATAAATGGACGAGAACTGGGGCACCGGCAATCTTGTCGCAACTCAGTGCCGAGAATTCAACTTATCCAGAGCCCGTTTCAATTCTTCCAACTTCTGCCCTGCTTCGCCAAGCTTACCCTCCGCCGTTAACCGCTGATAATCGGCAAGATCCCTGGCCGCTTCCGCGATCGTAGGACTGACGTCTGTCGCAGCCTGCGCAGAAACCGCACTTGACGGCTGCGCAGCATGCTGCGGCTCAGCGGCCGTAAGCGACGAACCCCCACCCCCAAAAAGCGCTGCTAGCGCCGCTTCGAACGTCGATCCGTAAGCCAGCCGGTCCTGCAGTGCAAGCACCACCAGGCGCAACTCCGGCATCGGGCTTCGCTCCGCCTGCAAATAGATCGGCTCTGCATACAACAGCGCCCGCCCCGTAGGAATGACCAACAGTGTCCCGCGCCGCACGTGCGAACCCTGCTGATTCCACAACGTCAATTGTCCGGACAGCTGCGCGTTCTGATCAATACGCGCTTCAATCTGCAGTGGCCCATCCACAAGTTTATTTTTCGGAAAGTTGTACACCACCGAAGTCCCGTAGTGCGCCCCATCGCTGCGCCCGCCGATCCAGCCAATCAGATTGTTACGATTCGCAGGCGTGAATGGGAGAATCTCGACAAATTCCATGCCGGTCTCATCGGGCAATTTCATCAACACAAAATTCGGCTGCATCGGCTGGGTGGTTTGTCCACCGCCCTCGCTCATGCCGACCTCAGTGGCCACGGTCCATAGATCCTCGCGGTTGTAAAACACCTCAGGATTGGTCATGTGATACAAGCCGTAGACTTCTCCCTGCAGCTTGAGCAATAACTCCGGGTAGCGCATATGCTTGCGCAGCCCCGGCGGCATGGCGGACGCATCTTTGAACAAAGCCGGGAAAATACGGCGCCAGGCCGCGACAATCGGATCCTGGTCATCAAAAACATAAAACGTAGTCGAGCCATCATAAGCGTCGATCACTACCTTGACGCTGTTGCGCATGTAGTTGACGGAATCCTCGCCCAGACGATAGTGGCTCGAGTAGGGATACTGGTCCGAGGTGGTGAAGGCATCCATCACCCACGAAAGCCTGCCATCCTCGCCAACCACAATGTAGGGATCCGGATCATAGGTGAGGAACGGCGCCAGGGCGGTTACGCGATCGCGCACGTTACGCCGCATCAGCAGCCGGCTCTGTGAATTCACATCATCGCTGAACGGCAATTTCCCCAGGTCGCCGCGGTCGATCGCGAGCGCAATACGCCGCAGGAACCCGCCCAGCACGATGCCGCCGTCGCCCTGGTAGGAAGTGAGGTTATTGCTCTGGCCCTGGGGATAATCGAATTCCTGTTGCCGCGTCTTGACGTAAACATCCGTGTTGGTCAACTCGCCAAAATAAATCTCCGGCCGGGTTACCTTTAGCCCCGGAACCGTGCTCTGCACTGGCATGTTGCTCAGGTAAAGCGTGGGCAGCCCTTCCGTCGTAAACCCATTGACGGGGTTCATGGTAATGCCGTAGCCATGCGTATAGATCAGCTTTTCGTTAATCCAGTTCCGGCTGCTCTCCGGCAGCTTCTCGACATTCAGCTCGCGGACGGCAAGCATTACCTGGCGTAATGTGCCGTCGATTTCATAACGATCGATGTCGATATCGGGAAAATCGTAGTAGGTGCGGATTTCCTGAATCTGACGCAGCGTATCCTGCAGCGCCTGCCAATCCCACAGGCGAATGTTCTGCAGCGTGGGTTGATTATTCGCCGGATCCGCGGCACCGACGGTTGTTTCCGCCGGGAATTCCCGCTGGGAGAAACGATCCAGTCCGTACGCCTGGCGCGTCATAAGGATATTGTGCGCAATGTAAGGCTGTTCGCGGACCAGCTCGTTCGGTTTGACGATAAAGCTGCTCATCCACCAGCCGGCCACGCGCACCCCGGCAAAGCACAGAGCGGCGGGAAGAATGGCCGCCACCAGCCAGCGTCCTCGCCCCGCCGTCATCGCGTTGGCTGCGGCAGCCATCGCGCCGGCGACCAGCGCCACGCATACCAGAAGCAGGCCACCCAGCGTGAGATGCGCATCGGTGTAGGTGACCCCCCCGAAGACGGTATGGTCGTCCAACAACAAATCGAACCGGCTCAGGTAGACACGTATCGCCAGGATCAGCAGCAGGAACGCAAAAGCAATAGAGAGCCCACGCCACGGAATCGTGAGGTAACTGCGGCGGCCGGCGAAAGCACTTGCACCACCGGTGATGAGGATAAAGACCACAGCCAGCACACAGGTGATGATGGCGAGCGTAAGCAACCAGCCGGAGAGCAGCTCCCACGCCGGCAGGGTAAACAGAAAGAAGTTCAGCGGCTTGCCAAAAATCGGGTCGACCACGCCGCCCACGGCGGCTGGTGCGTAGCGAAACAGAGCCAGGGTTGGCCATTCCGCCATCATGCCTGCGCCCGTAACCAGGGCAATGACGATCGAGCCGCCCAACGCCAGCAGCCGCATCACCGGCTCGACTGGAAGCCTCACCGGTTGTCCGCCAAAAAAGATGGTGTGACTGCTGGGTAAATCGGGCAGATGGGTGCGCTTCAGGGCGGAAAACGATCCGTAGAGAATCAAAAATGTCGCCAACGCAAACAGGGCGAAAAGGCTCCACTCGATCGCCAGCGTCTTGGAAAAGACGCTACCGTAACCGAGCGACCGGAACCACAGCAAATCAACGAAATACGACAACCAGGTTCGGGCACCGAACACGATGAAGGCGATGGCAGCGACAATAAGAAAGAGGCGGCGGCGACGCCGCGGCGGGTGTTTCAGCGGCCAGTCAATAGATGTGGGCATTGCTGCACTTCATTCTACAGCCCGCCACACAACTCGTAACTTCCTTGGGAACGCATTGCGGAATAGTATGGGGGGCATGAATTTCGCTGCTCGACAGCGACTCGGAGAATTCCCCATGGCTCCTCAAAAATCCGCCTCCCACTTCTCTTCCCAGCAGCGGGTTGTGCTGCCTGGGAGTGAGAAAGCGCCCCTGGCCGCCACAACCACGGAGAAGCCGGCACTCGCCAAAGGTTCGGTCACTGTCTCTGTGATCGTCAAACGCAAGCGTCCACTGAACACCAGGCGCCTGGGCAAAGACCGGCTCACACGCACTCAGTACCGGCAGCAGCACGCTGCGGATCCCGCGGCCATCAAACTGGTGCGTGCCTTCGCAAAAGAATTCGGGCTCACGGTCCAGAAAGACACGCCCAAGCCCGAGCGGCGCACCATCCAACTGACCGGAACCGTCACTGCCATGCAGAAGGCCTTTGGCGTCACCCTGACGCAGAAGGTGCTCGACGGAAAGACCTATCGCGTGCGCGAAGGCAGCATTCGTCTTCCGGCGGAACTGACCGGCGCGGTGGAGGCTGTCCTGGGTCTGGATAATCGGCCTCAGGCGCAGCCTCACTTTCGCGTCCTCGGGTCCACCATCAACACCCTGACGACCGGAACGGAAGGCTTCGCCCGCGCCCATGCTGCGGCTGCCAACGGCTCCTACACTCCCGTTCAGGTGGGCCAGCTTTACCAGTTTCCGCCGGGGGCAACTGCTGCTGGACAGACCATAGGCATCATCGAGTTGGGTGGTGGTTACCGCGCTGCGGATCTGACCGCATACTTTAAGGGACTGGGACAAACCGCGCCCCAGGTGACCGCGGTATCCGTGGACAATGGCAAAAACTCTCCCAGCACGGCCAGCAGTGCGGATGGCGAGGTGATGCTCGACATCGAAGTGTCGGCGGCGGTCGCGCCGGGGGCAAAGATTGTCGTCTACTTCGCGCCCAATACCGACCAGGGGTTCATCGATGCCGTCAGCAGCGCGGTCCATGACACGACGAATAATCCGAGCGTGATCTCCATCAGCTGGGGCGGCCCGGAGTCCAGTTGGACAACCCAGGCGATGAACGCGCTCGACGCCGCCTGCCAGTCTGCGGCCGCGCTTGGCATTACCGTTACCGTGGCCGCGGGCGACAATGGCTCGACCGACGGAGCTACCGGCAATAACGTCGACTTCCCTGCCTCCAGCCCGCACGTCCTCGGCTGTGGCGGGACCAAGCTGGTCGGCAGCGGCAGCACCATCACGTCCGAGGTGGTGTGGAACGAGCAGGCCAGCAACGAGGGCGCGACCGGAGGCGGTGTGAGCAACGTGTTCCCCTTGCCTTCCTTTCAAGCCAATGCGAATGTACCGGCGCCTTCGTCCAGTACGGGGGGCCGCGGGGTGCCGGATGTGAGCGGCGATGCTGATCCCGTAACCGGCTATCAGGTACGCGTCGACGGCCAGAACCTGGTCATTGGTGGCACCAGCGCCGTTGCTCCCCTTTGGGCGGGGTTGATCGCGCTAAGCAATCGGCAGAATGGAAAGAGCGCCGGCTTTCTCCAACCCCAGCTTTACTCAGCCAAGGGCGCTGCGGCGTTCAACGACATCGTGTCAGGAAACAACGGCGCCTTTTCCGCGGGCCCTGGTTGGGACGCCTGCACCGGCCTCGGCTCTCCCATCGGCACCAGGCTCATCGCCCTCCTGGCCAGCTCCACCTCAACAATAAAAAAATCCGGCGGAAAGAAGAAACCAGTCCGCATGCGCCCAGCCAAGAAAAAGTCGGCGAAGCGAGTTCGGTAAAAAGCAACAGCAGGTCCCTCCACTACGCTCCGCTTCGGTCGGGATGACACTTCTGTTTGGGATTGGGAAGTGGGTACCTTAAAAGACGTGTCATCCCGACCGATGCGGAGGGACCTGCTGTTTTCCCGTACCCCAAACAGGAGTGTCATCCCGACCGGAGAATACCCGGATTTCCTGCCACACAGCACTGGACAAGGCAACGTGCGCGCCCTTCCGTAAAGAAGTGCGCATGAAGTACATCAACGCCACCAAGTTCCACGGGAAATCCGGGGGAGCGTAGCGGAGGGACCTGCAGTTCTCTTCATTCACGAACCAATCTTTACTGGCAGCACCACAGGAACCCCTCTCCCCCGCCAACCCCCGCACATTACTTAAGTGCATCTACAACTTTGGGATCCCGCCCCACCTCGATACACTCTTCACTTCTCCCTAATACCTGATTTAGCATCACCACCATAGATAACCACTCATCGCATCAAATCTGAACACTTTCCCCGGTCTGCGTTGCTACGAATAAGCAAGAGAAAGTACGGCCATGCGGAAACCGGGAATAGGTCTGATCCTTGGGGCAGCAGCTATTCTCACTGGGTGCACCGGTTCGAACACCAGCAACCCCACCACAAACCCCACGCAGACCACAAACCTGGCGATCACGACCACCGCGCTTCCCGCGGGATCAGTCGGCGCTGCCTACAGCAGTCCAGTAGCCGCGGCCGGTGGCACCACACCGTACACCTTCAGCGCCACCAACCTGCCCGGCGGCTTATCGATCAACAGCGCAACCGGGACCATCACCGGCACTCCAGGCTCAGCCGGCACCGCATCAGCAACCATCAAGGTGACGGATTCGACGCAGCCCTCCTCACAATCAACTTCTTCCAATCTAAGCATCACGATCACTCCAGCCACCCTGGCCGTAACTACCACCTCCCTACCCGGCGGCACAGCCGCATCGGCTTATCCATCGACCACCCTGCAGGCGTCGGGCGGTGTGCCACCGTATACCTGGGCGCTGGGCTCCGGGAGCACCTTACCCGCAGGATTAAACCTGTCGCCAATGGGAGCACTCTCAGGAACCCCGGCGACCGCTGGATCCTATCCCGTGACCTTCGATGTGACCGATTCCTTTACCCCTCCGGATACGGCCAAAGCATCCTTCACCCTGACGATTGCGAGCGGCAGCGGCGGCGCCCCGCCGACGCTAACCATCACCCCAACCACACTGCCGAACGCCACCCTGAATACCACCTACTCCGCGACCCTGACCGCATCCGGCGGCACAACTCCTTATTCCTTTAGCCTGGCGAACGGCACCACCTTGCCCGCGGGGCTCACGCTTTCCAACGCCGGCGCCATCAGCGGCACCCCCACCAAAGCCGGAACCAGCGCCTTCTCCGTGGAGGTGACAGATGCAACCGCGCCCACGCCCCTCTCCCAAACCGGTAATCTGAGCATCACCGTCAACTCGTCCCCCGGCCCGTCATGCGGCAACATGAGCACAGGCAACGGCGCCAGCCTCAATGGCTACGTACCCTTCCCGTCCTCAAACCTGTGGAACACCAACATCGCATCCGCTCCCGTCGATCCCAACTCGGCCACCATCATCGGGGTGCTCACCGGGAGCCACCTGCATCCCGACTTCTCGAACGTCGTCGATGGAAACTACGGAATCCCCTATGTCGTCGTCGACTCGAATGCGACCCCGGGCGTCCCGGTAACCATGACCACCTATCAGAGCGAAAGCGACATCACCCTGTATCCCATCCCGATCACCGCTCCCATCGAAGGCTTCCCCCCGACCTGTACCACCACGGGAGACAATCACCTCATCGTGATCGATAAGACGAAGTGCTGGATCTACGAAACCTGGCAAACGCAGCTATGCAACGGCGCCTGGAGCGCCGCCAATGGTGCCATCTGGGACTTGACCACTACCGAGCACCGCCCCTATGGATGGACCTCAGCCGACGCGGCTGGCTTGCCCATCTTTCCCGGGCTGGTACGGTACGACGAGGTGGCCGCAGGAGCCATCAATCACGCCTTCCGCATGACCGTGGCCCAAACCAAAAGTGATGCGAACGGAGGATACTTTGTAGCCCCCGCCACTCACGCTGCGGGGAATAATTCCGGTACCAGCAATATCATGGGAATGAGGCTGCGGCTCAAGGCCAGCTTCAATATCTCGACCTATAGCGCCGCCAACCAGGTGATCCTCACCGCCATGAAGAATTACGGCATGATCGTCGCCGATAACGGCAGCAACATGTACTTCCAGGGAGCCCCGGACGCCCGCTGGGACGACAACGACCTCGATGCACTCAAGGCCATCGATGCGTCAAACTTCGACGTGGTGCAAATGGGGACGCAATACGATGATTCGACCGCGCCGACCGGAGCAGTTCCAACCATCAGCAGTTTCACCGCCTCACAGACAACCGTAGCGGCTGGCACACCCGTGACTTTGACTTGGACCGTCACCAACGACTCATACGATTACATCGACGTCGTGGGCCCGGTGCGTGGGGGTACGCAAACCGTGACCCCGGCCGTCACGACCATCTACACCTTGAATGCAACCAACCAGTACGGGCGTTCCACCGCGTCGGTCACAGTGAACGTTCAGTAGTTGTTCCTGCACCAGCGTAATGATTGTGTCCGGCTTCCGGCCAATGCAGACCACGCCTAAAGTTGCGCAACAAAAACCGAAAGTAGCCTGAACGGTTTTGGCCACCGTGCCGATAAGGGTTTTATCTTGGTCCGCCCAAAGATAGTTTGCTTTTAGAAAGAGGCCACCATGTCCATATCGAATCTGACCTCCGCCTCGCTTTTAGACGATTCGCTCAGCACCGGATTGGCCACCGGCACCCGGCAAACCGCCGCAAAGAACGCAAGCACATTCAGTGTCACGAGCACTGCCAGGAATGGCGCATCCTCCAACACTTCCGCCAATTCGCCGGATGTCCTCACTCAGGATGTGATCAACCTGCTGAAGGCCTTGGCCTATGGAGACCTTTCCGGAGCCAAAAGTGACCTGGCTAAGTTCAAGACAGATCTGAAGTCTCAGACCGCCACATCTACGCCGGACAACCTTGCGCAAGACGTGACCTCGCTGCTCAAGGACCTCGCGACTGGAAATAACTCCGCGGCCAAGACGGATGTTACGAACCTAACGGCGGGTTTGCAGGCGCAGGACACCGCAAACACTGCCCGGACGACCAGCCCGCTCGAAAGCCTGGTCGCCAAAATCTCAGACGCGCTCAGCTCGGGCGTCGTCCAGGGCACAGTGCAGGAGCTGGCCGGTTACCTGGTGCAACATGGACAGGCTCGGGGAAGTCTGCTCAACACGTCCGTCTAGAAACCCCGCAGCTACTCCCTTCGTATCGCCTCCATAGGATCAACCGCGGCTGCGCGCCGTGCAGGGAGCAGGCACGCTGCGGTTCCCATCGCCACCAGGACAGCAACAGCGCTCGTGGTGATGGCAGCGTTATAAGGACTCACCTCAAACAATAAACTGCCCACCACGCGTGCGAAGGCAAAGGCCACCGCAACCCCGGCCAGCGCCCCTGCTAATACCGGCATCAGCCCATCCTGCAGCACCAAACCATAGATATTTTTTCGCTGCGCCCCCAGCGCTACGCGCAAGCCGATCTCCTTCTGCCTCTGGACCACGGAATAGGTCACGACCCCATAGACTCCCAGACCCGCCAGCAACAGTGCGCTCGCCGCAAACAGAACTAACAGTTGCATCTCGAATCGCCGATTGGCCACGGAATCCTCGGCTACGCCGCCCAGTAGGCGTATCTCCTGCACCGGTACTTCCGGATCGACCCTCCCGATGGCTTTGCGCATCGCATCGGCCATCGCCGCCGGATCCTGCCGGGAACGCAGCAGCAGGCCGCCGGTTTTGTCACTGCGATACCAGTACGGCACGTACACCATCATCGGATCCTGCTGGGATAAGCTGACCGTTCGCGCATTCCTGACTACGCCAATCACGATAAAGGAATTCTCCTTCATCCCGGCGCGACCAAATTGCTGTCCAATAGGATTCTTACCGGGCCACAGTGTTTTGGCCGTAAGTTCCGAGACCACGGCGTACTGTTTGCCCTCATCGCTCGAGCTCAGGAAACGGCCGGCCACCAGGGGCATGTGAATGGTCGCAAAATACCCCGGAGTGATCCAGCGGAAGTGCTCGGTAGGCATCTGCATGATGGGCCTCGCATCGCCTGGGACATGGATCATGTCAATCCACGTGTCGCGAGACAGCGGTAACTCGCTGATGGCCGCGGCATGCTCCACACCCGGGAGCTGCGCGAGCCGGTCGAGAACCTGCTTATAAAATGCGGTCCGCGTGGCTAAGTCCGAGTAGGACTTGTCCGGCAAATCGACCTCTGCGGTGATGACCCGAGCGCCCTCAAAGCCCCGGTCTGCGTGCAGCAGCCGATACAAGCTCGTGGTCACCAGCCCGGTCATGGATACCAGGGCCACGCTGACCGCAACTTCCACCGCCACCAGCATTCTGCGCACCCGCTTGCTGCTGCGCGACTCGGTGGCCAGCCGCGACTCACTATGCAGAACCTCCTGCGGAGGCGTGCGCGCGATAATCCAAGCCGGCGCCGCGCCCGCCAGCAGCGTCGCCAGCATCGCCAGCACCAGGGCGCAGCCGGCGCCGGCCCAGTCCAGATGCAGTGGTCCGCGAAAATCCAGCGCCGGAGGAAGATACCGCTGCATCACCGGCATTGCAATCATCGCCACCAGAAGGCCCAGCGTACCTCCCAGTGCGGCAAGCACCGCTGTCTCGCGGATTGCCATGCGCACCATTTCTCCGCGGCTCGCTCCCAGGGCGGCGGCTACTGCCATTTGCTGCCGCTTGCCTACTGCCCGCGCCAACAACAGATTGGTTATGTTCACGCAGCCAACCAGCAGCAGCACCGCCACCGCTGCCAGCAAAATCAGTAGCGGCTTTCGATCGTTCCCCACCAGTTCCTGCTGGAACGGCGTCAGCGTCGCGGAGAGAGTGGCCTTCTCGTTTGCCGGCAAGCGAGCCATGATTGTATGTTGCAGTGCGTTGATTTCTCCATTCGCTTGGGCTACAGAAACTCCAGGCTTCAGGCGTGCCAACCCGAAATAGTTAAACTCCCCCATGTCATCCTGCAGCATGTGGTCCGAGAAGGCCATCGGCAGCAGCGCTTCAGGGGGCTGTTCATGATTGGTATCCGCGCTCCCCAGGGTCGGTATGGGGGGCAGGTGGAACGATGGCGCCATCACGCCAATCACGTTATAGGGAAATCCATTGAGGGTAATGGTTCTTCCCAGAATTCGTGGATCGCTGCGAAACTGGCTCCGCCAAAGCGAGTCCATCAGCACCACGACGTGCTCGTGCCCCACTTGGGCCTCCTGCGGCGAGAACGCGCGGCCCAGCAGCGGCACGGAATCGAGCACGGGAAAAATACCCGGGCTCGCGTTCAATACATTGATCCGTAGCGGATGCCCACCTAATCCGAGCGGCACCGAATCTTCCTTCATCAGCGCCGCGGACTGAAAGCTGTGGCCGTGCTGTTGCCAGAAGACGAAATGGTTCGCATTCATGGGCAGGGTCGGATAGAGGTCACGGAACTCGGCCACCTGCTCTTCCATCACCGCCAGCTGCTCCGGGTGGCTATAGTCCAGCGGCTTCAGCATCACGTCATAAACCAGGGTGAAGATGGCCGTCGTCGCCCCAATGCCCAGGGCCAATGTTAGGACAGCCGTGATGGTAAAGCCGGCGGATTTGCGCAGCTGGCGCAGTCCGTACCGCAGGTCATCGAGAAGTGACGGCATAGAACCTCCGCAATACGATTAGTACGAAATCCCCCCGGAGGAAGTTCTCCTCTCAAAAAAGTAAAATAAGTGAGTTGTCTGAGGTCTTGCGCATGTGCCGGAACATCAAAATGCTCTTCAACTTCGATCCCCCAGTCACCGACGAGGAGGTACGCGCCGCCTCGCTCCAGTTCGTGAGGAAAATCAGCGGCTTTAACAAGCCCTCCAAGGCCAACGAAGCCACCTTTCTGGCTGCAATCGATGAGATAGCCGCTATCTCCACCCGTCTTCTACATTCTCTGGAAACCACCGCATCCCCAAGAAACCGGGAAGAAGAAGCCGCCAAAGCAAAAGCCCGCTCCGCGGAAAGATTCCCAGCCTGAGTAACCCGCATCAGGGGATCAAGAGCAAAATTGCCCCTAGGGAAGCCACCGCCGGTTAAAGATTCACCTGTATCCTTGCAAAGCATGACCGACCCCACTAAATCCCACCCGGCCACCCGATGGCTAGCGGCCCTCGGCGTGGGTGCCGTAACCATCCTCGGGGCCCGCATCCTCATCGACTTCTTCGGCTCCGCGGTCCCCTATGCCATGCCGGACAAAAACCCCGCGCCCCTGGATTCCGAAGAATTCGTCGAATTTCTCAGTCTGGTGACGGACGGCACGCGGCGCCACGCCCGAATCACGCGTCTCAAAAACGGCGCAGAATTCTACCCCGCCTACTTACAATCCATTCGTCGCGCAAAGTACGCCATCAACCTCGAATTCTACGAATTCTGCGAAGGGCAAGTCGCCGATGAAATCCTTGCCGCCCTGACTGAACGCGCCGAGGCGGGAGTCGAAGTACGCATCATCGTCGATGCCTTGGGCAGCTTTACCACCCGTTCCACCTACTTCGACCGCCTGCGCGCTGCCGGCGGTCAGATGCGTTGGTATCACCCCATTCGCTGGAATACCTGGCCGAAAGTGAACAACCGCACCCATCGCAAGCTCCTCATTGTAGATGGGGAGACCGGCTTTATCGGGGGTGCGGGGATCGCTGACCGATGGATGTACGCGACTCCCACAGTGCCAGTCTGGCGGGATACCGTGTTTTGCGTAGAAGGGGAAGCGGTAGCCGGCCTGATCTCCGCCTTTTGTGAAAACTGGCTTGAATCGTCCGGCGAAATTCTCTCCAGCTCGAAGCAATTTGGCTTTCGTTCCACCCCCGAGGGTGCGGAGAGCTTTGTCGTTTCCAGCACCCCTCATGGGGGAGGCACCCAGGCGCGCATTCTCTTCCAGGCCTTGATCAATAGCGCGCGCCGAACCATACGCATCACCACCCCGTACTTCCTGCCTGATCGAAGTGCGCGCCAGGCCTTGATTGAGGCCATTGAGAAACGTGGCGTGACGGTGCAGATCTTGACCGCCGGCCCTTTTATCGATCATGCGATTATCAGAACCCTGAGCCACCGCAGCGTGAGCCACCTGCTGCAGGCGGGCGCGGAGATCTACGAATACGGTCCATCGATGATCCATGCCAAGGTGATGACCGTCGACGGCCTGTGGAATGTGGTCGGCTCAACCAATTTTGATCACCGCTCGTTTGCTCTGAACGATGAAGTAAATCTTGCCGTGCTGGATCGGCAGTTGGCGGCAACCATCGAATCAGATTTCATCGATGATCTAGAGCAGAGCCGCCGCCTCAGCTTGTCTGAGTTGGCGAACTACGACCTGCTGGCGGAAGATGAGTCCGTGGTCGACCATATCCTGAGGCAGGAGAGCTAACATGGCGACGTCCGAGAGAATTTGGTTTGAACGTAGGTTTGAGTTTTCCATGTCTGTGGAGCTGCGTCCGAATTTGTGCGCACGGCTCCGTGGCACTCCGGCCAGGCTAGAAGAGACACTTGGTGCCTATTCTGACAAAATCCTGATCAAGAAAGTGCAAGGCAAGTGGTCCGCCCAGGAGAACGCTGGTCACTTGCTCGACCTGGAACCGCTGTGGTTCGCGCGTGTAGGCGATTACGTGACGGGCAGCGATCAACTGACGCCAACCGATCTCAATAACCAAAAGACCGACCATGCAAACTACAACTTGCGCCTGCTGGAGCAGATCCTGGCTGAGTTCCGCACCGCCAGAGGAAACCTCCTGAAGCGTGTAGACCAATTGGACTCGTCCCTCTTTGCTCGAGCGATTCCTCACCCTCGTCTCAAGACGCCAATGCGCTTGATCGACCATCTATATTTCGTCGCCGAACACGACGATCATCATCTGGCCCGAATCTGGGAGCTGGTCAACACTGTCCCGTAGACCTTCAACCAAAACAGAAGTGTCATCCCGACCGAAGTGTACCCGGATTTCCTGCCACGCAGCACTAGACAAAGCCGCGTGTGCGCCCTTCCGTAAAGAAGGGCGCATGAAGTCCATCAACGCCACCAAATTCCACAGGAAATCCGGGGAGCGCAGTGGAGGGATCTGCAGTTCCGCAGGCCGACCGTGGAAATGTTTTTCGACCACCCTTAGCCCCGCAACCCTGCGAACTACTTCACCCCACTGCTGTGACCCGAGAACTCCTCGCTCAAATGAAGAATCGCGCCATGCCGCTGCAGCCTCTCCTGCAATTCAGAAATCCCAACCTCCTGAACCCTGCGCTGACGATGAACCGCGATCGCCGCAGCCACCCCCGCAGCCTGCCCAATGATCATGTACTGCGGCTCCATGCGCACAGAGGAATACGCGGCATGACTGGCAGACAAACACACCGGCACCAGCAAATTATCCGTCTCCGATCCTCGCGGCGTGATGCTCCGGTACGCGATCTCGTAAGGTTCAACCGGAACCTGAACATCCCCCTCATTTTTCACCGTCCCATCCGGCATAGCCACGCGTTGGATGTTATGCGAGTCGCTGTTGTACGACCCCATACCAATGGAATCCGGCTTGCTGCGGTCCGTTTGCAGATCCGCCTGACGCATCACATACTCCCCCACCAACCGCCGCCCTTCGCGGATATACAGCTGGTTAGGCCAATGGTCTGTATCCACAAACTCATCCTTCGGCAGGCCCCATTGGTTGACCTCCGCCCGCAGGCTAGCGGGCACCGCGGAATCCTGCGAAATGAAATAAAAGAATGACTGCGTGTACAACAAGTGCTTCTGCCAGAGCGCAGCCTTGCCCGCATAGTTAGCCTCAGGATAGTTCCAGCTATGGCCAATGTAATCCGTCGAGACCGGACCATTATTGTTGAAGTCCGCCTTGTGGTTGGGAATCATGACCGGATTAGTAATATCGCGAAACCCCGCAGCGCGCCCCATGTGCTGCTGAAACTCGTTAAGATAGCGTTCCTGCAAAGCGAAGCGGGAACGGTCGTATCCCGCCGGCCGGGGAAACGGTAACCGGTTCGCGGGATCGTTGGTAAGAATCAGGCGGAAGTTATAAGCCTGAACCTTCTTGTCACCGCTTCCAGGAGCGGCGAGAGGCCCGGGGTCGATCTCCGGAAGAAGATGCTGATCCTCGTCATAAGCAGAGAGCGGCCAGAGGAACTGATGCTTGGGAGTATTGCCGCGAACCCCCGCCAGGTCTTCACCGTACTCAGACGCCGCTTCCCTACCCCAGGTATAACTGACTTTGGACTGGGCCATCAGTTCGCCTTCGTAACTGCAATCGGCAAAGACCTTCGCCGGCCAGCGTTTGCCGTCCTCAGTAGTTACGGAGACAAGATGTTTCTCCCGCAGCTCTACTCCATCTCGCTCCCGCAATCGTTCGTGAAAGTGCACCTCCACGCCTGCGTCTTTCAGCATGGCGCGAAAGATCTCCTCATCCACATGCGGTTCCGAAAGCCAATTCTCCGGACGGTCCAGGTTGTGTATCCCATAGTGAGCAGCGGCCTTCATGTAAAAGTCGCGAGCGTATCCGCCAATGATGGTGTAGTGTCCGAGATCTGTGGCCGAAAGGCCGCCGGTTACCATCCCGCCCAGATGCACCCCCGGCTCCAGCAGCACGACGTGCAGTCCTTCGCGCGCAGCCGAGTACGCGGTCATCACCCCGGAACCCGTTCCCCCGTAGACCACCAGGTCCGTGGAAACCTTGGGATCAACGGCATGCAGCGAAGCGGCAAAAAGAGCCCCGCTCAAAAAAACATAAACACGCAACCGGTGGAAATTCATAGTCGCACCTTGGAAAGCACCAGCGTAGACGAAACAGACGGCAGATTGCGATATCCTATGGATGTCGCGGATAAGAGTTCAAATAGGAAAACACAACCCGTCGACGCCTGAAAGACTGGAGTTATTCGCTTCACGATGCCTGCAACTGCCTTGCGACAAGTGTTCCTGGCCATCCTGTGCCTGCTAGCTGGCGGCTTGTTGCCCGCAGCCGCAGCGAACGTGCCCCGTGTAGATGCTCTGCCATCCGCACCCACTCCCTCAGTGGCCAGTCTCCCGTCAGACCTGTATCCAGCGGTTGTCCATTCGGATCGCGTCACCATTCCAAGGCTCGAAGGTGAGCCCCGCCTGAGCGACTTCCTGGCATCCTCAGAACGTGCCCAGACGGCAAGACACATGCTGCGCATCAACAATTTCATCGAGCGCTATCCCAACGACGGCCGGCCAGCGACTGAATCAACCGTCGCCTACCTGGGCTACACCCGTGAATACTTCTTCGCCGCCTTCGTTTGCCACGACAGGAAACCAGCCCTCATCCGCGCCCACATGCTGGCGCGCGACTCGCTCGGAGACGATGATTTCGTCGAGGTGATGCTCGACACCTTCGACGATCAGCGGCGGGCTTTCGTGTTTGACAGCAACGCCCTCGGAATTCAGAACGACGGGCTTTACAGCGAACAAAACGGATCCGACTACTCCTTCGATACCGTGTGGGACAGCTGGGGCAAACGCACGCCGAATGGATACGTTGTGCTCATGCGCATCCCCTTCGCCAGTTTGTACTTTAAAAAAGCGGATCCGGGGCAGATGCGGACCTGGGGCATCATCCTCCAGCGCAATATCTCCCATGCGAACGAGCAAGCCTACTGGCCGCAAATCCGTCATGCTATCGCTGGCCGCTTGACCCAGGACATCGCTGCCGAGGGTTTCAGCGATATCGAGCATGGCCGAAACTTTCAATTTGAACCTTATGTATTGGGCCGTAACCTCCGGCAATTAAACACGATCGACCCCGACAACCCTTACTTCCAAAGCAAGCACTTCCAAGGCTACAGCGGGCTCGATGCAAAGTTCATCCTGCACAACAGCTTGATTCTCGATACCACCGTCAACCCAGATTTCAGCCAGGTTGGCATCGACAATCCGGCCATTCCCAACCAGCGCTTTCCTCCCTACTTCGCCGAGGTCAGGCCGTTCTTTCTCGAAAACAGCAGCTACTTCCAGACCCCGGTCAGCCTCTACTACACCAACAACATCGTCAAGCCGCAGTACGGCGCCCGGCTCACCGGGAAACTCGGTCCCTGGGCCCTTGGCCTTCTCGGCGTGGATGACAGAAGCCCGGGGGAGGCGGTTCCCCCCGGCGATCCTGAATTCAATACCCGCGCGCATTTCTACACCGGCCGCGTAAACCGGGATCTGGGTACGCTCTCCAACATCGGCATCATCTATGCCGATCGCGAATACCTCGATTCCTTCAATCGCGCAGGTGGTCTCGATTACCGGGCGCGGCTGAAAAACCGCTGGACACTCACTGGGCAAGCCGTCACCACCGCCACCGAAAACATCAGCAACTCCACCCAGGGCGAGCAGGCGTGCGAAGTCCTCAGCCTGACCTGCAGTGGTCAGTCCTATTCCCAGCAGGTTAATTATTCCAGTCTGCATAGCAACTGGTGGCTCGCATACAACGACACCTCTGCGGGCTATGTCACCGACACAGGATTCTTTCGCCGTCCCGATGTGCGTGAACCCAACGGCTCGTACAGCTATACCTTTCGTCCCAGTCACGGGATCATTCTTTCTCACGGGCCCAGCATTTACGGCGAGCGTATCTGGGATCACACGGGAACACCGCTGGACGCCTACATCAATCCTTCCTACAGCGTCAGCTTCAAATATCGAACCACAATGTCCGCCTGGGTAGACTTGGGCCAGGACCGCTTGCGGCCCGTGGATTACCCCGCGCTCCCGCACGATGTGAAATATCAAAACCACACCGCCGGAATAAACTTCTATAGTTCTCCCGGGGCTTATTTGGCGATTGGTGGTGGCTATCGTGCGGGGACGGTCATCAACTACTCGCCGCCCAGCGAGCAAGGACCCGCGCCGGTGAACCTGAGTTCGCCTAATCTGAATGTAGAAATAAAGCCGGTCAGCTCCCTCGATCTACAAAACAGCTACGTGTATACCCATTTCACCAACCCGGCGAACGGTGATGTGGTCTATGACAACCACGAACTGATCTCGCGCTGGAATTACCAGGTGAGCAAGGCCCTGTCCTTTAATCTCATCGGTCAATACATCTCGACCCTGCCCAACGCCCAATACACTGACCTGGCGAACTCCAAAACCCTCTTTGCCGACGCCCTCGTAACCTACATGCCCCATCCGGGAACCGCCGTGTACTTCGGCTATCTCGGCAACTTCGCCAACATTGATAGAGCGCTTTGCACCCGCGACATCAGTGGGCAGTGCGACGCCAATGATCCGATTCTGCCCCCAACCTACTCGTCGCTGACCAACGACGGCAAAACCCTCTACTTGAAGGTCAGCTATTTGCTTCGCTTCTAAGAACGAGCGCTTGTTACTTCGCCGCTTTGAGGGTGTGCGTCTGCGGTTCGATTCCCACCACCAGCCTCTTTGGTACCTTGCCAACCTTGACTGTGGCGACGAGTCGATGTTCCTTCACGTCGAAGATAGAAACATCGTCGCTGTCCGTATTGCTGACGCAGCCATATTTCCCGTCAGGAGAAAAAACAATCCAGTTGGGTCCATCCCCCGTGGCCAGAGGGCCGGAAAATTTCCTGGTACGCAGATCGTAAATATAGATGGCGTCATCCAGCAGGCTCGTGACCCACAATTCCTTGCCATCGGGAGTCAGCGCCAGACCATGAGTCAACGTATCCGGCGTTTCGAACTTGCGAGGCCGAGGGGGTCCGGAGCGCCTGGCCGGCATCTCAACCCGCTCCAGAACCTTCTTATCCGCGATATTAACAACGTCAAACCCGTGCAGGTACGACACCGCCACGTACATCGTCTTTCCGTCGGACGAAATCACATAAGGCCGAGGCCGTCCACCAACAGGAATAACCGAAGAAAAGGACATGGTCTTGAGGTCGATGACGTTGACCGCGTTCGACCCCATCGAGCTCACAAACAGGTACCGATTGCTGGCTGTGCTCACCGCGTTGTGCGGCTCCTTGATTGGCAGCACCTTAACCACCTTCTGCTGCATCACATCGACGATATTGACGCTATCCCCATCTCGAATCGGCACCGCCACGTACCGGCCATCCGGGGTGACCGCGCACTCATTGGGACGCCCGGTAAGCTTGATCGTCGCCTTGGTCTCGCCGGTCACGGTATCGACGATGCGCAGCGTATGATCCGACTCAACGGTCACGAAGAGCGTCTTTCCATCGGGCCGTAACGCCAGGCCGTGAATTTGCAAAGCACCGATCTTGATATCGTCCACAACCTTCAGGGAATTGAGGTCAATGACCGAAACGCCTTGATCGTTGCTGTTATCCACATACAGCCGATAGCCCTGCGCCTGCAGAGACACGGGTAGTGCCAAAGTCGATGCGAGTCCCGCGAGGACGCACCAATGCGCCCTAAGCTTGATTTTCATGAGGAAGCCTCCCGGCTCAGCCAAGCGGCAGTAAGTCTACTTATAGGGCGGATGAGGCGTCAACCAATTAGGGCTGGCTTGGCATAGCGAGCTGCCGGAGGCAGGCAGCGACGACTCCGGGGATGTCGTAGGGCGACGCTTCGCAGGCCGGTTCCCACTTATGCTGGCGTAAAGTGCGCGTGGTGACTGGGCCGATCGACACCGCACGCAGCCCCTCCGGCCGCTCCATCCTGGCTGCGGCGAGAAGGGCAAAGAAGTTGCTCACCGTTGATGAACTGGTAAAGGTAACGGCGTCGGGCAGCAGCTTTCCCTCGCCCAACAATTCGCCCACCTGGACGATCGAATCGGCGGGAATGATCGTCCGGTAGGCTTCGGCCACGTGGATATCCGCTCCGCACCTCCGCAGTTGCTCCGGGATAACGTCGCGCGCCACGGCTGCTCGCGCCAGCAAAACCCGCTTCCCAGCCACCCTCTCCCGAAGCATCGCTACCACGGCCTCCGCCACATACTCCTCGGGCATCGCAGCTACCTTCAGTCCAATGCGCGTGATCGCTGCCGCCGTCGCCGGACCAATCGCCGCAACCTGCAAATGCTTCAAGCGTTCCAACGGAATCCCGAGAAACTGCATGCGGTCGGCCAACGCCGCCGCCCCATTCGCACTGGTCACGATCAGCCAATCGAAACCGCTCGCAACTTCAAGCGCCGCATCCAGATGGGCATAGGTCTCAGGGGGAACAATCTCAATCGTGGGCAACCGCAGCACCTCGGCGCCGTGCGCCTCCAGTGCTTCCGCCAGCCGGGCCGCCTGGTGCCGCGCCCGCGTGATCAGGATCCGCTTGCCGGCGAGATGCTGTGCCTTGCTCAAACCTGCCTCTCCTCGAGCCCCAGGATCTCGCCCGCGCCCTGGTCTAACAATTGCTGCGCCAGCTGCTCGCCCAGCCTCTCCGGATCGGTATGCCGCCCTTCCGCGCAGATCATCTTCCGTCCATCCGCCGAGGTCACCACCGCGCGCAAATGTAATTCGTCTCCAACACGGTGACAATAGGCGCCGATAGGCACCAGGCACCCGCCGCCCAGCGCAGCCAGGCATCTACGTTCCGCAGTGATGGCGTCGCGCGTATCGGCGTCCTCCAGCGGCTGCAAAACAGCGCGCATTGCCTTATCCTCTTTTCTGCACTCGATGGCCAACGCACCCTGGCCGGGCGCAGGGCAGAGCACCTCGGGGGCAAACCGTTCGCGGATAACCGCCGTCTTCTCCAGCCGTTCCAGTCCGGCCGCGGCCAGAATAATCGCGTCCGCTTTCCCTTGCATCAGCTTGCTCAATCGGGTGTCGACGTTGCCGCGAAACTCAACGTATGTCAGATCGGGGCGCCGGGTACGCAACTGCGCCTGGCGGCGCAGACTACTGGTGCCCACCACGGCGCCCGCGGGCAGCGCATCGAATCCACTGTATCGCTCCGAGACCAGCACATCGCGCGCATCGGCTCGCGGGGGAATTGCTGCCAGCGTAAACGCCTCGCCCAACTCCGTGGGCAGATCCTTCAGGCTATGCACTGCCAGGTCGATGGTCTCCGCCAGAAGCGCCTCTTCGATCTCCTTGGTGAACATGCCTTTGGCGCCCACGGAGGCGAAGGCGATGCCCTGCATGCGATCGCCTGTTGTGCGGATGATCTCAATCGAGACTTCGTGCCCCAGGCTCCGCAGCGTTTCTGCAATGTGATTGGCTTGCCACAGCGCGAGCTGCGATCCTCGGGAACCGATGCGGATCAAAGATCGTCCTCGTCCGCACTCTCTTCCGAAGCTCCCACCCCGAAGGCCTCGCGGAGTGCGTCCACTGCGGCCGAGTTCCCTTCACTGGCGGCGGCCTTGATCGCCTGCACCGGCTGATGGAGAAATTTGTTCACCAGGCCGCGGGTGAGCGCCTCGACCGCTGCCTGCTGCTCCGGGGAGAGGCTTTGCAGCCGGCTCGCCAGGCGCCGCAATTCTGCACGGCGCATCTCCTCCACGGATTGTTGAAACCGCACAATCTCCGGCGCGACATTCAGCGCATGCAGGCGGCGCTGGTACTTATCCACCTCGGCCAGGATCATGGCCTCAGCCAACTCCGCCTCTTTACCGCGTTCCTTCAGGTGCGAACCGGCCACCGACTGCAGGTCGTCGATGTCGTAGAGAAAAATGCCGTCCAGCTTGTTGACTTCCGGATCGACATCGCGCGGCACAGCGATGTCGATAAAGAACATCGGGCGCCCCCGGCGTTGCTGCAAAAAGTGCTGCGCGTGTTCGCGGCGAAACACCGGCCGGGCCGATCCGGTAGACGTGATGATGATATCCGCCTGGTCGGCGTGCGCGTACAAGTCGTCGAACTGGATCGCGCGGCCCCCAAAGCGCTGGGCCAACTGCGCCGCCCGCTCATAGGTGCGGTTTGCCACCAGTACCGCGCCCGCGCCTTGAGCCAGTAGGTGCCGCGCCGCTTGCTCGCTCATTTTTCCCGCGCCTACCAGCAGAACCTTCTTGCCTTCGAGCGAGCCAAAGATCTTCCGCGCCAGCTCCACCGCCACCGAAGCGATGGACACCGACGAACTCCCGATCTGCGTCTCACTGCGCACCCGCTTGGCCACCACAAAGGCGCGCTGCAGCACCTTATCCAGGTGCCCGCGGATCGCTCCTGCCGAACGCGCCGCCAGGTAACTGCTCTTGACCTGTCCCAAAATCTGCGGCTCCCCGATGACCATCGAGTCCAGACTGCACGCCACCCGGAACAAATGGCGCACTGCATTCTCCTGCCGGTACTCATACATGTGTGGGGTCAGCACTTTCGGCTCAATGTCGAAATAGCTCCCCACAAACTCCAGCAGGTCCGGTGCGTTCGGCTCCTGGCTGGTGAGCAGCTCGACCCGGTTGCACGTGGAGAGGATCATCCCCTCCAGAACCCCCGGCGCCTGCATCAGGGAGCGGGTAGCGTCTTCCAGCTGCAGCGGTCCAATGGCCAGCCGCTCGCGCAACTCGATGGGCGCGGTTTTATGGTTCAGCCCCAGCAGGACGATGTTCATGGCGCGGTGAACCTATGCACGGAGCTGAGCTGGTTCGCCGCCCAGACGCTGATGACCACCAGGAAGGTAAGGCTCGAGAGGTAGACCGCTCGCCTCCCCCGCAAACCAGCCTGCCGGCGAACGAACAGCATGACCAGGTAAAGCCCCCACATGGCAAATGAGAGCAGCACCTTGGGGTCTTTGAAGTAGGCCGGTCCCACGCTCTCCTGGGCAATCAACGAGCCGGCCAACAGCCCAAGCGTCATAAAGGGAAAGCCAATGAGTAGCATGCCCGAGGCAATGCGCTCCATGGTTTCAAGCGGGGGCAGCCACGCCAGAAAGGCGACATTACTCTTGTTCTTGAGGCGTCGCTCCTGCACCAGGTAGAGGAAATTGGCAAACAGGCTAAAGATAAGCGCAGCGTACGCCGCCAGCAACGCGACGATATGCAGGGAGAGCCATCCGCTCCGAATCCCCGGCGAATGAAAGGTCCAGTGGTCCGGCCCGATCGCCGGCCCCAGAACCAGCAGCAGGCACAGGGGCAGGGCGAAAATCCCGAAGGAGACGGTGCGGTAGAGTACCGCGACCAGAAGGAAGGCAGCGCAAATCAGCAGTGCCAGTAGTGACTGCACTTCATGCATCCCGACCGGCAAGGAGTGGTGCGATGCGGAAAGCATCTCGATCAGAGAGACAAAATGGAAGAAAAACGCCGAGACCGCCGCCGGGACGCAAATCCTCTTCCACCCGGGCCGGTTATAAAGCACCGCCGGCAGTGCACAAACGCTAGCAACGGCATAAAGCACCGCCGCAACTCTCAACCACACTAGAAACATGCCATTTCCCGCAACTTCCAAGTATAACTGTGTCTCCGCGGAGCCTCTGTCATACCAGCCGTCGGAGGCAATCGACGGGTGCCCCACGTTCGCCAAAGCGTACGTGGGACGAAAATGATGGGCGAAGCCCAACGATCGCTTTCGCTGCATCCACCACAGATCCATCTCAGTCGTCCCAGATCGATCCAACCACAACCCTACAAAAATTCCCAAAAAAGTTGACCCTGATCAACCCGCGCATTCCAACCGTGCATCCTTTCGATGTCCCGACCCCTCCCACCCGGAGAGAGGCAAATTCCCCCTCTCTCAACAGGAGATTCAAAATGGACTATCGCGTACGCGCCGGAGAAATACCCGAAGATCAAACCACCGCCCTCATGGAGAGCTACTCCGCCAAGCTGCCCACCAGCTTCTTTTTGGGAGCAGCCATCACCTCGATCCTGGGTTCTCTCCTCCTCAAGACCAACGGCAAGGACCATCACGCCCTATTCGTCGGCCAGTGGGCCGCCCCCTTCCTTCTGCTGGGCATTTACAACAAAATGGTCAAGCAGCACGGTTCTGACGCCCAGCAACGGGATTCCGCCGCCGCCGCTTAACCTAACCCGCCCGCCCCATTTTCCTTATCTTTAAACGCCGGCATGTCATTCACGATATGCTGGCGTTTTCCGTGTCTACTCTTCCTCCAGCTCCAGCGGCCGACGCCACCACCACGCCGCTCATGCGTCAGTACTCGGCTGCCAAGCGGCAAAACCCGGACGCCCTGCTCTTTTTCCGCATGGGCGACTTCTACGAGCTGTTCTTTGAAGATGCGCAGATTGCGGCAAGGGAGTTACAAATAACGCTCACCGCACGAGATAAAGAGCGCTCCGTGCCCATGTGTGGCGTCCCTTACCACGCCGCCGACAACTACCTCTCCCGCCTGTTGCGCAAAGGCTACCGGGTCGCCATCTGCGAGCAGATGGAAGACCCCAAGCTCACCAAGAAGATCGTCCGCCGCGAGGTGACCCGGGTCCTCACCCCCGGAACCGCGATCGACCCGGCGCTGGCCTCAGAACGCAACAACTACCTCGCCGCCCTACACTTCGCCGGTCCAGTGGCGGCCCTGGCCCTGCTCGATCTCTCGACCGGAGACTTCCGCGCCACCGAGTTCACCGGCCCCGGCAGTATAGGCCTCTGTGTAGATGAATTGGTTAAGGCCCAGCCCAGCGAACTGCTGCTTTCCACGGATTTACCCTCGCTCGACCCGCAACTGGAAGCCGAACTGGAAAAGATCGCGACCAAAACCCGTCTGGAAGAATGGGTTTACACCGCGGACTACGCCATCCCCCTGCTGGAAAGGCAGTTGGGAGCCAACGGCCTGGAAGGCTTCGGCCTGGCCAACGCCCGCGCCGCAGCCATCGCCGCCGGCGCCCTCGTCCATTACGCCCGCAGCACCCAACAAATCGAACTGCAGCACATCAACAGCATCCGCTACTACGAACGTGCCGAAAACCTGCAACTGGATGCAGTCACGGTACGAAACCTGGAGCTGATAGAACCCCTCTTCTCCGGCGGCGCCAACGAGGCGACTCTCTTTGCCAACCTCGACTGCTGCATGACCCCGATGGGCAAACGGCTGCTACGGGCATCGCTGGTTCGTCCGCTGATCGACCGTGTGGAAATCGAGTCTCGTCTGGACGCAGTCGCCGCAGCCGCCCACAGCCTGATCGACCGCGAGCACTTACGCAAAACCCTCAGCGCCATCCAGGATATGGAGCGCATGCTCTCCCGCATCTCGCTCGACAGCGCAGGCCCCCGCGACGCGGCCGCCCTGGGAGCATCCCTCGCCCGCCTCCCCGACCTGCATGCGGGATTAGAGCGGCTTGCCGCCTCGCGCTGGCTGGCCTGTGCGGCCCGGCTCGATCTGCTTCAGGACCTGCGCCAACAACTGGAGCGGACCCTCCTGCCCGATCCCCCGGTAAACCTCACCGATGGAGGCGCCATCGCCGCCGGAGTCGATGCCGAACTGGACGAATTGCGCTCACTCGGCACCAATGGCCGTCAATCCATCGCCACCATCGAAGAGCGGGAGCGCAAGCGCACCGGCATCCATTCCTTAAAGGTTCGCTTTAACAATGTGTTCGGCTATTCGATCGAGGTGACCCGTTCAAATCTGGCCCTGGTCCCGGCGGAATACGAACGAAAGCAGACCCTGGCCAATGCGGAACGCTTCACCACTCCGGAGCTGAAGCAATACGAGGTCAGCGTGCTCACCGCGCACGAGCGGTCGATCGAAATCGAAAAACGCATCTTCGCCGAGCTACGGCAAACCATCCTTCGCTGCGCAGGCCGCATTCGTCTTAGCAGTGGAGTCATTGCCGAAGTCGACCTGCTGGCGAACTTCGCCCACCTCGCCGCCCTGCGCAACTACGTGCGGCCGCAGCTTTCCCAAAACGCCGTGCTGGAAACCATCGGCGCCCGCCATCCCGTAGTGGAGTGCCTGCTCGAAGCCGCCGGGCAGACTACATTCGTCCCCAACGACCTCTATGTCGAGACCGGAGGTCCCAGCCTGCTCCTGATCACCGGACCGAACATGGGCGGCAAATCCACCTACCTGCGTCAGGCGGCGCTGCTGGTCATCATGGCGCAGATGGGGTCTTTCGTTCCCGCCAAGAGCATGCGGCTAGGCACCGTGGACCGCATCTACACCCGCATTGGCGCCAGCGACAACGTCGCCCGCGGACGTTCCACCTTCATGGTGGAAATGACCGAGACCGCCACCATCCTCAACACCGCCACCGCCCAATCGCTGATCCTGCTGGATGAAATGGGCCGGGGCACCGCTACCTTCGACGGGCTCTCGCTGGCCTGGGCCACGCTCGAATATCTCCACGCCCAGGTGGGCGCGAGGACGCTCTTCGCCACCCACTACCATGAGCTCACCCTGCTCGCCGAGCAATTGCCCGGATTGAAAAACCTGCGCGTCGCCGTTAAAGAAACTCCCAAGGGCATCGTCTTCCTGCATGCTATCGAGCCCGGCGCGGCCAGCAAGAGTTACGGCATCGAGGTGGCGCGGCTCGCCGGATTGCCTGGCTCCGTCCTTGACCGCGCACGCCAGGTGCTGCTGCAGCACGAGCAATCCGAGAAGAGGAATGTGGCCCAGGAAACGGATGCACCGCTGCAACTCACCATGTTCACCCCGCTCTCGCAACGAATCCTGGATCGGCTGGAGCAGACAGACACCAACAGCCTGACCCCGCTCCAGGCGCTGAATCTTCTCGAAGAGCTCAAGAACGAGATTCGGGGGAACTCATGAGCGTGATGACCTTGCGCCAGGCCGCCGGCCAGGTTCTGCTCGTGGGCCTCGAAGGCACGCAGCTCAACCCGGTCGAAACGGCATGGTTGCGCCTGCTGCGACCCGGCGGAGTCATTCTCTTTCGCCGCAACATCGAGAGCGCCGCCCAGGTCCATGCCCTGCTCCGCTCCACCGGCCAGGTGATCGATCATCCCCTGCTGAGCTGTATTGATGTCGAAGGCGGAACCGTCGACCGGCTGCGCGATTTGATCGCGCCGATGCCCTCTCCCTTCACCGTCGCGGCCACCAACCAGCCGGCGCTGTTCGAAAAACACGGCAGCCTCATTGGCCAGGAGGTACGCATGCTGGGGTTGAATACTACCCTCGCTCCCGTGCTCGACCTGCGAACCATAGCCTCTAATGCCGTGATGACTACGCGGGTCGTCTCCGGAGATCCCGACCAGATCACCCGCTACGCAAAACACTTTCTCCGCGGGCTTGCGCAACACGGCGTCCTGGGCAATGGAAAGCATTTCCCCGGGCTCGGCAGCGGACAGGTGGATTCGCACCACGCGACTCCTTTGATCACCAAACCCTTCGACCTCCTCTGGCAGGAAGATATGGTTCCCTACCGTCGTCTTGCCGGGCAGCTTCCCATGGTGACCGTTTCGCATGCGGCCTATACCGCTGCCGAGCAGGAGCCCGCATCCATTTCCCACTACTGGATCAACAAAGTGCTGGTGCGGGAGATCGGCTACAAAGGGCTGATCCTCTCCGATGACATGGAGATGGGCGGTATCCTCAAGCACACCGGCATCGCGGAAGCGTCGGTTCGCTCTCTTCACGCGGGCATCCACGGATTAGAAATATGCCGCGACCCTGCCTTGATCTTCGCTGCCTACGAAGCGATCCTGCGCGAGGCGGAAAGTTCACCCTCCTTTGCCCGCCTTCTCCGCCGCGCGGCAACGAAACTGTCGGCAGTCGCGGCTGCACTTCCTAAAAAGTTGGCACCATCGCCCACCGTTGCCGCGGTCCAACGAATGCGCACTGCGGTTGAGCGCTTTACCGAAAGAATCAAGGTGGCTCCCGTATGAGCGCTGCGCTCACCACCATGACGGTGGCCGGCATCATGAGCGGGACTTCTGCAGATGGCATCGACGTAGCCTTTACCCGGATCACACCGGATGCCGCTGATCCGCAATCTCCAGACTTGAAACTTCTCGGTCACGCCGGCTTCCCTTTTCCGCCCGCACTGCGCCGCGCCGTGCTGGCAGCGATGAATGCCGACGCCATTGCAACTGCTGAGTTGGCGCGCCTCAACTGGCGGCTCGGACAAGCCTATTCCGAGGCACTTACAGAGGCACTGCAGCGCCATCCCTGCCAACTGGACCTGATCGGCTGCCATGGTCAAACCATCTATCACCAGGCCACCCCCGCGCGTTATCTCGGACGCGATGCCACCTGCACCTGGCAGATTGGCGAGATGGCGATGCTCGCCCAGCAAAGCGGTGTTCCCGTGGTCTCAAACTTTCGTCCCGCCGATATGGTGGTTGGAGGACAGGGTGCTCCCCTGGTTCCCTTGCTCGACTATGTGCTCTTTCGCCACCCCACCCGGGGCCGCGTGCTGCAGAATTTGGGAGGCATTGGCAATCTGACCGCACTGCCGCCGAAGGCTGGCCCCTTGCAGGTGGTCGCCTTCGATACCGGGCCGGGGAACATGGTGATCGATCAACTGATGCAGCAACTCTTCGCAAAGCCCTTCGACCGCGGAGGAAAGACGGGTAAGCGGGGCAAGGTCCTGCAGAGTGTGGTGAGTTCGAGGCTGCGCGAGGCCTTCTTCCAGGCGCGCCCGCCCAAAACTGCCGGCCGGGAACAGTTTGGCGGCGACTACACCTCTCGCTTTCTCGAAGCCTGCCGCAAAGCAGGTGGCGCCCCGGAGGATGCCATCGCATCCGCCACTGCCCTCACCGCGCAGAGCGTAGGTTTGGCCTACTCGAATTTTCTGTTGAACACCATGCGTCACGCGCCGGTGGATTTTATCGTCTCCGGAGGCGGCGCACGCAATCTGACCCTGATGCAAATGTTGCATGACGAGCTCGAGCCATTGGGATGCGAAGTGCAGTCCAGCGACCAGCTCGGCCTGCCTGCGGAAGCGAAAGAAGCAGCCGCCTTCGCCTTATTGGCCTATGAAACGTGGCACCGCCGCCCGGGAAATATTCCGTCCGCAACCGGTGCGGCGAGGCCGGCGATCCTGGGCGAGATCACCTATGTCTGATCGTTTCCGGCTTCTTCTCGCCTTATGCATCCTGCTGGCAATGACCGGATGCGCCGCCAGCCGGCCCTCCCCTCAAACCGTAACCATGGTGATCGAGAGCAGCCCCAACAGCCTCGATCTGCGAATCGGTGTCGATGTCCAGTCGGAACATATCGGCAGCCTCATCTTCGACAGCCTGGTGCACAAGGACGCTCATTTCAATCTGGAACCCTGGCTCGCGACCAGTTGGGAAACTCCCGATCCGCTTACCTATCGCTTTCACCTGCGCACCGGTGTGCATTTTCACAATGGCCAACCGTTAACTTCTGCCGACGTGAAGTACACGCTGGATTCGATGCGTAACGGCACCGTCATCACCGCCAAGGCAGCAGCCTTTGCCCATGTCGATCACATCGATACCCCCGATGCCGCGACCGTCGTCATCCACTTGAAACAGCCCGATGCGGCCCTGTTGTGGAATTTGTCTGACGGCGGCATTGGAATCGTTCCCTTGGGCAGCGGGCGCGACTTCGCCTTTCATCCCATCGGCAGCGGCCCCTTCAAGTTTGTCAGCCAGCTGCAGGATGAGTACGTCCTTCTGGAACGAAACGACAATTCCTGGCAACCGCGTCCCGGAATTGAGCGTATCCGCTTCGCCGTCGTCCCCGACGCAATCACTCGCGCGCTCGAGCTGGAGAAGGGTTCGGCCGACGTCTGCATCAATTGCCTGACGGCAGATATGGTGTACGCCCTGGCCAAGCGCCCCGACTTGCAGGTGGAAAGCACCCCCGGGACTAATTTGAACTACATCTCCTTCAACGCCCAGGACACCGTGCTGCGCGACGTCCGCGTACGCCAGGCCATCGCCTACGCCATGAATCGCCCGCTGATCATTCACTCGCTATGGAGAGACCGCGCCCAGCTGGCGGATAGCCTCCTGCCACCGGAGCACTGGGCCTGGACCGGAGACCTGCAGAAATATCCCTACGATCCCGCAAGGGCCAACGCGCTGCTCGATGCCGGCGGATGGAAGCGGGCCAGCGATGGCATTCGCTTTCACTTAACGATGAAGACGTCTACGGATGAAACCAGCCGCCTGCTGGCCATGATTCTGCAACAGCAACTGCGCGACGTAGGCATTGCCCTGGAGGTGAGGAGCTTCGAGTTCGCCACCTTCTACTCCGATATCAGCAAAGGCGCCTTCCAGATGTACACCTTGCGCTGGCTAGGCGGTAATGAGGATCCGGACATCTTCCGTTACGCCTATGACAGCCACATGTTTCCCCCTCATGGCGCCAACCGCGGTCGTTACTCCAACCCGACTCTCGATGCACTGATCCTGGAAGGCGGAATGTCAGGAGACCAGGCCCAACGTCGCGCCGACTACGTAAAGGTGCAGCAGATCTTAGCCGCCGAACTACCGTCGATCAACCTCTGGTATCTGGACGCAGTGCTCGTCCACACGAAACGGCTCGGGAACATCAAAATCTCCAACTCCGGCAACTTCGACTTTCTGCGGACAGCCACCGTCACTCAACCTTAGTAGCTTTATCCCCGGCGAAGGTCACGATAACTTTGCGGTCGCCGGCGGTGTACGTCACCGTCCGATTCCCATAGTCATTCGAGTCCGACTGGGCGACCTGGCCGACCGACATCATGGTTTGCATCTCGCTCATGCCCGGCGTCACCTGGTGCTGGTCAATGGCTTGCCACGCACTTGCCGGCCAGTGGCTATAGAGTTTGTGCGGGTCATCGTAGTAGAGAAGATCGTCCATACGAAACTCCTCACTACCTCCCTGAACCTCTCCCATGGGCACAGCGTACTCGGCTGGGTCATCGGGCTTACGCACAATCAGGAATATATTCTTTTCACCCCGCGGAATTCTGCTCAGCCATTTCGCCGGAGTGGCAACCTCCACCACGTCTACAACCTTCAACTCCTGGTTGCTGGGCAGTGGACCCTTCTTCTCGCTGAACACGGGGGAACCGCTATGGTAGGGGTAGTACTCCAACTGATAGCCGGCCTGCATCCAAACCGTTTTGCCCTTCAGCTGTTCCCTGGCGGACTTCAAGCTTTCGATATAAAGCTTGCGCGGGATCACCAGGTCGTCCTGAGTGATCTTGTGTTCCGGCGGTCCCTGTTTGACCGCCACCGGTGCATGGCGCTCTTTATAGATCGACCAACTGCGCCAAGCCGCAAACAGCAACATCGGCAACGTCAACAGTGCTACGACTTTCCAGGGCTTCATCGACTCTCCTGCGAGCAAACTTCTAAATGAGATGCAGCCCACAACCCGCTGTTTCTACATACCAAATGAATTGTCATCCCGAGCGAAGCGAAGTGGAGAGCCTGCCCTGAGCGAAGTCGAATGGGGACCTGCTGTTCTGCCATCCACTAACCGCTCTCAACTGAAAGCGCCACCCTCCCCTTTGTCATCCCGACCGAAGCGTACCCGGATTTCCTGCCACGCAGCACTAGACAAGGCCGCGTGTGCGCCCTTCCGTAAAGAAGGGCGCATGAATCGCACCGACGCCACCAAGGTCCACAGGAAATCCGGGGTAGCGCAGTGGAGGGATCTGCAGTGCGCCCTTCGGCCCTCCCGAATTCTCCGTAACAAACCCTACACCCAAACAGAATCGTCCCAATTCACTTGAAAAAAATCAACCGTGCCTTAGCATCCACGCTACCCGCATCGACTCCGGCAACCGACTTCAAATCCCCCAACCCACTAAACCTCCGCGTATTCCGCCGCGCCACGATCGCCTTAGCCGTCGCGTCACTCACACCAAGCACAATCCCCAATTCCTCAACATCAGCCGTATTCACATTAATCGTGGTCATCGTCCGATGGAGATAATCCATAACATCATCAAACTGCGCATCAGTACCGGTAGCCCCCCGATCCACCATCGCCTGCACCGTATCGTGCCACGCCTCATAACTCATGGGTGTATCCATCACCATCTGCAGATTGTGGCACTTGCTACAAACCGCTTTCAGCGACTCGCCCTCCCGTGCCAAATCAGGTGCTGGAGCCGCAACACCGCCCACCCACGATACGAAAAACGCTGCAGCCACAAGCCCCCACCTACTCATTGCCGCCCTTGACGTTGACCACATTCACACCCGTCAGCGTAATCGGTGCGCTACCCGGCAACGGTGTGACATGTGGACCAACCCCCAACTGCTCCGCCGTCTGGTAATCCCCGAAACCATTCGCAAACTGGTTGGAGACGCGCTGCGCGTGACCGTTATCGAAAGTAATATCCAGGAGCTTTTCGCTGTACATCGTATGTCCATATTCGTCCTTCATCTGGCCGACAATCTTATGTGTCTTCACGTCGATGATGTCGCCCGAAGAGGAGTACGCATATTTGCCGTCGAGGCCGAACGTCATCCAGAATGTGCCCGCCGGCGTATCGATGGTGTCGATCTCCTTCGGATCATCCGTATTAGAAAAGATATGGATTTTCTTGAAGATTCCGTCGGCAAGCCATATCTCCTTTTCGTCCGGAGTCAACGCGATGCCGTGGCTTGGGCACCCGTGGGCGATGCGCGGACGCGGGCTCTGGTCCCACGCCGACCTCCAGTCGACGCTCGTCACCTCGACCGTCTTGATGACCTTTCCGCTCGCCACATCGGCAATCAAAAACCCCAGGAAATTATTGTTGTTAGCGTAGATTTTGGTTGAATCCTTATTTAGCACAAACACACGCACATTATCGGGAAAGCGGATGGTCTTGATAACCTTGCGCGACTGGATATCGGAAATCGTCATCACCTTGTTGTTCGGCGACAGGAACGCCGTCTTGCCATCCGCGCTGAGGTTCAGATTGTGCGAATTCGGACTTTCCGGCGCCTCCAGCTTGCCAATCAGATCCCCGGTCTTCGCGTCAATCTCATACCAATAATCCTGCAAGTCTCCGCCGACGACCACGATCTTTCCATCCGGGGTTACCTGGGGTCGCTCGCAGCATTTGCCGTCCAGGGTTACCGACCAGACCATCTTGTCGGTTCCCATGTCGATCGCGCCCAAACGTCCGCGCGCTGCGACATAAATCAGGTTCGTGACTGGACTGGCGGCCATCCCCGAAACCTGTTCCGGGCTCATGCTGCCTGCATATTCCCATGTCGGAATACGCTTGACGAACCGGTAATCGTCGTTGGCGTCGAGCACCACGATTCCCACTCCATTCAACCATCCGGCGCGCTCCAGCGAACCGGGCAGCGCAACGTAAATCAGGTGCCGCCCTCGGGGACGGAAGCTGTCATTTTGCTTGCCTGCACCGCCTGACCCGGATTGGGCCATAGCCACGAACGCTCCCCAAAAACACAAAACCGCCGAAAGCTTAAACGTCGACATGAGTTTCATTTCTCCACCAGCCCGCTCCGCAGGAAGTAAATTGCCCGGCTAGCGATTCTATCGCCGCAGCACCGTGCCGTGCTCCCCAGGATTCACTGACTCACCTTCCGTGTCCGCTTTCTGTAGAATCTTCTGGACTCGCAGCCAAACTCATGTTTTTCATATATATGAGGGATATTTCTGGAGATCATGGTTTCATTGGTAGCGCAACGGATGTCGAATGAGTTACCCCCACCCGCTGGCGCTTTTCCAAGGCCCAACAGGATTTCGCATGCCATCCGGGGAGTGTTTGCCGCCCTCATCCTCCTCCTGCCGCTCGCAGGGAACAGGGTGCACGCCCAGACCACGCCTCTCCCCCAGCTCCAATCCGCCGATCCCTTCCTGGATGACCTTTTCCACCGCAGCGGCTCCGTCGGAATGGTTGTCGTGATTGTCCGCGGCAATGAGACGTGGATGCAAAGCTACGGTCAGACGTATCCCGGCTCGCACCAGAAGCCCAGCGCTGACTCTCTCGTTCGTCTTTGCTCGGTATCCAAGATCATGACGACCGACCTCCTCGTGAAGCTGGTCGCGGAGAAACGCGTATCCCTTTCCGACCCGCTGCAGAAGTTCGCCCCCCACAATGTCACGGTTCCCTTCCTTACGGTTCATGGTCAGAGCAGCCGGCCCATCACCCTGCGCGATCTTGCCACGCATACGGCTGGTCTCCCGCGCGAAATCGCCTACCCTGCGGGGGATGCCGGCCATTTCACCTTTCCCGACTATGCGTTTCGCTGGCAATGGCTTCCCGGTTACCGCCTGCGCTTTCTTCCCGGAACCGCTGCCCACTATTCCAACATTGGCTTCGACCTGCTCGCCGACGCCTTATCCGCCGCCGCCGGCGAACCCTACCCTCAACTCTTCGCTGAGCGAATCGCCAAACCCCTTGCGCTGCGGGATACGACGGTGAGCCCGACTCCCGCTGAGTGCGCTCGCCTGCTTGTCGGGGGCGCCAGCAATCAGGGCCGCTGTACCGATACGACCGCCGCTGCCGGCTCGGGCGGCATGTATTCCACCGCCAACGACATGAAGCGTTGGCTTGAATACCTTCTTGATCTGCCCGGTGTCTCCGTCCATCAGGATCCCACCGCAACCGCGACCTACATCCAATCTTCAGAACTCCGCTGGACTCAAGGCCTCGGACGCGCGGGTATTCCCAACGGTATCGGCCTCGGCTGGGTGCACCTCAATCAGCCGGATGATCCGGCCACGATCATTGAGAAAACCGGTGGCGGCGCCGGTTTCACCACCTACGTCGCGCTTAGCCCCAAGCACCACACTGGCATATTTGTCGCAGCCACGGACGGCAGGCATCAGACCACCAACATCTTCAGCGGGAGCAACGATCTCCTCGTCTATCTCGCCGGGATCACTCCGACGCTCGGTGACTCCTTCGAATCAGCCAGCGAACAGCATCACGCCGATGCCCAGGTGCGCGACGCAACCCTGCACAAGCACCACAGAACCGCGCCACATCCCAGCAGGCAACTTGCGCGGACCAGCGCGGTCGCTATAGGACAGTAACTCGACTCGGAGGAAATCGACGGGTGCCCCACGTTCGCCCCAGCGTACGTGGGACGAAAATGATGGGCGCAGCCCAACGATCGCTCTTGCTGAATTGGTCACCGACCCCATTGAGCACTGGAGTGTCCTATCCGTTCGCATCTGACCGCGCATCGAGGTCCACGTGGCCTCCTCAGCGGAGTGCCGACTCAAAAAAACTCGTAACATGAGCCTGATAATCTGACTTCGCGATCGTCTGCGCCTGCGCGTGGCTGGACCCCGGCACCCACCAGATTTGTTTTGGCTGCCGCGCCGCGGCAAAGTTTCTCATGCTGTTATCCGGGGGTACCACGGCATCTCCTTGTTCGTGAATGATCAACAATGGCCGCGGGCTAATTTGGCCGATCACATCCATCGGTCGCACCTGGTTCGCATTGATTCCTGCGCGCAAATCAGCAATCGCGACGGTGATCGGCGCGAATGGAAAGGCGGGAAGATGGATGAAGTGTTCAAAACTGGCGGCGATCACCCGCGGGGCATCGCTAAACCCGGAATCATCCACGACCGCGCGGATGCGCGGGTCTTTCGCCGCTGCGAGGATCGCGGAAGCGCCACCCATTGATATGCCGAGGATGCCAATTCGGTTTGCATCAACATCGCTTCGCCGGGCCGCATAGTCGAGCACTGAGATCACGTCCTCTTGTTCCATTGCGCCCAGGGTCACATACTTGCCCCCGCTGGGAGCCCGTGCCCTCGAGTTGTAGGTCAAGATACTGAATCCAGCCTGATGGAGAAATTCGGCAATTTGCAACATCTGATCCTGCGTATCTCCGTAACCACTCGCCAGGATGATCAGCGCCGGACGATCACCGTGAAAAAAACGGCCATCGAGCAGGATGTTATCTACGCTTCGAACCTGAATATGTTCGGGATGCAAATCTGGAAATGTGTCGAGAGACCACTTATATCGTCCATATCCGGGGTGAAGGGCCCGCTCAGAACCAATCCAACCGATGACGCCGAGACTTACCAGCGAGAGCAGAACAAGTCCTGCGACACACCACAGCGCGATCTTGCGTAGCATATCCTGCCCCGTTTCCTTGATCCGGCTCATGAACTCTACGGCGAGAACCTGGGCGCTCGGTCATTGGTGGTGTACCAGACCGACAGGGAGTCCTCCGAGGTCGGGCGGAAATTCACTACGATGGTGCTGTCAGAAACTGTATAGTCAATGCCTTTGCGCTTGACCGAGCCATTGTCGTAGAGAACCGGTGGCGAGGGCGGCACCGGTTTGAACGGTAGGTGATAGCTCCCGCCCGGAAACCCTTGAGGCAGACGAACCTGGACACAAATAGGGCGGCTGTCATTGTGCAGAAAAACACTGGCTGGGCTGAGCGGAAAACCTGGCGTCGTGGGATCGAATAATACCGAAGGATCGGAGCGCGAATCCTCGAGCCGACTTTGCTTCGGTTGATTCCACATCAGCTCGTATCCGAAGACAACGGCGCAGATCGTGAAGAACACGACGAAAACGTCTCGAATCGCAAACATCCACTGACTGCGAAGGGCAGCGAGTCTTCTCCCTTGAGGCGCGCGATAGGCACGCCATGCCAGGACCGCGGAGAAAGCCTCGATCAGCAGAAACACAACAAGCCGTCTCGATCCCAGGTAGATCAAAGTCGCCCGAGCAGCGGGAACCAAATGCCACCAAAAAGGGATGTCGGCCTTCATGCGAACAATATTCTCACGATTTCGGGCTTGTCCGCCCAGTCTGCGTGAGAACTCTGCACTTAGTCCCGTAGGGACGTCTGAAAGTAGCCCAGGACGTAGTCCTGGGTTAGGAATGCGCCATCGAGCAGTCCCGTAGGGACGACTGAAACTCGGCTCCGGTGTTCAGCCGTCCCTACGGGACTCATTGGGAGAGCGTAGTTCTCACGCAGACTCTGTTCCCTTCCCTCTTCACGGCGAGCCAGCAACCACATCTTCAAAGATTTCCGTCCAGATTAGAAGGTGAATCGGACACCGAAACGCATGTATCGCGGATCGATGAGCCGGCCGAGCGGGGTGAGACTCGTGATTTGAGCGAACCCATTCAAATTGGTGATATTGCCATTGGAGTCGTACGCGATCGACGACACATTCGCCCCGGGATTGCCGAAGTGCGGTGTGTTGGTGGCATTGAAAGCCTCTGCGCGGAACTGCATATTAACCCGCTCCCATAGATGGAAGTCGCGGAATACGCTGGCGTCCAGATTGGTTGCCCCTGGCCCACGCAGGGAGTTATAACTGGCAGTCCCGAAAGACGCGGTCGTGACCGGAGCGAATGCCAATGGATTGAAATACGCAGTCCCGTCTGTGGACGTATGGGGCACGCTACCCTTCGCTACTTGAGCCAGTACCTGGTTTGCGCGCTGCGTGCTTCCGGGACAATTGCACGAGGTATTCGAGGCCGTGACACTGTAGGGTAGACCCGACAGATGGTAGAAGATTCCGTTGGCGGTCCAGCCACCCAGCACTGCGGCGCCCACCCCGTGGGTAACGAAATCCTTGTTCTTCCCAAAGGGCAACTGGTACATGGCGTTGACGATAAAATTATTCGTCCGGTCCAGAGGAGTCACCGATCGATTCAGGTAATAGTACTGAGGAATCTCAATGCCCGCTGCCCCTGAGGGGAGCGCATTGGTCGCGCCTCCTTGCATGTCTTTCGACCAGGTATAGGCTGCCTGCAGGCTGAGCCCATGGGTAAGGCGCTTCTGAGCACTGAGCTGGAGCGAATTGTATAAATCGAACGTCGCGGGTTCAAAGGCCGACGTCGATCCCGTGATCCCGTATTGGGATAGCGGTTGGCTGGCGACCCCGCCCCCAAGCTGGCCATAGTTGAAGTCAACCGTTCCGTCCTGATTCACGACGTGCGTACCCACATAGCCACCCTGAGCGACAATTCCAAAAGGAAGTTCCTTCTGCACAATCAGGTTGTAAGACTGGATATAACCTCTCTTGAAGTTTTTCGGATCGGTGTTCACGTTGCCCGCCCCCGATGGAATCGGCAATGTACCAAGGGCGAAATCGGGTGTGGGAAGGGGAGGAAAGCCCGACGCCAGCGTGGTGCTGGCCGCCAAATAAGAGTTTGCACCGTTGTAAACAGCCTCTGTCTCGGCCGGGAACGATTGGGTCACCGAGTTCCCCATCTCGACCTGCTGGGGAGACAACGCATAGCCTGCCCTGATTACCGTGTCGTTTGTCACGCGATACGCGATACCGATGCTGGGGGCAAACAGCTTCCACGAGACCTTGATACCACAGTTGGACGAATTTCCATTCACCCCACAAAGCGATACGGTGGGGTTATTCAAGTCCTCAACCAGGTTGTTGAATGGGAATCCAGGCGAGTTGGTTGGGACAGGATAGTGTTCCCAGCGGAGGCCATAGTTAATGGTCAACTTATGGCTCGCTTGCCACTGATCTCGCGCGTAGAAGGCTAAGCTCCAGCTACGCAAATTGATCCACGGCACGGTTTGAAACCAGTTATTTGTCGTGTTCGGCAACCCCAGGAGAAAATCGGCCACACCGTTGTAGTCATTCGGCGCAGCTCCTCCAGGTATGCTCGTCACACCGCCCGTGAACTGAAATTGCGTGTTGCGAACTTCAATGTGATTCATGTGTAGCCGGATGATGTCTTCACCCACGCGAATGCTGTGCGATCCCTTGATCTTTGTGACACTGCCCGTATATTCAAAAATTGGGTCTTTGTACTCAAGCGGCGGGTAAGAGTAACCAAAAGTCGTGCTGGTCGACGAAGGATAGCCGGCAATATCAAAATCCGGCATGCCGCCTGACCAGGGAAGTGCCCCGATGTTGGTTCCGGGTATTCCCAGAACATCAAGACCGACCTTCTGATCCGTCATCGTAGGAAAAAGCAGCTGATGCGCTTGCGTGACCCCAAATGTAAAGTCTGCAACCAACGTCGGACTCGCTACGTAGGTCGCGGAAGATGAAATCGCAAGGGTAGCGCCATGCTGCAAATAATTCCCCGCCCCGTTGGAACTAAACGCCGGCCAACCTCCGCTCGAACCACCAAGAAATTGACCGAAGAACGGGTTCTGGACGTTGTTATAGGGCTGATAGCCAAAGCGTCCCGATATTCTTAACTTAGACGTTGTCTGATAGTCGATCTTGGTGTCGATTCTATGCAGGTTATAGGTGGTCGCCTGGACGACGGAGTAATTGTTCACGATTCCCGGCAGGTTCGGCGCTGGAACATAGGGAATCATGATCTTGACGGCGTTGGCGATTCGGTTCGCCGGAATGACGTTACCCGGGAATACGGTTTTGCCCGTACCGTCTGCGTTCCCGGTAGCGGGATCGTAGATCGGTGTACTGGACCCGGATAAATCTCCAGAGAGCATCTGCGGCGTAGGCACAGAAATAATTCCCGGGTAGCCCTGGTTGATGAAGTCTCCCTCATACCCGGCAAAATAGAACAGTTTGTTCGCGATAATCGGTCCGCTTACCCAGCCGCCGGTATCATTTTCGACCAGGTGAGGAGGACCTTGCGTAGCCGATTGGAAAAAGTTGCGCGCTTCCGTCGCGTTGGTGATGTTGTATTCGTAGAACGCCCCGTGTATCCCGTTAGATCCACTCCTAAGCTGCACGCTCACCGAGGGACCGCCGGAAAGCCCCTGTTCCGCATCTGGACTATTGGTCACAATGTTCACGCTTGCGATCGATTCGTTCGCGGGCACGAAAGTTGTGTATTGCTGAACCCATGGGTTGGTGGCGCTGACGCCTTCGATGCGGACGTTCGGACCCTGGACCCCCGTTCCGTTGGCTGCGAATTGCATCGATTTGGAAGGATTATTGGTGCCCCCTGAGAGTTGGCCACCCGGGGGCGACATGCCGGGGACCAGGTTGAAAACACCCTGGTAGGTACGCGTGGCCTGGGGCGCGTTTTCCAAAATCTGGCTTGGGATTTCGGAGTGGACGTCTGCTGTGTCAGTTTGGAGTTCGGCAGCGGCCGCACCTTGCACCTCGACTGTTTGCGAGGTAGTCCCTACTGCGAGTGGTGCGTCCACGCGCACCACGTTGTTCGCGATCACCTCTACACTAGCCGTCTGAAATGTCTGAAACCCCTGCTTGCTGATATTGATCCTGTAGGTTCCCGCCGGCACCGTTGAGATGGTGTATACCCCACCTGCATCCGTCACACTTGAGCGTGTCTGGTTTGTCTGGGTTTCTGTAATCAACACGGCTGCGCCCGGAACGGCCGCGCCCGTTGCATCTGTAACCGTGCCCACGACAGAACCAAAGAGCACCTGTGCGCCCGCCTGAAGGGACATCACAACCGGCATGCAGGCAAGGAAGATCCCCGCCCGGATCAGCTGCTTCACGTTGCTTGGTAGAGAGGGTCCTTCGAGTGCTTGTAGGGTGGGGTAGTGCCTTCTGAAAAAGGTTGCAATGCGGTTGGTACTCCGGTCCTGCTCACAGATAAAGCTTGCGCAATTTCTCGGGTATCTCAGTTCCACTGATTCCGTCCGCCTTTTCTGTTAGTTCCCTAGTGAACTTACAAAACGTGCGGGCTAATCTTTCAAGCGTGCTTTAGCCTCCGGCTAACTAGATATAAGTTGATGTTATCTCCTGTCAAGTGCGTTTTTACCAGGCAGTTCCCTATTGAACGTTTGAAACTAGAAACACTACCCCATCGACTACTGACGACGAAGACAAGTTAAAGGTTCAAACGAATAAACCGGAAAAGAAAATGTGTTCTCAATCTCCAGCCGCCAGGAAGAATGAAAACTATTGAGCAGGATCTCGAAACTTATCTTACAGTAGCCTCGTCTAAAATGCTTTATTTTCTGCATGCGATATCCGTATCGGGCGCGCCACGGTCTGGCCTCGGAAACATCTGCAGGCCAATCGCACGCCAAGAGACTCATTGGCGACGAGGTTATCTAACCCGTTTATCTGAGTTAAGTGTCTACTTATTGTAAGTGGCCACTTAGGCGTGGCCAGCCGTGACGTGGTCGACCCCCACTGCATCCACCATTGCCTTGATGCTTTCGACGTAACCCTTCACAAGAATTCTCGTCGCGAAGGACTGGAATTCAAAAGTTTCATCCTCCCGATGCTGGCAAATCAACCCTGCGCCATCAGATTCCGGACATAAGCCAGATTCCTGCGCAGGTCCGCATCCAATTGCTTCGAAGGTGCATCCGTCTCCAAATTCGCATACCCGGCAAACTGAATCTCCCGAATCACCCGCAGGATAGGCGCGAACTGAATGCTTCCCTCACCCAGGTAGTGGGGATTGTCCTTCAGATGGAACTGGCAAATCCGCTCTCTCCGCAGCCACCGAATCTCCTTCACCGGATCGAATCCCGCCACCGTCGAGTTCCCCACGTCGTAATACACCTTCACGCTCGCCGAGCGCGACCTCTCCATGATGCGCACGTTATCCTCAGCGGAGATCGTATTCTCCAGCCCCAGAATCACTCCCGCCCTGGCCGCTTCCGGCGCAAGGTCACGCAGCGCGTCGCCCACATAATCCATCTCCTCCCGGGTCTGCAAAGCCCACCGGGAAAAGAATGGCAACAGAAGCACCTTCGTCTCCAGCGCCTTGGTCAGCCGAATGGAGTCGAGCACCCACCTCGGCGCCAGCGGATCGCTCTTCAGGCCGTTGTCATGCAGCCTGTCGACGCAGGTTCCATCAATGGGAATCCTGTTCTCCCTGGAAAGACGGAGGTAGCGGGCAATCACCTCCGGATCGTCCACCGGCATCTTGTCATTCACCAGCTTTCGCCCAAAGGATATTTGCACTCCCTCGAATCCAAGTTTCGCCGCCAGCGGCACAGCCTCTGGATTGGCTCCCAGGTTCAGGTTCCAATCGGTCACGCCAATGCGCAGCGGCTGATCCCTGGCTACGGCCAGGCGGGAGCACACCCCCGCAGCGACAGCGGACCCAAGAAACTTACGCCGGTTCATCCTGACCACCAGAAACCTCTCGGAGAGATCGTCAACTATACTGCCGGAAAGGCACTCAAGGAAAGCGAGGACACAGTGGGGCCAAACGGAAACCTGACCCGGCGCGCTTTACTCGGATCCGCAACCGCAGTAGCACTTCTCGCGGCCCTGCCGAAAGCAGGCGCACGCACGAAAGAATGGAAGCCGCGGCTAGGCATTCTAGGCAAATACACCGAAGCCAACGTCGACTTCGCCCTGCACGAAGGATTCAACAACATGATCCTCAATGCCGGAGCGGGCGTCCCGGGATTAGATACGGCGAAGCTCACGGACGAACAAATAGGAAGCGTCAAGGAACATCTGTCAGCCAAAGCCCTTCACGTTTCTGCCTTGCAGGTCAATGCAAATCACATCGCAGCCGACCCTACCGAGCGCGACCGCCAAAACAGCAACTTTGTGAAAACCATCGAGCTGGCGGGTAAGTTAGGCGTCCCCTACATCGGAACGCAATCCGGCAAAGATCCCTCCAAAACCTTCGAAGCGCAAGTAGACGAGATCGTCCGCGTCTACCACGAGAAGTACTTTGCCGCCTGCCAGCAGTACAAGGTGCGTATCCTGTGGGAGCCCTGGCAGGGCGGCCCTAATATCGCCACCAGCCCGGTGGGATTCGAGGCGCTATTCAACGCTTTCAAAGATTCTCCCTACGTCGGCCTGCAATACGATCCCTCTCATTTACTGTGGCAAATGATGGATCCCATTCAAACCGCGAAAGACTTCATTGACAAGATCTACGACGTCCACCTGAAGGACACCCAGATTCACTGGGACATCGTGCGCCGGGGAGGAATCGTCCCTGTCAACGAGGCGCACTGGTGGCAATTCCGCATACCCGGGATGGGCAGTATCCCCTGGCCAGAATTTTTCAGCGTTCTACAAAGCGTCGGCTACGACGGAGCGATGAGCATTGAGCACGAGGACAATCTCTACGGTGCGGGAGACAATCCTGGCCCGGATTTCAGCGAACCCTACAAAGTCGGCTTTCGCATGGCCAAGCGCTATCTCGATCAGTACGTGCCGGCATAACCCTCACCGGCTCGCGTCTTCGGCGCTTTCGCCCATAATGTCGTACTGCGACTCTTTCGCGCCGGTGCGCACATGCACATGCTTCCCATCGTTCCACACCGCCACCGCGGCGCCTGCCGGCTGCTTCCACAGAGATTCGTGATGAGGCATCGTCCCGGCAGGTGTCAGCGTGTAGACCGTCTCCCCGGCTTTTACGGTGTAGACGAGCATCTCCACATCATGACAACTACTCATGCTGCTGCCTAACTGTGAATCAAAGCAATTCACGCGGACCGGCTCCGCATGACTTTCCTGAAAGATCGCATTCTGATAACTCGCGCCGGCCTTGTCTTTGGCGGACGCTACAGAGCAGAGGATAAGCGTAACCATCAGAGTTTTCACGGGGAAGCCTCCCGCCACTTCTACACTGCCGGAGACAACCTGGCTTTAGCACTTTTGGCTCATTACTTCCGTATCCCTCCCCAGGTGGAAGCCACGAGGCTCTGTGTGGTCAGCGCGGTCCCATTGACAACTGTTAGGCTACGGGCTACAGTTGCTCAGGTGAAGATACAAAGCTTCGCCCATAAGGGTTTGAGAAGGCTCTATGAGGACGACGCCGCGAAGGGCGTCCCGCCCGATGCCGTGGACAGGCTCCGCAAGATGCTGGCCTTTTTGGACGATATGGAAGACCTCGAAGAACTGCGTTTGCTGCCTTTCTGGAAAGTGCATACCTTGACCGGGGACCGCAAAGGCACGTGGAGTCTCAGCGTCACAGCCAATCGGAGATCGACGTTTCGCGTCGACACGGAAGAGCGAGCGATTTACGACATCAACTTAGAGGATTACCACTAGGCCAAGGAGAAACATCATGCCGATGAAGAATCCGCCCCATCCCGGGGACTTTATTCGTACAGAGATCATCGAACCCGCAGGGCTGACCGTTACCGCAGCTGCAAAAGCCTTGCGCGTCTCGCGGCCTACGTTGTCCAGTTTGCTCAATGGCAAGGCCAATCTCTCAGGCGAAATGGCGCTCCGCATCGAGAAAGCCTTCGGAGTCAAGATGGACACGCTGATGCGTATGCAGTCTTCCTATGACATAGCCCAAACCCGCAAGCGTGAGAGACAAATCAGCGTTCCGCGTGTTTCGTTGTTGGCTGCGACGCAATAGCTGAGCCCGAGGTCCCTTCCTACCCTCAAGTCCCCCGTTCAGGGCTTGTCCGGCTTTTGCGCTGGAGCCGCCTTAATCTTCGTGATCTCAACATAGGACTGGGTTCCAGTTTCCACCCCGTGACGGTAGGCGACCTTACCGGCGATCTGCACGCGCTTATTCTCGAAACCCTCAAGTTGCTTGGGCTTACTGGTATCACTTACTTCAATCGAGCTGATGGGTTTGCCGTCGATCATGGTGTCCGAATCGACCTGTACCATCCAGCCAGTTGTTTCTGCCCCGATCGCCATCGCGCGGTGAAGGGTTCCGACCAGGGTTACCTTTTGCGGATCACTCTCATCCGCATGCAAGCAGACGCAGCCCAGTGCCAGGATCAAGCCCATACTCGCTCGTGCAATACGCATTCAAATCTCCTCTTTGCTCCCAAAGAGAATTTTATCTCCGCACGATCAGTCGTGTATTCGGGACCTCAACCCTGAGCAGCCCACAACGAAATAGCACGCCAGGCCGCCATCGACTGCTTCAAATACACCCCAGGATCCCCTTTCAGCCCATAGCACTGAATCCCGAATGGCCCCCGATACCCAGCCTTCACGATCCGGCCGACCAACTCGCCCACATCGAAATCCCCGTGCCCGAGAGGCTGAATCAACGTATTCCAATCCCGCCCCATCCGGTCTGCCCCATTGATGGTGACCCCGTACAGCCGCGGAATCGCCCTATCCAGCAGCTGGGGAAAATCCGCCTCAAACCCCGACCGCAATTCATGGCAAAGATTAAACGTGGCCCCCACATTGCTGCGTCCCACGCGTTCCGCAACCCGCACCACATCTTTGAACCGCGCCAGGTAAAACCCATAGTGCGGATACAGCGCGACCCGAAGGTTCGCTTGAGAGGCGAGATCGGAAATTCGATCGACCGCCTGGATCGTCCGCTCCTCCGCGCCTACCCCAGCATCCGCCCCCTGAATCGCAACCCATACAACAGTTCCCCGCCCCTGCAACGCTTCGATCGCGGCTTCCATCCCCGGCTCATATTTGATCTGGCCCTGGCTGATATCCACCGTCAGCCAAAGAAAGAACAACTGCAAATGTGCCTCGTCCAGCGCCCGCAACCGCTCGGGGATATCCCGGGCATGATCGAACACCGTCCCGGCAAACCTATACTCCCGTGCAAACCCGGCCTGCTGCGCTGGGCTGATATCCCCAAACTCGTAGGCAAAGACGGAGTTCGGCAGCCCAGCACCGCCGTCGAATCCTAGCGCCTCAAGCTTTGCCAGCCCGGCCCAGCAGGCAGCCGCCCCCGTCAGAAATCCCCGTCGACTCGTAACCACCATGCCGGTATCTCCTTTGCAATCCGTCCCGCCCTATCCCGCACCCGTAAAAGTTCCCCCTGGAAAACTGGAGAAGTCCAACCGTCTCTTACCTTTGGCCTTCTACCCACTGAACAGGTATCATGGTTACCAACCTACTTACGCCCCCGACTTTGAGGCCAGAGGCGCTCTGTAATGAAGTTTCGGACCCTTCTCCTCTCCCTCACCCTCACCGCCGCCACCCTGGCGGATGCTGCCACTCCCGGCGCAGCCCCGCAACAAACAACTCCAATCGACCAGCAATTCGAACAAACCGTAAAACCCTTTGTAGGCAAATACTGCGTCGCTTGCCACAGCGGCAAAATGGCCCCCGCCCAGTTCGACCTGAAATCCTATACCAACGTCGACATGGTCGCCGACGACTTTGCCCGTTGGGCCCTCCTGGCGGAGCGGCTAAAGAACCAGGAAATGCCGCCCAAGCCGATGCCGCCCCCGCCCGCCGCCGAAGCGCAGCAAGTCATTGATTGGGTAGCCGCCGTGCGTGCGGCAGAAATCAAGAAAGCCGCCGGCGACCCCGGAGTAGTCATGGCCCGCCGCCTGAGCAACGCCGAGTACGACTACACCATCCGCGACCTCACCGGCCAGGACATGCACGTCGCCAAGCAATTCCCCGTCGATCCCGCCAACCAGGCCGGCTTCGACAACTCAGGCGAATCCTTAACCATGTCGCCCGCGCTGTTGAATAAATACCTGAAGGCCGCGCGCGAAGTTGCCGATCACGCCGTCCTCAAACCCGATGGAATCGACTTCGCCTCCTACCCCATGTTGGTAGAAACCGACCGCGAAAAGTACGCCATCCAGCGCATCGTAAACTTCTACTTCGCCCAGCCCACCAACTACGCGGACTACTTCCAGGCCGCCTGGCGCTACAAATACCGAGTCGCCCTCAGGAAACCTCACGCCACCCTCGCCACCACCGCGACCGATGCCAAGCTGAGCCCCAAATACCTGCCCATGGTCTGGCAGATCCTGCACGACCAGAACGCGGTAGGCCCGGTGCTCAAGCTACAGCAAATGTTCGCAGCACTGCCCCCGCCTGACGCTGAGCAAACCGGGGGGCTGCGCGCGAAATGCACCGCCATGCGTGACTTCGTAGTAAAGATCCGCGCCCACACCGCCATGCAATTTGCTGCGCCGGTCGTGGCCGGTCTGCCCGCGCAATCCGAGCCTCTTCTGAACTGGAAGCTGAAGCAATACGCCGAGCACCGCCGCGACAGCGATCCCAAAGATTTGCGCAACGACACCGACCCACCCCCCGTCGTCCCGGCGATCCCGAAATACCCCGATCTCCACGAGGAAGCGGCGCCCCGTTGGGCCGCTCTTTCCGCAAAGGCCCGCGCCGACGATACCGACCTGATCGTGCCGGCCGCCCAGCGCGCACGTTATGAAGCCGCCTTCTCCCGCTTCGCCTCAGTCTTTCCCGACGCCTTTTTCATCAGCGAACGCGGCCGTTATTTCCCCGACGACTCGCAGGACAAAGGCCGTCTGCTCAGCGCCGGCTATCACAACACCATGGGCTATTACCGTGACGATCTGCCCCTGATACAGCTCATCCTCGATGACACCCAGAAAAAGGAGCTCGATCGTCTGTGGAACGAGTTCGATTACATATCCGACTTCTCCGCCCACACCTGGACCCAGTACTACTTCAATCAAAGCGGAGAAGTTTTCGGCAAAGGCTTCGAATCCGGCTCCGACCGCCCTACCGACCACGCCGTCACCGACACCGAAGTCATCTTCAAGATGCGCGACGTCTACCTGGCGAAGGCTGCGGCCGATCCCTCCAACGACCCCGTAGCCGCCCAAGCCATCCGCGATCACTTCAACCAGGTGAATGCCACGCTCCGCAGCCTGGAGAAGGAGCGCGCTGACGCCGAACCGAGGCAGTTACAATCTCTGCTCGAATTTGCCGCGCGCGCCTACCGCCGCCCCCTCACCCCGGCGGAAAGCGCCGATCTGCTCGCGTACTATCACGAGTCGCGAACGAAAAATCAGCTATCCCACGAACAGGCAGTCCGCGACGTGCTGACCAGCGTGCTGATGGAGCCGGACTTCCTCTACCGGCTCGATGTGTCTGAGCCGCAAACGGCTACACTGAAATCCCACGCCGTGGTTCTCAAGACCTCGAGTGCTGTTCCCTCCGAGCCCTTATCGAGTTACGCCCTGGCCAGCCGCCTGAGCTACTTCCTCTGGGCCAGCATGCCGGATGAAGAGTTGTTGCGTCACGCAGCCGCGAACGACCTGCAGAAACCCTCAGTCCTGCTCGCGCAAGCCCGCCGCATGATGAAAGATGCCCGCGTGCGCGGCCTGGCCACGGAATTCACCGGCAACTGGCTCAACTTCCGTCTCTTTGAAACCAACAACGCTGTCGATCGCGCTCGTTTTCCCCAGTTCAACGGCGACCTCCGCGAAGCCATGTTTCAGGAGCCCATCCGCTACGTCGAAGACGCGATCCAGAACGATCGATCCGTGCTCGACCTTATCTATGGCAACTACACCTTTGTGAACCCGGTGCTGGCCAGGCACTACGGCATCCCGGGAGTCCAGGGCGATGTAGACCACTGGGTGCGCATCGACGATGCTCAGCGATACGGACGAGGTGGCATTCTCCCCATGTCGGTCTTCATGACCCAGAACTCACCCGGACTGCGCACCAGCCCGGTGAAGCGTGGCAATTGGGTCGTGCAAAAAGTATTAGGCATCCGCGTTCCTCCCCCACCCCCTGTGGTGCCCGAGCTGCCGGCAGATGAGTCCAAGTCCGATCTTCCCGTACGCGACATGCTGGCCAGGCATCGCTCGGTTCCCTTCTGCGCCGCCTGCCATCAGCGCTTTGATTCCTTTGGCCTGGCCTATGAAGGCTACGGACCCATCGGCGATCTGCGGACCAAAGACATGGCCGGGCGGCCGGTCGATACCGCGGTCACCTATCCAGGCGGCGTCAACGGCGTTGGCTTTGAAGGTCTGCGCGACTTTATCCGCGATCATCGTCAGGATCAATTCATCAACAACCTTTGCCGCAAGCTGCTCAGTTACTCGCTCAACCGGACGCTGCAACTCTCCGACGAAGAGCTGGTCGACACCATGCAGAGCAATCTAGCCAAGCAAGGCTACGGCTTTGATTCGCTGGTAGAAACCATCGTTCTGAGCCCGCAATTCCGGAACAAACGAATACCAGCGCCTCAGAAGCCCGAGACGCAGATAGCCTCAGGAAAGCGGCATGAACCATGACCCGAGAGCGCGCGGTTTTCGACTCACACCCCACCCTCCCCCCGCTGAACGGGTGCCCCATGCTCGCACCAGCGTACATGGGTCAACAAAGACGGGGCGAAGCCCCATCAACGGTCTATCTTTTCCTCACCCCGACACGCCTGTCCCGTTTTGTCATCCCGAGCGTACCCGGATTTCCTGCTTCACCGCTCTCACTGGCGACCACGTATGTGGTTCTCCCTAACGAGAACCACATACAATCGACCGAAGGCGCAACTCTCGACAGGAAATCTGGGGAAGCCGAGGGATCTGCGGTTTTCTTCAATCCACTCAACAGACGCTCAATGGAGGCGCAAGCCTCGCCTTTGTCATCCCGACCGATGTGGAGGGATCTGCAGTTCTGCGGACCTCTCGTGGAAACGCCGAACACGATTCTCAAACAGAAGAAGTGCGGCTTTAGCCGCTGAGGGATCAGCTTTCATGTCGCGATTAACCAAAAAATTAGCCCTTCCCATTTCCCGCCGCGCCGTCCTCCGCGGAGCTGGTTGTACCGTTGCCCTCCCTTGGCTGGAGTCGCTGCATGCCTTAGCGGATGTCCCACCGCCCTCCGCCTTCCCCAAGCGTTTTGGCATCGTCTTCCTGGGTTGTGGCATTAACGAGGATCACTGGAGCGCCGAGGGCCAGGGCGCCGACATGAAGCTCTCGAAGACGCTGTCTCCCCTCGAACCCCTCAAGGAAAAGATCAACGTAATCGACGGTCTCTACGTCCACGCGCTTACCGGCCAGGGCATTCATCCCGCCCAGACGGGCAGTCTCTTATCCGGCGCCCACATTTCGAAAGGTGCCATCATCCACTCCGGCATCAGCGTCGACCAGATGATTGCCAACCACGTGGGCGAAGACACTCCGCAATCCAGCATCGTGCTCGCCTGCGAGCAGCCCATGACGGGTTACCACGAGTCGAACTTCTCCCTCGCCTACAGTTCCCACCTCTCCTGGCAAAGTCCCGATTCGCCTGTCCCGATCGAAGTCTACCCCTCGCTCGCCTGGGACAACCTCTTTGACAACCGTGGAAGCCTGCAGAACATCAGCATCCTCGACCGCGTAAAAGACCGCGCCCAGGATCTTTCCAAGTGCATCAGTGGGACCGACAAAGGCAAGCTCGATGAATACCTGACCAGCGTGCGCGAGGTGGAAAAGCGCGTCGAGAGCATGCGCAAAGACAAGAGCGACGCCGACGGCGCAGCGAAAGCCAAGAACACCGTCGCCGCCACCATGGAACGGCCGGCCAACGGGCTTCCGGAAGACCTGCGCGATCACTCCCGCCTGATGTGCGACATCATTGCGATCGCGTTCCAAACCAACAAGACGCGCGTCGCCTCGTTCATCATCTCGCATGATCTATCGGCCATGTATTATCCCTTCCTCGATGTGAAGGATGGCCACCATTCCGCCTCGCACAACAACAACTCAGATGGGTACGAGCGCATCTCTCGTTTCCACGTCGAGCAGTACGCCTACCTGGCCTCGAAGCTCGACAGCATGAAAGAAGGAAACGGCACCGTCCTCGACAACTCCTGCCTGATGTTCCTCTCCAACATGTGGATCGGCCGCAAACACGACAACTTCCGCCTGCCCCTCGTGCTGGCCGGCGGCCTGGGCGGCACGCTACAAACAGGGCGCACCCTGAATTACTTAAAGGACAGCGAAGACAACCGCAAGATGTGCAGCCTGTACCTGTCGTTGATGGATCGTTTCGACGTAAAGCTGGAGCAGTTCGGGGATTCCCAAACACGGTTAGAGCGGCTGTAATCAAGCCTCTGCGCGATTCGTCGTAAGACTCACACCGGGTCGGCCACTCGGGCCCGCGGGATCTCCCCGCATTGCAATGACGGACGAAAGCTTCGTATCGACATCGGTTACGTATCAAACCCTCATTCCCCCTTTGTTCGGTGTCGCCAATGGGTAACTCGAAACAACGGCTGATTTGCCGCTTTGAGGATTTCGAAGTCGACCTCGAAACGGGAGAAGTCTGGAAGGCAGGCAGGCGTCTCAAGGTTCAGGACCAGCCGTTGAAGATCCTGGCCGCCTTGCTCCAACGGCCTGGGGAGATCGTCACTCGGGAGGAACTGCGCCAGCTCATCTGGCCGGAGCAGAGCGTGGGGGACTTCGACCATGCCATCAATCTGGCCATCACCAAGTTACGTTCCACCTTAGGCGACTCCGCGGGAGTGCCCCATCTTATCGAAACCCTTCCTCGCCGCGGCTACCGCTTCATCGCTCCGCTGAAAGAAGAAACCGCACCCTCCTCCGCCGGCCTCATCCCACCACGAGAGGAGCCCCCAGCCCGAGCCTCGGTAAATAAGATCTGGCTCCTCTCCGGAGCGCTAGCACTGATCCTCTTCTCCGCAATCGCGTTCTTGAAATTCTTCCCCAGGCACCGCGAGCCGTCGCCGCCTGCCGGCGAGATGGTGCCCCTGGTGTCGATGCCCGGCGTCCAGGCAGACCCGGCAGTCTCTCCAGACGGCCGCCAAGTCGCTTTTCGCTATATGGGAGCATCGCACCCAGGCATTTACACCGCCCTGGTTGGCGGCGAAAAGCCTTTGCAACTCACTGAAAATGCCGACGACATGGATCCAGCCTGGTCCCCGGATGGGCGGCAACTAGCGTTTGCCCGCGTGGACTCCAACCACCAAAAAAATCTGTATGTTGTCCCAGCACTTGGCGGCCTGCAACGCCATATCGGTACAATGCGGTCTGCTTTCTTTCACGACTGCAACACCATGAGTTGGTCGCCCGACGGAAAATTCCTGGTATTTTCCGAAGCCCTGGAAAACTGGGGCAGAGTTCGCCTGAGCCTTCTCTCCCTCTCCGACCTGACCACTCGCCCGCTCACTTCTCCGCAAAACCAGGAGTTTGATTGCTACCCGGCATTCTCGCCCAACGGCTCCTCGATTGCGTTCGCCAGTGGGCCCATCGGCGCCGTTCCCGGCGACTTGTTTGTGGTGAACGTGAACGGCGGCCAACCGTCGCGCCTCACCAGCAATAATTCCGGAGGCCCTCCTGCCTGGACCGAGGACGGTACGGAAATCATCTACTCCTCTTCAACCAAGGGGGCACCCAGCCTATGGCGAATTCCCGCCTCGGGCGGGACGCCGCAGCGCGTGGCGGCTGCGGGTGCGGATGCCCAGTATCCTTCCATCTCACGCACCGGGAACCAACTGGCTTACCAGGCACTCAACCAGTGGGACACAATCTGGCGCCTCGATCTGAAAGACGAGCGGCACGCCAAGGGTCCTCCGGTGCGGCTCCTGTCCGGGAGGAGTGGCAGCTGGCGTCCCAGCTATTCCCCTGACGGCAAAAAGATCGCGTTCGAATCCGATCGCATGGGTTATTCCGATATTTGGATGTGTCACAGTGATGGATCCAATTGCGTTCAGCTGACTTCCCTGCACGGAATCACGGGAACCGCCCGTTGGTCTCCCGACGGCCGCTATATCTCCTTTGAGACCATAGCCCAGGACTACTACCACGTCGGCCTGATCGAACTGCCGGATGGCACTCCCCACATACTGGCGACCTTTCCCAGCGAGAACACGGGGGCTCCCAGCTGGTCCCGTGATGGCGCGTGGCTTTATTTCTATGCCTCCCACGAACTAACGTTCTTCCAACTATGGAAAATCCCGTTCCAGGGAGGACCTCCCAGGCAGGTAACGACCAAGGGCGGCGTCCACGGAATCGAATCGAGCGACGGACAGTTCCTGTATTACGCCAAATACACAGAGGAGGGGATCTGGAAAAGATCGTTACAAACGGGTGAGGAAACCCACCTGCCGTTGAAAGTCGATTGGTGGACCAACTGGACGCTGGCGCCTGGCGGTATTTACTATCACAACCCAACTCTCCGGCCCAACGGAAGCATCGACTACTTCGATTTTGCGACTGGCCAGTCGACACAGGTCTTCGCTCTCGAGAAGCCCTTTGCCGGCATTGGCGGTCTGGCAGTCTCGCCCGACGGCAAGTCGCTCCTTTTCGGGCAAAACGAACGCTATGATTCCTACATCATGCTGCTAAAAAACTTCCACTAGTTCCGCCAACGGGAAGTTGGATCCGCCCGGTTGTTGTCTGGCTGTCCTTCGGCGTTCCAATCGTCGACTGGCGATTCATCCTACCTTTGAGCCGGAATAGCCGTGGGTGCCAGGTTTAGCCGATACAGGGTGCCGTTGAACTCGCCATAGTGAATTGATGCCAAACGGCTCGCCGCTTGGAGAACGGCTTTTGTGCCAGATGATAACGTGCTCGCCAGGAACAGCTCTCGAACCGTGCACAGCGTATCACGGACCTATATTGTCAGTGCTCAGGCTCCCCAGTGAATCAGAATCGAAGAATGCGTTCGTAGCATATGGACCGACGCCGTCGATCGCCTGAACCTGATTGTTGATAACGCTCGAGTTGGTCAAGGTGCCAGTTGCGCCTTGGAGATAGAGTCCGCCGGCAAAGGCGGTTGAATTCCCCTCAAAAGTGGATTGATCGATTGCGGCTGTTCCCGCCAGAGCGTCATCGACGAAAAAGAGACCTCCTCCGTATGCGTTGCCCTGGTTGCTGTCAATATGAGTGCCACACATCGTGATCACAATGTGTGCTCCGTCCATGTAGACGCCGCCTCCGTTTCCTCCATTGCCTGGATTGCCACCGGTCCCTGTGGCCTTGTTTCCTTGAATCGTGTCGTTGACAAGATCGACAGAAGCTCCTAGATTCCCCAGCGCTCCGCCATCACTCGCCTGATTTCCCTGGAAGGTACTTCCTACAACCGTCGTTGTGCCGACACCCACCGAGTAAATGGCTCCGCCTGCAGAATCCTGCCCACTTGCCGGACCTATGTTGTTAATGAATTGACTATGGATGACATTGAGCGTTCCTCCATAGCGATAGACCGCTCCGCCTCCGGTCGGCGCGCCTGTGCCTGCGTTATCGGTCCCATGACCGTCGGCTAAAGTAATATTCTGCAGCGTCAGCGTTGGGGTAGTCGCATCGAAGTTGTTGGTGTTCAGAAGCAGTTGCCTGACCTGGCCGCCGCCGTCCAGTGTCACCAAATTACCTCCGTCGATCACTGTGTCCTGGGTGATTGACTTGGTGGAACTGAGAACGAGCTTGTATGGCGAGGCGCCGCAATCAAAGGTGACTACCCCGCCGGCAGCAACGGCTGCTTCGAATGCACTCTCCGTACAGCTGGCCGGAGTTCCATCACCTACGACATTGGTGTTGCCCGCTGTGTTGACAGCGCTGATGGGCGTAGCGCATGAAGAGGTGGGGGGAACAGGTGGTGGCGGGGTCGCATTGGGCGTCGCCGACGCAAGATTGGAATTAGCACTTTCTCCGCTGGTGCTGACTGCCGTGACCACGTAGTAATAGGTGGTTCCGTTGGTTACAGTCGTGTCGGTATAACTTGTGCCCGCAGGCGACGCCACTGTTGTGTAGGGTCCACCGTTGGTGGCTGCCCGTTTGACGTTGTAGCTGGTTGCGCCGGTGCTGGCCGTCCATGCGAGCGAGATCTGTTGGTTGCCTCCCGTGGCCGTGAGGTTAAGGGGAGCAGCCGGGGCGGTGGGCGCAGCAGTCGCTGTCGCGGCCGCCTGGTTGGAATTGCCGCTTTCTCCCATCGCATTCACAGCTGTCACGACGTAGTAGTAAGGAGTTCCGTTGGTTACGGTCGTGTCGGTATAACTTGTGCCGGCAGGCGCGGCCACTGTTGTGTAGGGTCCGCCGTTGGTGGCTGCCCGTTTGACATTGTAGCTGTTTGCGCCGGTGCTGCCTGTCCACGCTAGTGAGATCTGTTGGTGACCTCCGGCGGCCGTGAGGTTAAGGGGAGGGACCGGGGCGGTGGACGCTGCCGTCGGAGCGCTATTTCCGCCATTGTTATTGCTGCTATTGCTGCCGGAGTTGCTACAGGCGTTGCACGCAAGCAGCATGGCGAACAACGAAATTTTCAACCAGGAAGACAAGGGCAGCGCGCGAAGCCTCATAGCTTGACTGGAGCCTCGAACGAAGTCTACTTGTAATGAGTCGTTATGGAATGGGCACCAAAGTTGTAGAGAATGGAAAGTTTCGGGGACGGGAGAGCCTAATCCCTTGCCCCCCCGCAGCAATGACGGTGTATTGCATAGAAGGAAATCCCAATGATGATGCGAAAGAAAACACGAGACACGATGGACTTGCCACAGTTCAATTTGGAGCAAGCAGGTCCAGTGGAAGTGCTGGGCTACAGAAATGAATGTCGAGAAACCGTTGATGACGGCGATACTCGATGCGCCCCACACTCCACCCGCTGACTACGTAGATCAACTAGGTTGGGTTCTTATCGCATTTCAGAACGCCCTATGGCAACTGCTGAACGCGCCATCGCTGGAGGAAGGTGTCGTGGATACGGTAATGCGCGGCGGAGACACCGATACAAACGCGGCAATTGCAGGAGCACTCTTAGGCGCAGTCTATGGTCGCAATGCGCTGCCGAAACAATGGATAGAAAAGATACTGAGTTGCCGCCCGAGGGAGGGAGAGCCCGCGTACGCCGGCCGCGTCCGGAGTGTTTCTGGCCGGTCGATGCCACTCTACTCGCCAAGAGCTTGCTTGCCGGGACTAACTCGGGGACCAACCAAGTTCGGGGAATCAGGGGACGAGCCTGAATGCTTCTGCGATATAAGCATGCCCGCCATCCCTCGCAATACAGGAGGCCAGCGATGAGCACCAACGAAGTACCCACAATTGCTTAATAGATACAGTTTCCGGGTTTACTCACTGGCGAGATGCGTTTTTCAGCACGGGAGTACTCGCGCAAAGGCTACTCAGGTTCTATTGATGTATCCGCGTCCGAGTGCTTAAACGTGAGTCCATTGCAGTTTGAGAAATGGGGTAAATAGGCAGAAGAGGTCTGAAGAAGAAAAATGAATCACGCAGGTCAGGCTGTCCACATATGTCCTCATATTTGTTCTAGAGGACCGCAAACGTTTGCTTTCGGTCGTTCGCAAAAACGCTCCATCGTTTTCTGACAGACAGACGGTTGCGAGGTCTAGCGCACAGTCACGGCGGCGTACAGTTGTGCTGCCTGTTGTCGTGGCATTTTGTTCCCGTTCGGAACGACTGTAGCGAAGGCAATGGCAGATCCGAGGATAAGAAGGGGGAGAACAAGGGCGATAAAGAGTTTCATAGTGAGATCAGCCTATTCGGTCTATGGGCTGAGCAGAATGTCACAGACGAGGACACCTGGGAGACTTTCGTTCTCGGTCTCTGCCTTGGGGGTCAGACTGACTCACACCATCCATGCCACCCCAAACATCACTGAGGTAACCCCCTCCCACTTCCAGGGGACCTGGAGCGCCCGCCTGTGCGTGGCCGAACGAGCCGGCTTTGCCTCTGCACGCCAGCTGCGTCGCGCCTGGCGAAGGTTATACACCACAGCCCCTCGGCAAGCGAGGCAACGCTAAATCGTAAAGGTCAGCGCGGCCTTCAAAAATTCTCAGCGAAGTGTGGTCTCAAAAATCTTCGTAACCGTAGCCTGGTAATCTGTTCGCGACAATCCGCGCTTATGCGAACGCCGGTTGGCGCGCCGGGGCTCTGGTCACGGAGATGACGCTGATATCGTCCTCCTGGCCGAAGGCCTGCGCCGCTTCCGCAATCTTTGCCGCGGAGGGCTTGCTGCGCACCAGTTCCAGCAGGCGGTCGAAGCCGAAGAGATTCCCGCGTTCGTCGGTGGCTTCGGCCACGCCGTCAGAGAGCATCAGCAGGCGGTCATTGGGCGCGAGCTGGAACTCCAGCAGCGAAGACTCCGCACCTTCGATGAACCCGAGCGGCAGCGAACCTTCGACTTCCAGCAACTCGCCGTTGAGGTAGGGCGGCAGATGGCCGGAGTTAGCGAGCTTCACGCTGCCATCCGTGGCAATGCGCAGAGCCAGGCAGGTGGCGCGGGCGTCACTGCGCCCAGCAGGCGGCGGTTGAGCGCGGCCAGAATGGCAGCCGGATCGGAGCCGGTCTCCGCCGTGCTGCGGATGGCTCCAATGAGCAGCGCCACCAGCATCCCGGCTTTGAGACCCTTGCCTGCCACGTCGCCGGCTACGATAAGCAGGCTGCCGTCAGAAGAGTCGGGGATGATCTGAAAGAAATCGCCGCCGACCTGAAGCGCCGGGCGGTATTCGGTCTCGATAGCAAAGCCGGGCAGGGCGATGCGGCGCTCGGGCAGGATGACCTGCTGCACCTCCTGGGCCTGCTTGACGTCCAGCGCCATTTCCCGCTGGCGCTTGACCGACTGCAGCAAGCGGCGCAGCAGCAGTAACGCGATGACCACGACGACGAGGAAGTTCGCGATTGCGGATGGATGGACCATTACGCCGAAGGGAAGCCAGTTGCGGAACACGTGCGACCGGACGAGATCTGTATTGAACGCGGCAACGCCGCGCAGCAGGATCACGGGAAGCACCAGCCAGCCGTCCAGTCCCCGGCGGCGGATGCCGTCGATCACCACCCACGCGAGCAGCCCGAAAAAGACGAAGGTCAGGCCCTGGTTCAAGGAGTAGAGACGCAGAGCATTAGGATGGGAGACGAGCCCAGGGATAGTCTCCTGTCCCAAAATTCCCGACAGGGCGCTCAGAGCGGCGAGCCCTAACAAGACTCCGGGAAGCCAGCGGAAGCCCTCCCGTCCAAACCAGACCCACCACACCATAACCCAGAGCGCGTAAAGGCCGCCTATCGCGGTGCCATATACGACAAGATCGACCCGAACGGGAATCCACTGGGTCCAGGCAACGGCTGAGTTCCAGGCGTTCAATGCGGCCGTGGTCAGGAAGAGCAGGCCGATCCAGAGATAGACCGGGTCGGACCGGTCGAAGAGAATCAGGCTGAAAGCCACCACCGCCAGCAACGCAAAGACCGCGGCTTCCGCGGCATCGATGAGGTAGCCGCGGATCAGCTCCAGCCACTGCGACTGGAAGTGCAGCCCAATCACGCTCGCTTCGCCCAGCAGTGGCGCGCTGTGCATCCCTCCCGCGTCCGGTACGTTGAGGAGCGACAAGGGTTCCATCCAGAACCGGAATGCCACAACCTGCGCTGCGCTCGCCTGCTGGCAGCTCCACGGAAGACGGAACTGGAATGGCTGGGTGTAGTAGATCACCGGGTGGGTGCCGGAAAAGTTTCCGAAACTGCCAAGAAGCTTGCCATCCGCAAAGGCCTGGTAGCCATCGTCCACGTCGGCCGGTCCGGCCAGAGCCAGTGGCCGGTTGCTCTGACTTTGGCAGCGTATCCGGATGCGGTACCAGGCATAGCCCCAATAATCAACGTGGCCGCGCGCCGTCCAGCCTGGCACGTAGCCGGAAGACCCGGCGATTGGACTGACCGTCCCTTCCTTGGGCGTCAGGTCCACGGTCTCCCAATGGGAGTCATCGAAGCCGGGCTCTGCCCACATCAGCTGGCCGGTTTTGGGGTCGATGGGCGAGTCGCCGACGGTGAACTTCCACGGGCCATTCAGGGGCGCGGCGGCCTGGCCCAACGTGATGTCGACGGCATCCTCGGGGGGCAGAGCAGATGCCGGAGCCTCTCGCTGTGCGCCTTGCTCATCCCGCCCGGCCGCAGCCGTGGTTGAGGTGTGCGCTTGCAGCACGGCAGCAAACAACAACAGGAAGCAAGTAAGGACACGGCCGATCGTTCGTGCCATGGTGACCTCGGAGAAATGTCTTGGGGCCTGGTTGGCAACACTATATAAGCGGCGGAGCGCATTGGGAATCGACAGTTCATGGCCACAAGCCCCGGTGTCTTGAAGGCAAATTGCTCCCGTGAGTACCAGGCGGCGCTGCTACTCCGGCGCACCAGCCGAGTCACCAGACACCTTGCGATTTGTAACGTGAGGTCCTGACGAATAAATCGCGTGATTGACTGGCTGTAACCTGGCCGGTTATGTCATTGAGTAGAACCACAGCTCCGTTCTGCGGAGTGCTCTGGCTGAAGTCAAGCATATCGTCCAGCGAGCCGGCGATCGCATCATAAGAGCCTTGGCCGATTCGCTGCTGGCCCAAAAACTGGTCTTCAATGAAGCGCAGAATCGAGCTCTGGTCGGTGACCGTGTGAGATACATAGTTCGGTTTGGCCCAGGGCGAGATCACCAATATGGGTAGTCGTGGGCCATAGCCACATCTGCCCTGAGCATGTAATGTGGCTGAATTTACACCTGGCAGCGCGGTCGTGCCGTCGCCGCATTTCCCCGAAGATGAGAAAACATCCTCTGTTGTCGCGCTGCCGTTGAGGACATGGTTGACGTGGTCATACCATCCGTCGGAATCATCATAGGTGAGGATAATGACGGTATTCTTCCACTCCGGGGTCTGCTCGATGACATTGATTGTGCTGACCAGGAAAGCCTGCTCATCCAAAGGATCGGAAAAGCCGGCGTGACCATCGCGATAGGCTTCCGCCTTGAGAAAGCTGACGGTGGGAAAATTTCCCGCAGCCACCGCGTTGAAAAAGTCCTGGAGATCGTACTGGTGGTGGGTGATACCGTCGCTCGATCCTCCGATACTCTGAACCGATGTGGGGCGCGCGTGGGTTGTGTTCGCGGTTGAGGCGTAGTACTGGAAAGGGTCGGTATAGGGGATATAGTCCAGAGACGTCATCTCGGTCACGGTCGACTTATGGCTCCGGCGGCAACCTGTGGTGCCATTGCTGTTGGTTGCCGTGGTGTCGAAGCCTCCGGCAAAGAACCCCCACGTCACGCGGGCAGCGTTCAACAGGTCGCCGATGTTTCTGCCCGCCATGTGGACCTCTGCACCGTTGGTGGCAGCGCAGATTTCCTCGATCGGGTCTGCGTTGGCGAAGAGCGTACGTCCCCCGTATCCATCTAAAACGATACTGCCGTGAGCGCTTGCATCGTCTACCACGCCGTTGGTTTGACCGGATATGAGATTGATGGCTCCAATGGTCGACGGTCCGAAGGTGGTGCCGAAGAAACGATCACTCATCGCATAGTGTTGGGCATAATTCCATATCGCAGTCACGGTATTGCCGTCGTAGTAGCCCATGGTCAAACCGGTCGTCGCGAGGATGCCCTTACCGAGGTCAGGTCCATCGGCGGCCCCCACAGAGCGCGGGAACAGGTCCATTGCGCCGGCGTCGAAGGCCATCTGCTCCGCCTTGTATTGATGGTCCTGGTCGGCCGTGGCGGCGTCGGCAGGTGACAACCGGAATGGATTGGTCGCCCCAGCACCGTTGCCCCTGTTGCTGGCGTTTGGGTTGTCGGTCAGCAGGTCTGGAGAGAGGCCGTCGACAGCAGGGGTCCCATGAAGGGCGGTAAATGGTGCTTCGCCGGACGGATTGAGTGCGTTCGGATAGGTGGCGAAATAGTGGTCAAAGGAGACATTTTCCTGAAAGATCACGACTACGTGCCGGATATCGAATCGGAGCGCTTCCTCCGCCACTGCGCTGTTCGTGGCGGCAGTGTAACCGCAATCCACGAGGCTCAACATGAGTAAACAGCCAAGGAGGAAACCGCAGATGCATGAAATCCGGTGAATCATCGAAGAAGTGTTATGTCCGGTGCAAGCCGCACATTGTTAATCGAAGCGCAGCGCGATGAAGTTCTACGCTGAAGTGACCGGCCGGCGAATGCCGCTGCTCTTCCGTTAAAGGCCAGGGACGGGGGAATCGACCTTTGCGGTTGATGGCTACACCGTAATAAGCACGCCGTGTACAAGTCGCGGGCATGGTTTCTATTATAGTGAAGTGGCTCAGCCTGTTGTCGCACTGGACTCAGCTCCCGGAGTGCTGTGGACCACAAACTTCGGGGAAAGCTATGAAGCTCGATCGAGGGCCGAATCAGAGCCACGTATATGCTGGTAACCAAACCATTTCGACTCCTGGGGCTCTGAATGAACAACAATTCCCTGGCAAACTACAGCCGGACGCCACTCCTGCTTTCGATGCTTTTTTTTCTGCTTTCTCTCACAGCAAACGCACAGGTCGAAGTGGAACCTCCTCAGCAAGAGGCCACTTATGCCAACGACGTTTGGCACGTGAGTGCCTCACCCTATTTATGGCTGGCCGGACTTGATGGAGATTTGAAGCTTCAGGGTCATGAGGCTGCCGTGCACCAGTCGTTTGGCGATATCTTTAGCAACCTGAAGGTCGGTTTCATGGGATTGGGTGAGGTCCGCCGCGGTCGCGTAGGTGTGCTTACCGACCTTCTTTTTGTCCGGGTCGGCGATCAAGGTGCTGTCCCGGTCCCGCAACTTCCAATCAGCGTACAAGTGAAGCTCACCTCGACCACGTTTACGCTGACGCCAGAGTTTGCCTACCGCGTTTACTCACAGAAGCACTTTGCCGCGGACGTGCTTGGCGGATTTCGTTTTTACCATCTCGGTGCGAATTCAAATTTCGACGCTGGACCGCTTGGCCAGTTTTCCTATTCGGGTTCGAATAACTGGGCCGACGTTACGGGGGGTGGGCGCTTGCTTTTCAGAGTGACACCGAAGATCGGAGCATTCGTTATCGGTGACGCCGGAGGCGGCGGTTCCAGCCCTACCTGGGAAATCGTTTATGGCGCCGGGTACAAAGTACTTAAAAACGCAACTGCGCAGATCGGATACAGGCGTCTGTACTTCAACCGGCAGGATGGAAGCAATTTTGGCCTGGAAGCCACTCAGCAGGGGCTCATTTTGGGGACGACCGTTCGCTTTCGCTAACCGCCACAGCGATTGCGGAAGGTGCGGTGCTGTTCCGAGAGAGGGACTCGGACCAGCCAGAGGCTACACAGCAAGGGTGATTTTCCGTATCACCATCCATTTCCACTAAGCCAGATACCAGCTTGCTACGATGGTATCGAATCGTTGCTTTTGACTTGTTTCCGTAAGCATGGAGCTCCTTATGAAGCCGTTTCGACTCTACGCAGTGGTTCGTAGTCTGTTCTTTGCGTTCTGCGCAATTTCTGCGTCCTGGACGCAGTATTCTTTCGCACAAACGGCGCCCAACGAGATCCTTCTGCGCAATGTGCGAGTACTTGATGTCGTTGGCGGCCGGCTTGGATCTCCAACCAGCGTTCTAGTCCGCGGCAATCGCATCGCAAGCATTGACCCTTCCGCCACTGCAGCTTCGGGAGCTGTGACGATCGACGGTAAGGGCCAAACGCTTATGCCCGGCATGATCGACGTGCACGTTCATCTGACCTTCGGCAGCATGCTTCTGAAGGATCTCTACGACCCGGGCACTACGCCGGAGAAAGCCGGAGCGGCCGCAGCAGCCTCCGCCGGCCAGATGCTATTGCGTGGCTTTACCGCAGTGCGGGATATGGGCGGACCGATCTTCCCTCTCAAGCAGGCGATCGATTCAGGAAAAGCGGCGGGACCCCGCATCTGGCCTTCGGGTGCCATCATTTCTCAAACGTCTGGCCACGGGGATTTTCGTACGCCGTCGGAGCGCTCGCGACGTTTTTTTGGTAAGCCTTCCCGGGCTGAAGAGCTCGGCGCCACCTTTATTGCGGATGGCCGCGACGAGGTGCTGACTGCAACGCGGGAAAATCTGCGTATGGGCGCCAGCCAGATCAAGCTGATGGCAGGGGGCGGTACTTCGTCCGAATACGACCCCATCGATGTGACGCAGTACACGCTCGACGAAATGAAGGCTGCCGTAGAAGCAGCTGATGATTGGAACACCTATGTCGCGGTTCATGCCTACACGCCAAAAGCCGTGCGGCGGGCGATCGAAGCGGGCGTTAAATGCGTTGAGCACGGTCAGTTGCTGGATGAATCGACCATCCAGCTCATGGCTCAGAAGGGAGTCTGGCTAAGCGCCCAGAATCTGATTCCGGACTCGCCTAACATGACCGATGAGCGTCGCGCTAAACGCAAGGCCATTCTTGAAGGGAACGCCAAGGTGTGGCCGATGGCAAAAAAAGATGGGGTCAAACTTGCCTGGGGAACCGATCTGCTGTTTGAGCCTGATCTAAACAAGGAGCAGAACAATCTACTGCTCTTATTAAAGCAGTGGTTCACACCCGCCGAAATCCTGAAGCTCGTTACCTATGACAACGCTCAGTTGCTCGCCTTAAGTGGTCCGCGCTCGCCTTATCAAGGCGAACTTGGGATTGTAAAAGAAGGTGCATTGGCCGACCTTCTGTTGGTCAATGGCGATCCTCTCACGAGTATTGACCTGATCGGCGATCCCGGTAAGAACTTCACAGTCATCATGAAGAACGGAGTCATTTACAAAGGGGCAAAAACCAGGTGACAGACGGAAGCGACCCCAATGAAATCGCGTCTCTCGGCGAGGACCGGCATGGGTTGATTGGGGATATTGGGATCCGCTCTACTGTTTCGGTCCGTCCCCGAAATGGACCATTGAGGCCGGAGTCGTTTTTCCTCGATATTGTTCTTCTTTTGCCGGTTCATGGAGGGCGTCGTACACCGTCATCAGATCTTTGCGTGTGCTCTCGATACGATCCGCGGGGGGCGGATTCATCTTGATCAAAGTCTCGTACCCAGACACCAGATAGGTTTCAGCGTCTCTGTATTGGTGCTCGAGGACCAGCGTTTTACCAAGCTTGACCTGAGCAATTGCAATATTGGGATGGCCTTTGGGCAACTGAGCGACGAAGCGATCCAGCGTCTCCCGAAAGTATTTTTCAGCCTCCGGAAGCTTATGCTCTTCGAAATACACTTCGCCCACGTTGATCAAGGCTACGCCGACAAGATAATGCCGGTCTCCATAGGCCACACGATTGATGCCGGCCATGCGCATGAAGTCCGCGAGCGCTGCATCCATGCGCTTACGCCGTAGTTCGAGTACGCCCACCTGATTGAGCGCGATGGCTACCTGCGGGTGCGTTTTTCCATAGACCTGCTCCTGAATGGCAAGAGCGCGCTCGAGGAACGGAGCCGCCTCGTCGTATTTTCCCTGATATACGAGCGATTGGCCCACTGCTGCCATGCAGGTTGCCGTATCAGGATGAACTTCGCCATACCACGACTTCTTGATGGTCAGTGCTTCCCTGTAATACTTTTCCGCATCGGCATCGTGGCCCAGGTCGTGCTGAATCTCCCCGAGGTTTACCAGGCTATCTGCAATGCGCGGATGGGTTGTCCCATAGATCTGCCTGTCGATCGCGAGGGTGCGCCGATTCAGGGAATCGGCAATATCGTAGTGGCCCAGATAGTACTGAACCTCGGCTAACTCGTTGAGACTGTCCGCCAGGTCGCCGATGTCCGCCGGTCGTCTCGACTGCATGCGCACGGTGTCATTCAATACCGCGACCGCATCGTTATAGGCGCCGCGCTCTTCGAGGGCTCGGCCCAGGGCCGACATGGTTCGCGCGGTCTGAGGATCGCCGGGCGGGAGCTTTTGCTGGTCGATGGCGAGCGCTTGCCGGATGAGCCGTTCCCCGTCGCTCATTTGCGCCTGGTCTATGCGCAGTAAGCCCAGGGAAACCATGGTGTCAGCGGGGATCAGAACGTCCCCTGCCCTATCGGCTTTCTGTAATGCCAGAGCCGATCTCAGCAGCGGCTCCGCGCGATCGAATTTACCAAGCTTCTGATAGATCGTTGCGAGTGTCTTATAGAGCGCAGCCTGAGTCTGCGGGTCCCCATTTAATTCGCGCGCTTCCAGGACGCCGCGATCCACCAGCGTGGCAGCGCTCAGCGAGTTCGATGGCCCGGCTTCCCGGTCGCCTCCGTCAAAGAGGGTGAGCATGAAGCTCTGGATTCGTTCGGTTCTGGCGGCCGCGGCGAGTGCGCGTGTCCTTGCGCGTGCGAGCCGGACGGTAAAGAACCCAACCAGAGCCAGGATGACCAAAAGCACGACAGCGGCTTGCGTGAGAGCCACGCGGCGGCGGCTCACAAACCGCCTGGTTCGATAGAGGAGACTATCGGGCTTCGCTTCGAGTGGCTCGCATTTCAGATAGTGATCGATATCCCGGATCAGGGCCTCAACCGACGCATATCTTCTGCGCGTGTCCTTGTGAATCGCTTTCAGGCAGAGCACATCCAATTCGTCCCAGTTGGCATTGCCAATGCGGAGCCGGGACGATGCCTGCTTTGCCAAAGCCGAAGGCGGCACCGGCTCCTGTTGCTCGATCAGGTGTTCCACCTGGCCGGGGGTCTGATTCGAAATATCGTAGGGAAGCCTTCCGGCCAACAGCTCGTAAAGGATGACGCCAAGAGCGTACACATCGGCCTGCGTCCCAGCCGGCTCCCCGCGTATCTGCTCAGGGGCGGCATAAGCGGGTGTCATCAGCCATGGCGTAGTCCTGGTCTGCGTTGGCTGCTCCTGCTGAAGATCGGCGATCCGCTTGGCGATTCCGAAGTCCAGCAGCTTTACGCTTCCGTCGTCCTTAACCAGAATGTTGGAAGGCTTCAGGTCACGATGAATGATGGCCTGACTATGCGCATACGACACGGCTTCGCATACCACACGAAATAGCCGCAACATCTGTTCGATGGAGGACTTTTGCTCGCGGCAGTAATCCGCAAGTGCTTTGCCCTCGACGTACTCCATCACGAAATACGGTGTACCGTCGGAAAGAGTGTCCGCGTCGTAGAGTTGCGCGATCGATGGGTGATGCAACTGCGCGAGGGTTTGCTGTTCTCGCGCGAAGAGCCGTCTGCGGGCGGGCGAGAGAGAAGCGTCGCGCAGAATTTTGATTGCCGCACTGGATCCGAGGTCTTCGCGTTCTGCGAGCCACACCACGGCCATTCCGCCTTCGCCAAGCAGCTCTTTGAGTCGATAAGGACCGAACCGTGCGGAAGCTGCCGCCACGGCCGAGCCATCCATCAGCTCCTGCGCAAGCCGCGGAAAATCGTAATTGAGCACGCTGTCGTCACTGTCAACTTCCTTCAGCATGCGGGTGACATCGGCGGCCAGGCTCTCGTCACCCTGACACAACTTCTCCAATGCGGCAGACCGTTCGGAGGGTGGACGGTCGACAACCGAGTGAAAAATGTTCTGAATCAGTTCCCAGCGCGCTCTGTCCATCGTGGTCTCTGGCGGCAAAGAGGCGCCGTTCAATCCCTTTCGCGGATTTCCGCTGCCAGCCAGGCCTTCGCGGCTTTCCAGTCGCGGGTAATCGTTGCCTCGGAAACCTTGAGCAGCTCTACCAGTTCGGGGACGTCGAAGCCTCCGAAGTAACGGCACTCCACCACCGTAGCCTGGCGGGCATCCAGTCGTTCCAGCTCGTCCAGGGCGTCATGGAGAGCAAGGAACTGCTTATCGCATTTCACTGGCATCGGAAAATCGGTGAACGTAACGAAGACCGGCTGGTCATTGTCTCCCTGACTTGATTTGGGCCGGCGTCTGGCGGCATCGGCAAGAATATAGCGCATTGCTTTGGCGGCAACCCGCTTCAAATGCAAACGAGATTCCAGTTGCAGCCCTCGCGCACGAGCCAGCTTCAGCCATGTCTCGTGAACCAGAGCTGTGGGATTCAGGGTCGGGCTTTGATCGCCCCGTTTGAGAGAGGCAGCGATCCGCCGCAACTCCTCGTATGCGACCGAGAACAGTTCGTCCAGCGTCTCGCGAGATCTTTCGCCCGAGAAAGCTGACACTTCCTCTGTGCCTGAGGCGGATGGTGGCTCTGGATCGTCGGAAACTTCAAAATCTCGCGGAACCATGACGGATTTTCCTCCGAACCTACGAAACAAGGAGTGACAGCCCAAAAAAGAAAGCAACTCTGGCTTTGATCCCGATCGAGCCGGACAAAAATCGAGGTCGACTTCGCCAACGGAAGCGGAACCCCACAAAGTGCCATGAACTCAGGATGCGAGCGAGCCCATTTTACACCGTGTCATTCGCACACAGTTCATGCCATTCGTCGACAGAACCACCAAGGGGAACCCTGCCTTTGGGAACGACGGCGCTGAGCTTCACAGCGTTCATAAAGGAGAACGACGTAAATCCTGGCGCTCTTGTCAGGACAGGAAATCTCTGGCCCGAGGGGCATCCCGGTCGCCCGAGAGCGAGCTGGAGCTTGGAAAGGTCAACGTCACAACAACATTTACGTGTATCGCGGGAGGTGAGTGATGAAAATTTCGCAATGGATCGTTCCGGTGTTGTTTCTGCCCCTTTCTTGTATCCGAACGGAGGCAATGCTTGCGCCTCAAGCGCAACCGCCGAGTGTGGTTGAACAGAACAGGGTGGTTCCGCCGAGAGACGCGGTCAACGGTGCCGACTGGCTGAAAACACAGGGTGTCCAACAAGGGTTGGATCAATTGGATTTGGGCGCCGATGCGAAAGGCCATCCGATCAAATTTGAGATATCCAAGGATGGCGCGGGAGTGCAGATCAAGTTGACCGGCTCTGGACTGGACAATGCTCTTGCCAGCGATAAAACCGGTGGTGGCATTATGGGCAAGATCAAAAAGAAGCACGATGATTCCAAGGGCGCCAGCGGTTTAAGCGTAACGGATGTGTTAGGTCCTAAGTTTGCCGCCTATGATCCGGAAAATAGGGGCAGTATGGAGGAAAAAAGCACGTCGCGGATTACAGGTGGATTTGCCAAATTAAACGAGATGGCCGGCGGAGGGAGAGACCATTACCTCAAGGGGGTCAACCTCTATCCATCTGACTTGAGAACGATCGAGCAAAATGCTCCTGTGATCAAACTGTTGGCGGAGGGCAAGTCGGACGAGGCCAATAAGCTCTACTCCTCCCTTCATGCAAGCGCCGCGGATGCAGACCTGGGCACGAGCGACCCGGCGAAGCTGGCGTTGATCCAAAAGGCGAATGCCTCGATGGACAACCTGACGGCCCAGGAGCAAGCGGGCGCCAGGACCCTGCATTTCAGAGCTGAGAATGGCAACATCGTCGCTCATCTCGATGAACAGCAGACTGCAAACATGGACAAGGTTCTGCAAAGCATGAGTCTCGATAAGCTTTTCGGAATGGGCAAGGCCACCTACACGAAGGCTGGCAATCAAGGTGTGGTCGGTATCGATAGCACCACCTCTTCTCAGGATATCGACGAAATCTCCGGGCCGCTTAAGATAGCTGTCGATACCGGGGACGCGAAGAAGGTTGCCGCCTACCAGAAATACAAGGGCCTCAACGATCTTAATTTGCCGAAACGATAGAAGAGCGAGTCGGAGATGCGGGACCGGACGAAATAATCCCTAAATAGATTGGGAAACACGGCGCGAATCCCAGCGGTGGTTATTTCGTCTTTCCCGCATCTCCCAACGATAACCCCGCGAGCAAGCGCGGCCATCCAAAGCTGTTCCGCGAACTGGCTAGAATTCTGAGGAAAGCAAGCGTACCAGCGCCCGGGTAAAATCCAGTAATACCTAGGACTACAGATCGACAATCACCGCGATCTGAGGAGGTATCGTCCCGTCCGGAAGATGTGACAAAAATGATTTTGCTGATTTTATTAGGGCTTAGTTTTTGACACGAAATGTACACCTGAGCCTGAGTAATCGCTCAGAGGGCATCCTGGCGCGAGGTTTTTCGACTGAAGATCGCTAGTTAGTCGAAAACCAATTTTTTCACATCCTCCCGTCCCCCGTTTTCCTATGTCCACTAAACTCTTTAATTGCTGCATGGAATAAGATTCTGAACAATGGCGGTTGGAAATTCAAGAGCTCCCTTTGCAAGTTCAAGAGTGGCTTGGCCTTTTGTCAGATCCTTTTGCAACTGATCGATGCCGTTCTTCAGCGCGATAACCGCTACATTATGAGCAACCAGATCGTTCTGTGCGTCTCCAAGCCGTCGCTGGGCATCATTCAGCTGGTCCTGAGCAGCGTTTACCTGTTTGTCTAAGGCCGCGATCGAGTTGACCACACTGTCGAAGTTGGGTGAGTTCTTGAATCCGCCAGGCACACAAATCGGCGGCCCTACTGGAACCCCGAGCACCTTAGGTATTGTACAGCTCACCGGCAGAGGTATCTTATCTAACGCCTTGGCGATCATGTCGGCCTTTTGAAGGGCGAGATTTTGCGCCTGTTGTTGTATGTTATCTCGCCCTGCCTGCAGATTCGTAACGGCGTCACTTAAATTCGCAACAAGTTTGCTGGCGCTGTCTATCATGGCATTCTGAGCAACGAGCTCCTGTTGTTCAGTCGACAGAGCTACCTTGGCCACTCTGACCGAGTCATCAGCAGCTGCGACTGCTGAGGTCAATGGGCTTAGAAATGCCGTAGGAGAAAAGCCTGAAAAAGTAATACAGGATACTGCGTCAGGCGGTTGACCACAGCTCATACCCATCAGACCTTCAACGGAGTCCAATATATTGGTGGCATCGAGATTGTTGTCAACGACTGTAGCGGAGGGGTTTCGCGCTTGCTCGAAGTCATCTATGTATTCTGCCAATGGATTTCCGGGCGCGCCACTCAAATACTCCGTCATCGTTTGCTTCACGCCGCCTGGGTATCGTTCATGAAACATCCTCCACCACTGAGCCACCGCAAAGTCCGCGACAGTAGAGTGATATTCGGACATCTCATATGTAAGCACCATGAGCCAGCTTTGCAGCCAGTGGTCTTGACCTGACGCATTCTGCATCGCGCTGAAGAGCAATGCTGCGCTCCATACTGCAAATTCGTCTGACGTGGGGCGATCTCCGGCACCTAACTTCCAATGTGTGATGACCGCAGGAAACTTGCCCATCCAAGTCGCCGTGGAGAAACTGCCTGGATCTACATTGTTGTAGTTATACGGTATGCTTTTACATTCTTGGATCTTGTCGTGGATATACGTGAAGTCACTGATGCCTAGCGCCAGAATCGCGGCGCGTGAGGGTTGCTCTTCACCGTTCCCGTAATTGAGAATTTCACGGGCTACGTCATGAAAGCCGCAGACACCTGCCAGAGCGCCGAGGCCGACGTAGTCGTCTATAGCTTCAAAATCATTGACGTCCTCTTTGGAACGACGGTATAGTCCCGGTTTGACCTGGGCGGATTTGACCGCATCTGAAAGCTGTTTCCTGTCGTAGGCGACATTGTTCAACTGCATGATCACGCAAGCTTCGGCAGTATAGAGGAGCCCGTTGTTGGTGGATGGGCCACGGTCACTCCCCACCTTAACGCTGTGAATGAGACCATCGCGATCTGTGTACGGATACCACACCGAAGGGGTTAAGGTTTGTGCTGCAATCGATTGTGTTACACCGAACAGAAGGAATAACCCAAATCCTATTAGCTTTGATTGCATTGCCGTCTCCTTTGCATTCCCGTGGGTGTAAAGATGCCCTTGCAGACCGGATTGCGTTTGTGGGCCGTGGTCGTGCAGATAGTGACAGAGGGATAGAGGAGTGGCAATGCCACAGTGGGGGCATGTCTCTAATAGCGTCTGTTCGTTCCTCGCAACAAACGTGTCGAGAATGATTCTTCCGCCGAGCAGTGATTGCAATTACTTCAGGCGCTGAGATGCGGGAGATGCCGAAAGATGGGGAGATGCGGGACCGTCATTTGCGATAATATCCACTGTTTAGACATAAACGAATTTCCCTTGCAAAGTCCTTCATCAAATATCAACTTATTTTGACCAGACGTCCACTTCGGGAACTCGGGGACGGACGAGACGTCAACAACGATCAAAATCGTGAATGAGCACACGATTCACGAATTCGGCCGACCGTTGTGCAGGTCTGGCCCGGTTTCGGAAAAGCCGGACACCGGAGATGCGGGACACACGGAATAACCCCCATCGTTTTGCGAAAAATCGGGGTTCACTCGATGGGATTAAAAGGTCACCCTGCGGCGCTCGGAAGCAGCCACGGTGTAGTCTGACAGCGCACGCTTGAGGACTACAGCATGAGAAAGCTTTCAAAGAGAGCGCTTTGGGAAGCTTGGGGACGGAAGCTTGGGGACGGACGGAAGCTTGGGGACGGACGGAGCTACCCCCCAACGAAATTGGCCGCGGGTGGAACGGTTCTGCGTCCAAAGATGAAGCTCTCCGTGCGAGCAGTATCCTCGGGGGTATTTCCGTCCCGTCCCCCTGGGGAAACTTGGGGACGGGAACGTGTGAAAGATTGCTCTGGGAGTTGTGCAGATCGGCTCCTGATCGACCGCGCGATCCCATCGTGACCGGTGATAGGAGAACGCATGCTGTTCGTTGTCTGAACGATACAGATCGTCTCTGCGATGTTGGACTGGCCAAGCTTGCTTCTCTAACTACCTAGCCAGTGGCGACGGCATTGAGCTTGCGCCGTATACTGAACCACCGGATGATGTTGTAACTGAGACAGGCCCAGATTGCTTCCATCGATGTCTTCTCACGTCCTCGGCATCGGAACTGCCGCAGGCCACATCGCTCTTTTATCCAGGCGTGCGGGAACTCTGCTACCTGTGACCGTTGCCGGTAGATCTGTTGTGCAGCTTCGGTCTCCATCTTGGCCTTAAATGCAATGGAAGCAGGAGGCTCCTCATTTCGAGTGACGGCCCGTCTCCATTCAGGCCGTTTGTTCTTGGGCCCGCACTGATCGCGCAAGGCACAGGTGCGACAAGCTGCTTTCGGTGCTTTGTATACATGCCTACGCACGCCATTTTCCTCGTTGGTTATGATTTGGAGAGTGAGCTCTTTTCCTGCAGGGCAGAGGTAGACGTTCCGCACAGCATCGTAGGGAAAAGCGCTACTGATAAAGCGCCCGCTACGGCCCAAGGCGTCCTGTTCGGACGGCTTCCAACTGTCTTGCCATGAACCACAAAAGTCGACGCCGGCGGCGGCCGTCGCCTGCACGGATCGATGGTTGGTGTAGTCACCATCAGCTACCAATTGTTTTGGTAGCGTGCCCAGTTCTGCTCGACAGCGTTGAAGCGCCGACTCCACTTGGCGATAGTCGACAGCGTCGGTCGTAGCTTCTACATTCACGATCAGCCCGTGAGTTGTATCGGTAAGGAGTTGCACGTTGTAACTGGGCACGGTCCCAGCCTCGCCGTTTCTCATTACATGTGCTTCCGGATCCGTACCAGAGGCACGAGCCGTATATTTGCCTCGGTCGTCTCTCTTCGCCTCCTGCAGCCGCTCCACCTCGCGCAACGCAGCTTCCAAGCGGCTTTCCCGTTGCCGAGCCGCGCGGCGTTTTGCAGCCGCCCGACGACTTGCCGTCTTCTCCTCCTCTGCGGCCTGTTCGTTCATCTTCTGGACCTGCTCTCGGGCCAATGCCAAATGAGCTTCGATCTTGTCCTTCCGGCGAAACGTGTTCCCGCTGGCGTTGGCCTTAATCTTGGTGCCATCCAACGTCACCCTCTCCATTGTGATTAGCCCTTCAGCACTCAGCATGCCCACTACCTGCACAAACAGATGATCGAGCGCCTCCTTGTGACTAGACCGAAAACCAGATAGAGTCCGATGACTCACCGCCTGCAATCCGCAAAGCCACTCGAAACCAGGCTCAAAGGCACACCGGCGCGCAATCTCACGTGCTGAGCTAACGCCCTGGCTATAGGCGTATAGCCATAAGCTGATCAACAACTGCGGCGCCGTATGATCACGACCAGCATGCCCTTCTACAGCAGCAATCTTGGCATGGTATCGACTGAGATCCAGCCGTCCTATCAACTCCCAAATCGCACGTGCGCAGTGATCCTCATCGATCAGCTTCTCGACGTCGATAGAATGCAAAAGCAGTTGGGAGCGATCGATCGATGCAAGGCGAGGAGAAAGCGGCGGGGTCTCCATGCCTGCAGTCTAGCCATATCAGTGCGTCGGCGACAGTTCCTTACTGGGTGCATTTTGCCGATTTCTTCACAGCTTCCCGTCCCCAGGTTTCCACGTCCCCAGGTTCCATCGGTTTTTCTCGTGCGCCTGAAGAGTGCTGAGTTGCCAAGCCGGCTGTCGCCGCTTTGGCTCCTTCTAGCGATAGCTAAGCTGCCAGTACGTCCATCCGAACACATTCTTCATCTGCGTCAGGTTGAAGGGCGGGAAGCTCATAGAGTGGGTGCTCCTTGCCACCGCGAGAACAAGCGGGGGCGTTTTTCGGCCATTGATCTCCACCGCAAGCAGGGTGTTATTGCCATAGCTTGAGGTGGTATGCAGGAGTTTGTGGCTTTTGATGCGGCCGTATTCGCCTCCCGTGCCCCAGTCGAGGACAAAACGGCCGTAGGGATAGCCGGCTGCGGCGTACCTTTGCGTGTGCTCCTGCCAATCGGGGTCGTTGTTCCAAATGCCAAATGCTCCAGGCAGGTCGTTTGCTTCGACGGCCGCAAAAAATCGGTTCATGCGATGCTCCGCCGGCATATTCCGACAGAGGAACACTGCAATGCCGACAACCCCGCACAACAAGAAGACACTGATCAGCAGGGTCCCGCTCTTCCGAGCACGGCTTCGATTATGGATTGGCGCGTCGAAAAGTGTCATCGGCCATCGTCCCTCCTTGCGAGCGAGATCCTTAATATTCTCAGACACCGAAAAAGTCGGGAATGTTCCTGTGCTGCTGTCAAAACAGGTGACATCCATGATAGGTAACCGTCAAGGGAAAACGGAGATTTCCCTTGACGGTTACCTATCATGGATGTCACCTGTCCTTACAAAAGTGTCAGTCCGTCTGCCACGAAACTCCCAGGTACGCCTGTTCAGGCCATCCGCATCTGCATGCTAGACTGTTCCCGCATTTCGCCACAAATCTGGTAACGGTGCGGACGATAACGTCTGCGAGGGATCACGTCTCTAGTCGCTAAGAGACCAAACAGCGATGAAGCGCTCGCAGTGACCGGAGTCGTTGTCCTGCTATGAATTTGCCCTGGGTTGCACCTCCACGTCCTACGCAGCGTGTATTCATCCTCCAACCAGAAAACTGGGCTCGGGCGTTGCGGTACCTCTCGCTTGTAGCTGCAGTCAGCGCGACATGCCAGGCCCTTTATGCCGCTGCGCCACCACCCACGGTCACGACGTTAGCCGTTACTTCTGGCGCAGGCGCAGTGGCCACAGTGGCCGCCGGAAGCGTGGTGGCGCTGACGGCAACCGTGGACGCCGGATCAACCGCGGTAACAGTAGGCCAGGTAAACTTTTGCGATGCCTCGGCGAGTAACTGCACTGACGTGCATTTACTAGGAACGTCACAGCTCACAGCCGCGGGAACGGCCATACTCAGGTTCCGTCCTGGGATCGGCAATCACAGTTATAAGGCCGTCTTTGCCGGAACCAACAACGACGCCGGTAGCTCATCCATCGCGTCGACCCTGTCGGTGACGAGCACAACCGGCAAGCTTGCGACCACGACCACCATCACCGAAACCGGGGGTCCCGGCAACTACGCGCTGACTGCAACCGTGACAGAATCAGGCGGTGCCATACCACCGACAGGAACCGTATCCTTTCTGGATACCTCCAACGGAAGTGCGGTTTTGGCCACGCCGGCGCTGGGAGCGGTTGTCTCGGGAGTCGATTGGCCAAATCCGCAGCACATAACCACGACCAACAAAACCCAAGCTGTGGCACTGGGCGACTTTAACGCGGATGGAATTCCAGATGTGGCAGTGGTTGGGGGCACGAACGGGCAGCCGTTGGTCATTCTGCTGGGAAATGCGGACGGTTCGTACACCACGGCTCCTGCGCTCTCATTACCAACCTACTTTTTAGGTCCCATCGCGGTGGCGGACTTTAACGGAGACGGTAAACAAGACTTGGCTCTGTTGGACGCCGCCGCCAACTCCGTAATCATCCTATTGGGAAACGGAGATGGAACCTTCCAGATGGCTGCTTCGAGTCCCACCGTGGGACAAACCTCCAGCCAGATCGTCGCGGGAGATTTCAACGGAGACGGTAATCAGGATCTGGCCGTCCTGGCTAACACCTCAACCGTCCTGTTGGGCAACGGTGACGGAACCTTCAACGCAGCGCCGCCCAGCCCTTTGGGGGGAAGCATTCCCTACGCAATCGCAATGGGAGATTTCAACCAGGACGGTAAGCTCGATCTGGCGTTCTCGTTCACCAGCTTCAATGGCATATCCATCATGCTCGGAAATGGGGACGGCACCTTTGCCGTGGCCAACACCGTGGCGGCCCCAAAGAACGGCTCGCCCATTGGCGTAGCTGACTTCAACGGAGACGGTAAGCTGGACCTTGCTGTGGGCGCCTACTATGGCGCCAACGGAGCCGGCGGGGTGGCCGACTCGGTGACGATCCTCGCCGGCAATGGCGATGGCACGTTTTCCTCTGCTCCATCAGGGGTGCCCGATAGCTTAGGTTCCATCACTTCGATCACCGTGGGTGATTTCAACGGAGATAGCATTCCGGACGTGGCATTGACGGACGAATTTGGCACCCTGACCTTTTTCGTTGCCAACGGGAGCGGCTCATTCACCGCCTACCCCACGACTTTGGTTTCGGGTGAGGGCCTCGTCATTGTTTGCGCCGTGGGAGACCTCAACGGCGATGGCAGATCCGACCTGGCCGTGGGCGGGTACGGTAACATCGTTTCGCTCTACACCAGCGAGCCGACGGGAACCGCCACAGCAACCGCCAATATCACTTTGCCGGGCGGCGGTCAGCATCTGGTGGATGCGAGTTACAGCGGAGACAGTAACTACAATTCCAGCCTTTCGGGCACGCTTTCTCTTGTGGGCGCGCCAGTCGCCACCACGACGACCCTGAGCGCGTCGGCAACCAGTGTGGATGAACAGCAAAAGGTTACGCTCACCGCCACGGTTCAGGGCAGTGCACCGACCGGCGCCGTTACCTTTCTGAACGGTACCACCTTCCTGGGCACGGCGCCCATTTCGGGTAATTCGGCGAGCCTGACAGCATCCTTCGCCAGTGCGGGATCCGCTTCGCTTACAGCGAGCTACGGAGGGGATCAAAACAACCTTGCCAGCACTTCGTCCCCAATAACCGTCACCATCGTGGCTCCCAGCTTTGCGGTTGCCGTATCGCCTGCCTCCGCGACCGTCACTGCCGGCCAATCTGCTACCTTCACCGTTACGGTAACACCGGCAGGCGGATTTGCGACCGCTGTCGCCTTGAGTTGTGGCGCACTGCCCAGCCAGGCAAGCTGCGCCTTCGCTACCCCATCGGTCACGCCGAGCGGCGGTCAACCAGTGCAGGTGATGTTGAAAGTCTCCACGGCGGCTTCGACCGCAGATTTGCGACAGAATCCCCCTGGTTTACCGGGAAGAGAGCCATGGTTTCCGGCCGGAGCCATGAGCTTGGCTGGCCTCCTGGGGCTGGCGCGCGTGAGAAGGGCGAGTCTCCGTTGGCGTCAATGGTTGCAAGCCGTCGTTTTGTTAACGACTGCCTGTGCTTTGAGCGCTTCCTTGATAGGTTGTGGCGGGGGCGGGGGCACTACGCCGAGCAATCCAGGAACACCGGCAGGCATTTCGACCATTTCGATCTCCGCCGCTGCAACCGGGAGCAGTTCACCACAAACCACAAGTATTCAGCTGACTGTGCAGTAGGGGCGGGGTGCGTCAGTTTCACTTCTCTTCTGCTCTTCTCAAATCTGCATCCGATCGATGCGCCTTCATGGAGTAGTCGGAATTGATTCCGTAACTCTCTACATCCCTTAACAATTTTCTGGAAGCGAGTCACATTTTCGAAAAATCCCCCTTGTCTATCCCTTATCTACCCCAACAAACGAGGGGGGGCCGGGGACAGCTTGATCTGGGCGATTTTCCTCCACCCTCAAGGTAAATAAATCACGCAGGTCAGGCTATCCCCATTCCGTCCCGCTTATTTCGGCATCTCTTGTCCCGCATCTCTCGATCCGGTGCTTGCAGGCCGGGCAGCAACATTAAGTACAGTTAATGTTGCTCCAGAAAGGGAGATGGAGGCCCGGAGTTCCCGGGGGGACCCCCGGGCCCTACTGTGGCGACAGCATACCCACTTCCTTCGAAGCGCTTAAAGCGCGCAGGCATGGTTACCAAATAAATCCTCTTCCGCTCTGGACGATATCCCAAAACCATACTACTGTGGGAGTAAGAACCACATGTCAGCGTAGTCTTTACCACGACTGCCCTGTTTGGCCTTTGCACCCATGCGCTCTACCCGTGCATCTGCCGCCCACCACCGCGAAAGCCTCAGCGCTTGCCAGCCTGACGCCCGGTGTAGCCAACCGTAATGTGACGTCGAAGTGACGGATAACGCCTGT
>JBEKNJ010000026.1:0-78043 GCA_049522955.1 Acidobacteriaceae bacterium
GCCGCCTATCCGATCTCCCCGGTCGCTGAGTATCAGGGTCATCAGTACACCGGAGGATACGAGACCGTAGGCTACCCCGGCCTGCGTCCTTACAACTACTACCAGGCCTCGCCCTACAAATTGGTGGGCGTCGATGTAAAGCTGGCTCCCGGCCTCAAGGTAGGCTACGTCATGGGCACGGGGGATGATGTTCCTCAATCTCTCGAGAGCCTCGGCGTAGCGGTGCACTTGTTGCAGCCTGCGGACATCAACTCCGGCGACCTCTCAGCCTATGACGTCATTGTGCTGGGCATTCGCGCCTATGCCGCGCGTCCGGAGCTCGCCACGTCCAACGGCCGCATGCTGGATTATGTAAAGCAGGGTGGGGTACTCATCGTCCAATACAACAGTGGCGAGTACGATCACAACTACGGTCCTTACCCCATCAGTCTTACCCGTGATCCGGAAAAGGTAGTGGACGAGGACAACGAAGTCGAGATCCTGCAGCCGGGAAGCCCGGTCCTCTCCTGGCCCAACCGCATCACCGCCGCCGACTTTCAGGGATGGGTTGAGGAGCGTGGCCACTCCTTCATGCACTCCTGGGACCCGCATTACCAGGCACTGACCGAGACCCACGACAAAGGCCAGGACGAGCAGAAAGGCGGCCTCTTGTACGCTCGATACGGAAAAGGCGCCTATGTCTATGTGGCCTACGCTCTGTACCGCCAACTGCCCGAGGGCATACCGGGAGCCTATCGCCTCTTCGCCAACCTCCTAAGCCTCCCCAAGGCCCCTCAGACGCCGTAGCTGAGCCGCTCAACGAATCAAGGAGAGAGCTGCGGTTTCAAAATCCGTCCAACCAACAAATGAAAGCGGACGGGGCTCTGTCCAGGCAACAAATAAAAGGGTGCCCCATATCTCGCTCGTTTTTCGCGAGACGTGGGATACCACAGCCCCACACCGGCAACCCTAAACCCCTACCGATACTCCGCGCAGAACCCAGGAGCCCCCTGACTAATCAGCGCACAACCCCGCTTAATCTCATCCACAATCAACGAGCAAGCATTCTGGGCATTACAAGGAGGGTGTGTAGCCGGTGAAACCTGCAGACACTCATTCACCAACTGTCGTGACCGCTCAATCCCGACCGCATTGAGACAAGTTCCCGTGGTACTAGGAGCAGCCGAAGGTTGAGCCGATAAGTACGGTTCCGGCACACTAAACGCCTGTGCGATCTGGTGCAACTCTGTCCGCAACCTCTCCCACTGCGAAGTGGTTTGCATGTCCAGCTGCAGGCTATACACCAGCGGATCGATCTTCGCCGCCGTATTCACCAACGCAGCCACCTGTTGATCCGCCTTCTGGTTATGCTTGAACGTTTCCAGTGTCTGGTTGGCCTCTTTGGCAAACGTATCTGCCAGCGCCCGCGCATCCTTTTCCCGGCTGGTCTTACGAATCGTGCTCTTCTTCAACGCGTTAGCGAAGGTCTGTCGAAACGGCTGCGCGTCGTCTTTCAAATTCTGCATCACCCGCTGCAGATCCTTGTCACTCAACCGCCCCTGCGCCACCGCTGGCCGGCTAGTGCTCACCATACCAGCCAGTAGAACCAGAAAACCGAAACGTATCCACCTCTGCATGTTTCGTCCTCCGCCCTGTATCCTATCGACGTTCCCAATCCCCGGCAACTGGCCTATCTCAGAAAGAGTCGCTTTACCGATGTCAGCCTCGCCCACCGCCCCGTTCCTCGCCGACAGCTACTTCTTCGATTGGAAAGCGCAGTCTTTTCGCGCCGACCTCATCTTTGTTCTGCCCATAGCCATCTGCCTCGGGCTGGGCATCTGGCTGCGCCATCCGGGTGCCGCGCTGGTCACCGCCGGCGGCGCTTTCACTGTCGGCTTTGGTGCCAAACAGCACATCGATGAGTCCCACATCCTTCCCATGATCCTGGTGTCGCTGGGCATTGGTGCTGCCACGTTCATCGGCATGGTAGCGGGTCACACCAATTTCATCCTGGTGCTCCTCACCGTCGGGGCAGGCTTCGTTTATGGAATGCTTTCCTTACGTCAGGCCGGCGTCAGCTGGGTAGGTCAGCAGTTCATCGTCTTTCTCCTGGTCGCTTCTGCTTTTCCCTTTTCCCCGCGCGCTGCCGCGGTTCGTTCCGGGCTGGTGATGGCCGGGGGCGCTTTACAGATCATCACCTCCAGCATCCTGCTCCGCCTGCTGCACCAATTGCGGACAGACCTGCTTTCCGTCGCCCGTTACCTCCGTGCGGAGCACCAGGCGCTACGTTCCTCCATGGAGCAGGCAGCGCGCGCCCTGGTCAAGCGCAGCGATGCCCCGAGCGCGGTGCCCTATGCGATTCGTCTGGCCGTCACACTCGGGGTCAGTACAGAAATCTACCGCAAATTCGGTTTCGCCAACGGGTACTGGATCCCCATGACCGCCCTGCTTGTTCTCAGGCCCGGACTAAGCGACACTGCCAACCGGGCCATCGCTCGCACCGTCGGAACCCTGGCTGGGGCGATGTTGGCCAGCTACGCTCTTGCCCATCTGGAGCCCGCCACGCCCACCCTGGCCGCTTTGACCCTGCTCTTCGCCTGGCTTTCCTACTCCCTCAACAACGTGAACTACGCTCTCTTCACCCTGTGTCTTACCGCTTACATCGTCAATCTACTGGCTCTCAACAGCCTTCCCGGAAAGCAGGTCGCCTACCACCGCGCCGTCAGCACCATCATCGGGGGAGCGTTGGCCCTCTCGGTCAGACTGGTTGTCATCAGCTATCGCAAACAGCACTCCACGCCGCACCCGTGACTTCCGGCTATCATAGGAGGAACAGGTTTCCCCCGAGGGTCATGAATGAAGAAGTCAGAAGTGCTGAACGCCTGGGCCAGCATTCTCTACGGCCAGAAGCCAAGCCTTTCCATCGAAATCACCCGTGAATGCCCTCTCCGGTGCCCCGGCTGTTATGCCTATGAGCCTGAGCATTTGGGCGTCGGCGGGGTCAACCTGCGCCAATTATCTGACTATAAAGGCGACGACCTGGTCCGCCGATTGCTCGCCATCGTCGATCGCGAGAAGCCCATCCATCTCTCCGTGGTCGGTGGCGACCCCCTGGTTCGCTATCGCGAGCTGGAGGTCCTTCTGCCCCAACTGGAGCAGCGGGGAATTCACGTGCAGCTGGTCACCAGCGCCTTTCGCCCTCTGCCCAAGGCCTGGAACACGCTCTCCAAGCTCAGCCTGGTCGTCTCCATCGACGGGCTGCAGCCGGAGCACGATGAGCGCCGCAAACCGGCCACTTACGAGCGCATTCTGAAGTCGATTGAAGAGAGCTATGTAACCATTCACTGCACCGTGACCGGCCAGATCTCCGGCCGACCCGGATACCTCGAAGAGTTTCTTCGTTTCTGGAGCGCTCGTCCGCAGGTCAAGCGCATCTGGGTGAGTCTCTTTACCCCGCAGCAGGGTGCGGTAGGTCCGGAGATTCTCACCCCAGCCATGCGTCGTGAAGTTCTGGACGAGCTGGAGCGTCTTTTTCCTCTTTATCCCAAGTTCCAGATGAACAAGAAAATGATCGAGGAGCTGCGTCATCCTCCGCAATCGCCGGAGGAGTGTATCTTCGCCCGCACCACGACGTCGCTCTCCGCCGATCTGGAAACCCGCATCGGCCCCTGCCAATTTGGCGGCCAGCCAGACTGTACGCAATGTGGCTGTGTGGCCTCGATGGCCTTGGCGGTGGTTGGCCACCACCAGGTACTCCCCGGGCTGACTGCGGGCGACCTGATGTTCGCCTCCGAGCGCATAGGAACGAAAGTCGGCAAAGTCCGTTCTCTCTTCCGCAGCAAGCAGCCGCCCCTCCCACCGCCCAACCCACCCCTAACCCAAATCTCCGGCCTCTAAGAGAGACAACTCTAAACTCCGAGTTTGGTGGGAGCCCCCTGCTTCAGCAGGGGGGAGCTGGACTTTAGTCCAGCGGATAAGCAATTCATTCCGAAAGGAAGGGCTTTAGCCCTGGAATTTTGAGGCCAGCGCTAAAGCGCATAATCAAAATCCAACCCTTTTCCGCAACGCTGAAGCGTTGCTCCCCTCTGCTCAAGCAGAGGGCTCCCACTAGTTGAAGGGGACGGCCTTCAGGCCGTCCGTTATTACTACAAAACAACTGGGGCTTTAGCCCCTGAGGGACTCTCTTCCACCCCAACAGGAAAGGGGAGGCCAAAGGCCTCCCCCTTTTCTTCCTGAACCTCGTTATTAGAAGCTGACCCGGCCCGTGATCTCCACGTTTCGTGGCCCAGCTCCTTCCGCCGTCTGCAAACCGGAAATCGTTCCAAAACCAGCCGCATCCACATACTGATTCGGCACGTCATAGTTCCGATGATTCAGGGCATTGGCTGCCTGCGCCCCAAACTGGAACTGTAACTGTTCCGTAATCTTGATCGACTTGATCAGCGAAAGAGAAACCGCATCCGTCCCCGGTCCCACCACATTCCCCACCGAAGACGTTCCGAACCGTCCGGCATTCACCGGCGGCAGCGTGAACGCGTTGGGGTTGATGTACACCGGCCCGGCGGGATTGGTCAGTCCCTTCACCGCGCGTGGATTGACGCCCGGTACCACGTCAGCCCTCGCGGAACCCAGCGTATTCAAAATGCCGGTGTTCGCCGAGTCGACAGAAGACTGCCCAATCGTCAGGAACGCGCCGCTCTGGAACACCAGCACGCCGCCCAATTGCCATCCACCCACCGCAGCATCCATCAGGCGCCCGCTGCTCGACAGGAAAGTCGCTCCCCGGCCGAACGGAAGCTGATAAAGCGCGGTAGTGAGCACACGATGCCGCCGATCGAACATCACATTGCCGTAGTCCAGGCGCGGATTATTTTTGTCCGAAACCCAGTTGCCGCCCGCCGGTGCGAACGCGGTAGGAACCGCGCCCCCGGAGTCGGAAAGATCCCGGGTCAGCACATAGCTGCTCTGGAACTGCAGCCCGTGCGACATCCGCTTCTCCACCAGGGCTGTGTAGCTGTTGTAGTTGCTGATCGCCTGGTTCACCACGCTCTGGATAATTCCCCAGATGGGATACACCAGAGGAGCAGCCACCCCGGTGTTGGCCGGCACCTGGTTCAGATCGTTAAAGTTCTCCAGGTTGCTGCCGTGACTTCCCGTATACGAGAACCGGACTCCAATATCGTGCCCCATGTCATGTTCGAAGGTCGCGTTCCACTGCTGCACCGTGGGGTCCCGATAGTGGATGGGAAAGGCATATTCAAAGCTCGCCGTTCCCGGCTGATTCAGGTTAGCCGGAAAGGGAGAAGGAAAGCTGAGCAACGGTGCCCCAGTCGGCCCGTAGTCCTGCGTATACAAGGGAACGAAGCTGGCGCTCACGGCCCATCCCGAAACCAGGGAGAACCCCAGCGGGGATTCGATAAATCTCCCCCACCCTCCGCGGATCACTGTTTTGTCATTCCCCCCGGGACGCCACGCTGCACCAATACGCGGTCCGAAGTCGGTTCGGTCGGTGTAGCGTAACTTCACCGGCAGGCCGGCCTGCGCCGCCGTGAGAATCGGCGTAGGCGCAATCGAAGCGGCGAACCCAGGATTGGTATAACTCAGCCCCTGCGCATTGGGGACCGCCACCCCGCCGTGAATCCCATTCTCGTCATAATCTGGCAGGAAAGCCGCCGTATTGTAGTGCGTATCTTTCAACGGGGGATGCAGCTCGTAGCGGAGCCCCGCGTTAATCGTCAAGTGCGGAGTGATCTTCCAGTCATCCTGGGCAAACACCGCATAGGAGTAGCCCAGCCCATTCATCGCCGGGTTCGTGACCTGCGCCAGGGTCACGTTATCCGGGTATCCCAACAGAAATTCCGTATAGGGATCACCGATCGTTGATCCCACCGTGCTGGTGGCGTTAAACACATACTGGCCGGCCCGGTAGTTGCCGAATACGTTTTCGTCATGGTCCGTCAGCCGGCGAGCATCGCCCCCGAACTTGAAGGTATGCTTGCCTTCCACCCAGGTCAGATCGTCCAGCAACTGGATGACCTTGCTCTGCTGCCTGGTCGTGTTCAGTCCACCCGTCCGCTGCAAACCGGGGATCGTTACATCGGGAACCGTGGGCACCGTGGCTACATCGGGAATTCCGGTGATCCCCAACTGGTTGAGCAGCGTCGACGAGTTCACGTTTGCATTGAGCTGATCCCGCAGCGCGTTGAACCCTCCGCGAAACTCATTGATCAGCTTGGAGCTGAAGGTGTAGTTATATGCCAGGGTAAATCCGCGATCCTCCTCCGGCTGATCGATGCCGCCCAGCAGGGGAGACAAGCTGGTGTCGCAGAAACCAGCGCAGTTCACCGTCGGTGCCGTCGTCACCGACCGGTTCTTGAAGGTGTACCGCCCATAAATCGATTGCTTGGAAGTAATGTTCTGGTCGATGCGTATATCGAACTGGTTGCTCGAAATCGGCGCCGGGAAGTTCACCGAGTAGTTGTTCTGGAAAGAGTCAGCGCTGCCGCTATTGGGAAGCGGATAAAGGTCCTTGATGATATTGGCCGAAACCGGATTGATCGGCACCGAGCAATTGGAAGGACCGGTGCAGGGAATCGGCGTGCCATCGTAGTTGTTGATGGTGGGCGTCGAAGTCCCCTGGGTCGTCGACAGGTAGTTGTACAAATTCCCATTCCTCATATCGAGGCTGGGAAAGCTTTCGACTAAGGGAAACTGACGTGGCAGCCGCAGCCCTTCGTAGCTGCCGAAGAAGAACGTCTTATCACGGCCGTTATAGAGGTGAGGAATTCTCACCGGACCACCGATAAAGCCGCCGAAGTCATTCATGTGCAGCGATGGCTTGCCGGTAAACGGATTGCCCGCCGTCAGCGCAGTGTTCTCCAGGTTCTCGAACACGCCGCCGTGATAGTCATTGGTGCCGGCCCGCGACGTGGTCGTCACGTCAGCCACGCCGCTATATTCGGCGTTGTTGTTGGTCTCGCTGACCCGGATCTCGGAGATCGAGTTGAAGGATGGAAAGAGCTCGTTGAGAGGACCGCTATTTTCCACGTTGACGCTGCTGATGCCGTCGATGGTGTACGACATCAACGCCGGCGTCGTACCAGCCACGACCAGGTTAGAGTTGTCGTCGACCTGCACCCCAGGTTCCGTAGTGAGTGTCAGGATCGGGCTGGTAGAACCGTTCGACCGCGAATAAACCGCGACCGGCAAATCGACCAGCTCATGCCCGGTCTTGGTTGTGGCGAGGCTCGACTGGTCGGTCGTGATTACGTCGCCCGCCGCCTGCACTTCCACTGTCTGCGATTCCGCCCCGATGGCCAGGTTGGCATCGATGCGCTGGGTATCGCGGGCCTGCAGCACCAGGTTGGAGAAGACCTGGTCTTTGAATCCGCTGGCGGCAATGCTCACTTCATAAGTGCCCGCATCGAGGTTAGGAAACTCATAGTTTCCCGACGGGCTGGTGGTCGCCGTATGCTTCGCGGAGCTTCCCTGGTTTACCACGGTAACGGTGGCGCCCGGCACCACCGATCCCGACTGGTCCTTCACCGTGCCGACGATCGATCCAAACGTAGACTGGGCAAGCGCACAAATGCCCGACGACATGACACAAGCCAGCAGGCCAACCGCCACCCGCTTGCAAACATTGGAACCAGCCATAACCGCACCTCCAAAATTTGTGTAACCGTCGCTGAATCTCTAACTCTCTCCCACAAGACACACGAAGGGTGCCCCATATCTCGTGCTGTTACGAGATATGGGATACCACAACTCCTTCCCTCAAACCCTTAAGGCACCATCGGCAAGTCCATGAGTGGACTCTTGGAATAAAAATCAAACGGCCGCAACGTAAAGTCATGCCACATCGTCGGCATCTGCGGCCAATCTTCCGGCCGCGGCACATGATGGAACCCCATCGTGTACCACGCGACAATATCCGTGTTCATGATGTTGCGATTCTGTTTCACCCAAACCGGCAATCCGTCCGTCCCCTTGCTCCCGGACACGTAAACTCCCGCCGCATATCTCTCATTACGGTCGTACGGAGTCACCCACAACTGGTGATCGGAGAACCCTGCCCGCTTCTGTGGCCAGTCATCCAGCGACAGCAGCGATGCCCCAGTCAATCCAGGCATAATCTCGAAGCTGGTCGGATATCCCAGCTCGTTCTTCACCGCCGGATTGGTAAACCGCCACATCGCCGGATGCTGCATGCTGAGGTCCTGCATGGCCGCGCCCTCGGTATCGATGCAGTCGGACTTCATCGCCCATATCGTCTTACGCGCGCTGCTTGGTGGCAGCTTGTATTGCACCAGCTTATCCACCATAAAATTATTCTTGGTCCCATCCACATCCAGATCCAGGCGGAAGGAGAAGAAGTGGTCATGGTCCACGCCATCCGTATTCGGCGCCACCAGGTGGCCAAACTCCACCGTATTTCCCTGCGGATCCTTGCCCATGATGGCGGGTGACATTTTGTCCGATGCCACCTTGTCCGGCACCGGCTTCACTTCCAGCTCACCGGTAGCGCCCACGGCGACAGTAATGGCGCCTTCCTGTTCAAACCGCCAATCGAGGATGTAGTCGTAATTGCCCACCACGGCGATGGTGCGGAAAATCAACTCCCGTCCAGGTCTGCCGATGGGTCCATCTGTCTCCCAATGCCGCCACGCCGGATCGCCCAGCGTCCGTTCGAACATGCAAGCCAGCTGCGGCCGAATAAACGGAGTCCCGTTATCGTGGAAGAACGTGCCGCTGAAGTAAGTAGCATAGTCCGGGCAATCCACGCCCTTCTGCAAAGGCTTCGCGATACCCAGGCCCGTGTTCATGAAATACTCGCCGGCATCCAGAAAGACGTGGGAATTCCACGTTTCCTCCGGATCCATATAAGGCACGTACATCTCTGAGAGCGATCCCTCATACAACACCGACCGCCGCTTCCCCTGGTAATCAAGCGATGCCACGTTGATCACCGGGCCGCTCCGCGGATCAACGCGAAACCGGAAATGCCAATTCTGCCAATTCACTTCACCATCGGTAATGGTGAAGCCGGGCCCCTCTGGCTGCGAGACCACGATCGGCTTAGCCCCAGCAGCGGCCGGACCACCATCGGCATCGTAGACTTCGCTCACCGGCGGCATAGGAACGATCCCGTAATCGCTGAACCTCGTCACCTTCTTGCTCGTCATATCGACGGTAAAAAAGATGCCGCCGACTTCGCGATCTTCCGATCCGTTCTCAGCGTCGATGTTGTACTCGCATCCGCCCCATCCAATCCTGCGGCCGTCTTGTTCTGGCAGAGCAATGTACCCGCCCGGAGTGGCATAGCAGGTCACCAGGTTCAGATCCGTGATGCCGCGCTTCTTCAGCGCATCGACCACCCGTGCATCATGCTTGATCGCTGTGTTGACCTCTTCTTCTTCCGCCGTGGTGTAAGGAGCCTGCATCCCCTTCAGCTCCTCGAACGATTCCACCTTGGCGCTCGAGATATTAACTAACGCAGCATAGGAGTGGCCCTGGTAATAAAGCACGACGTCTGCTTTGCGTTCGATGGGTGATCCCGGCTTCCAGTCCAGAACCGTCTGCTTCTCCGGCTCGTGCAGCAGCACGCTCGAGAAGATCATCTTTTCTTCGTTATGACCGGAATCGCGAATCGCCTTATAAACCACCCAATATTCAGCCGGGGTGAGCGCGTCGAGTGGATGGTGAACGGCCGGGGCCAGGGCAGCGCCGGGCAAGGAAAAGAGAACCGCGGTCAGGCATACAAACGTCGAGAAACGGGAGATGAATCTACAGGAAGACACTTCGGGCTAACCTCCGGGAATAAGGGGGCAAGGGGCCACTCCCTTAGAAACACTAAGTCCTTCTCGTCGGAAGGAGCGATAAACGGGCTAAGCTGAAACAACTTCAGACAACGGGCCGAGTAAGACTGCGAGCCTAGGTAAGTCCGGGGAAACACCTTTGACTACACGTCCCATTACTGGAACGGCGAGTTAGCGACATGGCTATCGCGAGGTTGACCCAACGATAGCGAAGCAGGCAACCAAAGTCAACGCATATTCATCCACCGCAGCAAGAACCCGCAGGCTGGTCGTGGCGAAGGCTATGTCCATTGGCTGTGCCGGGCAAATCCATCGCCGGGTTAGCTGCAAAGAAGTTATTCGGCTTCAACATAAAGCCCGCGTATTCCACAGGCATGATGGGAAAGTCCTCCGGCTTGCAAACGTGGGTATGGCCGAAGCTGTGCCACACCACGATGTCTTCATTCTCGATCGACCGGTTTTGCTGCACCCAATGCGGCAAGCCGTCGCCCCCCGCGTGTTGGTTGGGATAATTCCCGGTAGCGTATCGTTCGTCTTCCGCGTACTGTGTGACCCACAGGTGCTTGCTGGCGAAGCCGCCCCGCTTGTCGATACTGCTCCCTGGCTGGGCCAGCAGCACGGGGCTTGGCTGTGCCACCAATTTGTAGCTCGGGTGCTTGCCCACCGCATTGCGGTGATTGGGATTGACGATCTTCCAGAACCGTCCCGTCCGGCCGTCCGCCTCGCGGCAGGCGTCGAGCTCCCGGCTCAACGTCCTTCCCGTCACATCGAAAACATTCCCGTAAGGATTGTCTTTCCCCCACGGCCGCGGATGAAACTCATGCTCGGTCACGCTATTGCCTTCGCCGTCGACCATCATGTGCAGCCGCGCGCAGAAAAAGTGTTGATGGTTAGGGCCGCCCAGCCCCTCCGCGACCATGCCCCCGTAGGGATAGTCAGCGCCGGGAGCGATCGCCGCCGTCTGGATAATCCCCGTAAGCTTGACTTCCAGTTGAATGGTCCCGTCCTGGTACAGATACCAATAGAAGCCGTAATCGTAATTGCCCACGGTCGCGAAAAAGCTGATCACCAGCCTTCGGGAACGCCTCACCTGGTGCACCCCGGTGCGAAAGTCGAAGTGTTTCCAAAGGATGCCGTAGTCTTCCTCGTGCATGCATACAGCGTTCTTCATCAGCGTTACGGTCCCCTGGTCCTCCACCATCGGAAAATCGAAGTAGTGGATTAATCCCAGGCAGTCGCATCCCAGCTCCAGCGAGTTAGCCAGCTTGCCTAGTCCATACTCGCCGCAATCGAACGCATTCTTCCAGAAGTGGCTGGTGGTTGGATCGCCATAGGGAACCACCATCTCCGTCACGCTGGCCCGGTACACCACCGGACGCGAGTCAAATCCCAACTGGTGCAGCACCAGTCCCTCACGCGAGGTGAACCCCACCCGGAAGCTCCACTTCTGCCAATTCACCTGCCAGCCATCGACAGAAAAGCTAGGTCCTTCCGGCTGCGAAATATGCAGTGGTTTCAGATCTTCGCGCGGTTTACCCAGCGATTCCGGATCGTAATTATGCTTGGTCTTCGGAACCGGAATGACGACTTCATCGTCCACTAACTGCAGCACGCGCTTCGCGATCAGGTCGACCACCGCCACCACGCCTTCGATCGGGTGTGAGTAGGCGTTATCCAGCCGGTTGGCGCGATAGTAGCTCACGGCACGGACCACGCGCTTTCCAGCCTCTAAGGGAAAGCCAAAGTTGCCGGCAGAAAACGGATCCACCTGCACCAGCTTGATATCTTCGTCTGTGAGGCCGCGCCGTTTGACTGCATTGCGCCATCCTTCGTCTGCCTTGACGATCTGGTCGCAATTGAAGAAGTCCTCCACCAAAACCGGAGGCTGTCCATAAGGAGCGGTCTCGGTGTGATGTTGCACCCACGAAACCACCGTGCCGCGTGAAAGGTTCACGACACCTTCGTAAGTCTCACCGGTCACAGAGTTGAAGACCATCAGGAACGCGCATCGTTCCAGTGCCTGTCCAGGCTGGAAGGCGATAACCTCCGCCTTGGGAGGTTCGTGCAAATGGACCATAGCGAAGCGGCACTCCGCGCCCAACTGCTTCGTGGTCTTAATCAACGCGCAAGCATTCTGGATCTCCTCAGCGCTCAAAGGATCCAGAGGATGCGCATGAGGATCCACTGGCATCGAAGACAAATCCACCACCGGAGTAAAAGCCGCAACACTCATATCCATCCTCCACTTTCTAACTCTGTCCCTAAGCGGAACCACACCTCAAACCTCTATCCCAATCACAATCCCTGAAGGGGACGGCCTTCAGGCCGTCCATAAAAATCTCAAACAACCGCGGCTTTAGCCGCTGAGGGAAGTCAACCCTCCTCCACAACCTGAGCCAACCCACCTAACCTTGTCCCGCGTCGAGAAATCCCCACCGAAACAACCATCCCCACCACCATCACCGCCAGCATGATCCAGGGAAAGCTACGCACCACTCCATCGTCGCTCCCGCTGAGCGCGGGCAGATTCACAATCAGCAGATACAGCGAATACCCCAGCCCAACCATACCCAGCACCGGAGCCGCCACCGTATTCCAAATTCTTTTATCGACCCCGTTCCCGCGAAAGAAAACAATCACCGCCGCGCTGACCAGAAACTGCAGCCCCACGATCCCGATAGTGGCCAAAGCAGAACTCCAACTGAACACCACTGTCAGCGGATCCGCCCCAGTCATCGCCATGCCCACGACGCCCACCACCGCGCACCCGGTCTGCACATAACTCGCCTTATAAGGAGACTGAAATCGCGGATGAATCCCGGACAAAAACTTCCACAACAATCCTTCGCGTCCCAGCGCATACAAATAACGGGTAATCGCGTTATGGAACGCCAGCAAGCAAGCGAAGATACTGCTGAGCAGCAACCCCCGCATGATCCCCGTCCCAACCTTGCCCAGATACTGATCGCTCTTGGCAAACCAGAAATTCCCCGGATCCCTGAACGCAGCCGCGACCACATGATCCGCGCCATACGCGCCGATAATCGCCCACGTGGTAAACGCAAAGAACACCATGATGATCGAAACCGCGGCATACGTCGCCAACGGAACCGTCCGTGTAGGATCCCTGCTCTCCTCCCCGTAGATCGCCGTGGCCTCGAACCCCACAAACGACGCCAGCGCAAACATGATGGCAATGCCGGGATGCCCACCCAACACCACCCTCGGAGCGAAAGGCCGCAGATTAAACCCCTGTGGTCCGCCCCCATGCCAAACGATGGAGAGACTCAACGCCAGCAGGATCCCCATCTCCAGCGAAATGAACAATCCCAGCACCCAACCACTCAGGTCCAGTTTCCGCATGCCAAGAAACTGCACCAGAGCAATGGCCACCGCGCTATACCCGAACCAGGGCACATGCAACCTGAGCAAAGGATTGAGAATGACAGTGGAAAAAAATCCAAACAGCGCGTACACCCCGACCTGCATGGCGGTATACGAAACCACGGCCACGAAAGCCCCGCCCACGCCGAAGTGCGGACCGAGTCCCTGCGTAAGGTACGCATAGAACGCGCCCGCGTTGACCACATGCCGGCTCATCGCCGCATAGCCAACGCTGAAAATCAACAGAATCACGCCCGCGATCACAAACGCGCCCGGGACCCCGGCACCATTGCCCAACTGGATATCGACCGGGATAATTCCCAGCATTCCGGTCAAGGGAGCAGCGGCGGCGATGACAAAAAACACAATCTGCCACATGCCGATCGCATTTTTCTGGAGTTCAGGCGGACACCCTGCCATGTCTCATCCTGCGCCCCGCCGCCAATTTTTGTCATTGCTATTCACGCCACTTTGTTGATAACTTACGCCAACGGCCACGTCGCCGCGGCTTCCCGGGACCTTTCCAGAAAACCGCAGGTGATCAACAATGCAGCCGTCCACGCCGCCAATGATTCGGGCCAATCTGTTAGAGCCCATCCTCGACGCGATCCGCGCGCAGGGCCACGACACCGCCGCTCTTCTGCGCGGGCATGCGTTGCCGCAAGCTCCCATCGATCCTTATCAATTAATTCCACTAGGCAAGTACGTCGCGCTCTTCGAGCAGGCCGCTCTGCTGCTCGGGGATCCTTTCCTCGGCTTGAAGCTGGGCCAGGCCTTCCGCCCCGACTTACTCGGGCCCCTGGGCTTCATCTTTCAGGCCTCGGCCGATCTCCGTCAGGCGTTGCAGCACTTATCCTCCTACGTCAGCGTCTGGCAGAGCGCCACCCGCGTCGAGCTCATCACCGGAGATTCAACCGCGGACTACATCTATCAGATAGCGGATGCCACCCTTCGCCCGCGCCGTCAGGACGCCGAGTACTCCCTCTCCTCCATCTGCAGTCTCATCCGCAACTTTCTCGGTGACCAATGGGCTCCTCTGGAGGTCCACTTCGAGCACGCGGGATCCTCCACTGGGAAACGGGCATACGAACAGGCCTTTCACGCCCCGGTCTTCTTCGCCCAGCCAATCAATCGTTTAGTCATGCGCGATGCCGATCTGCGCCGCGCCGGAACTTCCCCGGATCGAGCGATGATGCCTTACATGGAGCGGCATCTGCACGATCTGGCCCGTGAGAGCAGAGAACCGGAGAGCTTCGCCCGCCAGGTCAACTCTCTGATCGCCCGCCGCCTGGGCTCGGCCCCTTTGAGCCTGCCGTCGATGGCCCAGGAACTCGGCCTCTCCGCGCGATCGTTTCAGCGCCGGCTGGCCGAGGAGCGCACCAGCTTCCGCAGCCTGGTCCGCGACCAGCGCCGCACTCTGGCCGAGTCTCTCATGAAGGATCCTTCCGCCACCGTAACCGGCGTGGCCCACACCGTAGGCTACGCCGAGACGGCCGTGCTCTCACGAGCCTTCAAGGCCTGGACCGGCGCGTCTCCCCGCGCCTACGTCCGAAGGGAGCGCCATGCGACCGCTGCCGGGAGGTAAGAAGCCCGGCCTCGACCGGGTATTAGGGCGTCGCGATCTGGTGTTGCTCTTCGTGGTGGCGGTCGCCAACCTGAACCTGATTCCGGCCATCTCCGCCTCGGGCCCGGTGACCCTTTGGCTCTGGCTGCTGGCGCTTTCCTGTTTCTTCTGGCCGCAAGGAGCGGCGGTCACGGAGTTAGCCCAGAAGTGGCCTGGCGAAGGCGGAATCTATCTCTGGGCCAAGCGCAGTTTTGGCGAGGAACACGGCTTCCTGGCCGGCTGGTGTTACTGGCTCTCGAACGTGGTCTATCTGCCCACGGTGGTTCTCTCCTGCGTGGGCGTAGCCGTATACGTAGCGGGACCGGCAATCCAGAAACTAGCTGACAGCCACGCCTTCACTGGCATCGCCTCGCTGCTCATCATTGCCTTTCTGCTGGCGTTAAATGTGCGTGGTCTCTCTCTGGGTAAATGGATCAGCAATCTCGGCGCCCTGGGCACCATAGGCGGCGCGGTCATCATCTGCCTGCTGGCGATGTTGACCCTGCATCACAACGGAAGCGCCCTTCATCCCGCCGATTTACGAACTGATTTCCGTGACTGGCGTCTCTTCGCGGCTTTCGGCACCATCTGCTACAGCCTGGTCGGTCTTGACCTGGCTTCCATCATGGGGGATGAGATACGTGACCCGCGCCGCAATCTACCCATCTCCATCCTGCTCGGAGGCCTGATCGCGGGCTTCATCTACTTCGGCACCACGCTGTCGATGCTCATTGCCATGCCGCAGAAGGAAATCGGTGTACTCTCCGGCGTACTGCAAGCGATCAACGTGATGAGCGCGCGCACCGGGCTGGTGGGAGTCGTCGCCCCGTTGGCCTTACTCGAATGCATTGCCATCCTGGGAACGGCCTCGGCCTGGTTCAGCGGCGCGGCCCGTTTGCCTTTCGTCGCCGGGGTGGATCGCTATCTTCCCCCCATCATCGGCCGGGTGCATCCGCGTTATCACACCCCGTATGTGAGCCTGATCCTCTTCGCCATCCTATCGTCGTTGTTGATTGCCACCAGCTTCTTAGGAGTTTCGGTAGGCGAAGCCTATCTCACCATGTTGGACCTGGCCGTAATCCTCCAGCTCGTGCCGTCGGCTTACATGTTCCTCTCCTTGCTCAAGCACGCCTGGAGCGAGGGAGCGGTGCTCAATGCCAACAAGGCCTATCTGACCGCCAACGCTGTGGCCGGCTTATGCGCGACCTTTGTCGGTCTGATCGTTGCCTTCATCCCTTCGCGCCAGGTGAACTCAATCTGGATCTTCGAAGGCAAACTCATCGCGGCCTGTCTCATCGTCTTCGGTGCCGCCCTCTTCTTCTATCAACGAGCGCTACGCAAAGCCCGCAACGAACCCGCCAATCCCGACCTTCTCCCCGAAGTGGAATACGGCGCGTAATCCGGTGGGAGCCCCCTGCTTCAGCAGGGGGACCTGGACTTCAGTCCAGCGGAAAAGCAATTCATCCCGAAAGGACGGGCTTTAGCCCTGGATCTTTGGAGCCCAGCGCTAAAGCGCATATCAAAGTCCGACTCCTTTCCGCAACGCTGAAGCGTTGCTCCCCTCTGCTAAAGCAGAGGGCTCCCACCGGAATCCTGAATTGAAGCGCGCGAAGCATCCCCCCTCACCCCCTCCTGCCCTAAAACCGCCATTGCCCTTCACCACTCCGCCAGCTACCATCACATCCTGCCTAAGCCCTTTTGTCGGCGAACGCCGCACTCTGGTTACCCTGGATGGCGACTGTCGCTTTTCGGAAGGGGTTGACGGCATGGGTGAACTATTCTTCAATAAGCAAACAAGGATAGGCGGTTAGCACCCCTGATTTCAGGTCATCCCCCACCGGGCCTGCCAGGATTGCATTTTTAGTTGAGATAAAACGAAGCGCGAAGGTGTCCCGGTGACCCAATCCTACGAAGAAACTGATGCCAGTCACGTCCTGACCATGGAAGAAATCACAAACCTCACCGAAGAGGGCGGCAAGCCGGCCGACACCCTCATGAACGTCGTCGCGCTGATCGCCACCCGGTTCAGGACCGATGTCTGCTCCGCCTATCTGCTGGAACCCGATCGATCCAACCTGGTATTGGCTGCCACCCTCGGTCTTCACCCGCGATGCATTGGCACCTTACGCATGCCGCTCACCGAAGGTCTCGCCGGCCTGGTCGCCGAAAAAGTAATGCCGGTAGCGGTTCAGGATGCCGCCAATCACCCTCGCTTCAAGTACTTCAAGGAGTCCGGCGAGGAGGTATACCACTCCTTCCTGGGCGTACCTCTCATTGACCGCGACGTTCTGCAGGGAGTTCTCGTCGTGCAAACCAAAGAGCCAAGGATCTTTAAGGAGAACGAGATTCGCATGCTGTCCGAGGCTGCCGGCCAGGTAGCCCCCGTAGTGAGCGAGGCCCGCACACTCGATCGTTTCATCGCTCCGGCTCAGGAGCGTCTCTGGTCGGTCGCCCGCAACCTCTGCTGGTGTTGGGACTACGACTGCATCAGCTTGTTTCGCGATCTCAATCCCACCCGCTGGTGGCAACTCAATCAGAATCCCATCGCGTTGCTCAACGAACTGCCCCTGGGAGAAATCGAGCGCCGGGCCACCGAACTCGGCTTGCATAGCCGCATCAACTACGTCTACCGCCGCCAGCAGGAATACCTCCGCGCCGACCGCACCTGGGGCTCCATGAACGCTGGTGTACTCCGGCCTCGCCCGGTGGCCTATTTCTCAGCGGAGTTCGGCTTGCACGAATCGCTGCCCATTTATTCCGGCGGCCTGGGCGTGCTGGCCGGCGATCACATCAAGAGTGCCTCCGACCTGGGCATTCCTCTCATCGGCATTGGCTTGTTCTACGGCCAGGGCTACTTCCGGCAATACCTGGACAAGAAGGGATGGCAGCAGGAGGAGTACCTCCTCACCGATGTCAATCAACTCCCCATGGAACTCGCCATTGGCAAAAACGGGGAACCCGTCGTGGTCGAAATTCAGACCCGCGGCGTCTCCATCCGCGCCAAGGTATGGCGGGTCAAGGTAGGCCGCTGCACTCTTTTGCTCCTCGACTCCAACGTAACCGGCAACGCACCCGAGGATCTGGAACTGACCTCGCGCCTCTACGGCGGCGACGGACGCACCCGCATACGCCAGGAACTGTTGCTCGGCATCGGCGGCTTTCGCGCGCTCAAGGCCATGGGCATTTCTCCCGGAGTTCTGCACCTCAACGAAGGCCACAGCGGGTTCGCGGTGCTGGAAGCGATCCGCGACCGGATGCACGAAGAGGGCCTGGACTTTGACACCGCTGCCCGTCAGATTCCCCGCGAAGTCATCTTTACCACCCACACGCCAGTGCCTGCAGGCCACGACCGGTTCCACGCCGATCTGATTGAGGAGCACCTCGGCCCCCTGCGCGAGCAGCTGGGTATTTCGCACCAGCGGCTCATGGGCTTCGGCCGCGAGCATCCGGAAAATCACCATGAGCCCTTCTGCATGACCGTGCTCGGGCTCCTGCTTTCCCGCCGGGCCAACGCGGTTTCTTCTCTGCACGGCGAGGTCTCGCGGGCCATGTGGAAGGGCCTGTTTCCCGGCAAGCCAGAAGAGGCAGTGCCCATCGGGCATATCACCAATGGTGTCCACGTCCCTTCCTGGCTGGCCCCGCAAATGTCGCGCCTTTACGACCGCCATCTCGGCGTCGGTTGGCAAGGCAAGAGCTCCTGGCTGCGCACCTGGGAGCCGATCGAAAACGTCGACGATGGTGAGCTTTGGGAAACCCATCTCAGCCTCAAATCGCAGCTCATTGATTTCGTGCGCCGCCGTGCCCGGGAACAGGCCGAGCGCCGGGGTGAATCGGGGGAGACGCTGCACCGGTTGAACAAGGTGCTCTCTCCGGATGCGCTGACCATCGGCTTCGCCCGCCGTTTTGCTACGTATAAACGAGCCAATCTGATCCTCGCCGATCTCCAGAAGCTTGCTTCCATGGTCAACGATCCCAAGCGTCCGGTGCAGTTCCTGTTTGCCGGCAAGGCCCATCCTCACGACGAGCCGGGAAAGATGGTGTTGCAGCAGATTGCCGAGATGATGCGCGACTCCAAATTCGGAGACAAGTTCGTCTTCATCGAAAACTACGACATCAATGTCGGCCGCTACCTGGTGCAGGGTGTAGATGTTTGGCTGAACAACCCTCGGCGGCCGCTCGAAGCCTCGGGAACCAGCGGCCAAAAAGTCGTTCTCAACGGCGGCTTAAATCTCTCCGTTCTGGATGGCTGGTGGGCCGAAGCCTACGACGGTCTCAACGGCTTCGCCATCGGCAATGGCCGAACTCACTCCAATATGGATGTGCATGACACCCGCGACGGCGAAGACCTCTACCGCGTCCTGCGTGACGAATTAATCCCTCTCTACTATCAGCGCGACAAGGACGGTCTGCCCCGCGGCTGGATCACTCGCATGAAGCGCACCATCCGCACGTTGGGCTGGCGTTTCAGTGCCGACCGCATGGTCATGGATTACACCCGAAACTGTTACGTTCCCGCGGCCGGAGGCACCTCCAGCGAAATGAAACCCCCCTGCTAGTTGACTCCCGACGGGTGTAGCATCGTCGAAGGGAATCGAAGGGTGTGGCGGGTCGACGGGTGCCCCACGTTCGCCAAAGCGTACTCCGGATTTCCTGTCGAGCTTTCTGGCGTTGCCGCACCTCATGCGGCTTTCCTTAATGAAAGCCGCACACGTGGATGTTGGTTGAGCCCCGTGCAGGAAATCCGGATACGTGGGACGAAAACGATGGGCGGAGCCCAACGATCGCTTTCTCTAAATTGGACAAGCCAATGAGGCCCTGCAACAAGCTTTTCTGCTTTGTATCAGGGCACGAATTTAGTCGTGCCGTAAAGCCGCAAAAAAGAGTGGGGCTTTAGCCCCTGCGCTTTTCGATTGGCACTTCCCGCAAATTCTGCGCAGGCAGGGGCTAAAGCCCTGACCATTTTGACCCGGGGGTGGCACGACTAAAGTCGTGCCCTGATACAAAGCAAAAAAGCCCAACCCTCAGCCGTGCCTTCGTTTATCCAATAAAATCAATGTGAAACGAGGATCCCCATCCCCCCATCAACCCTAACCCGCCGCGATCTCATGCGCCTCGCCGTCGCCTTACCCGCAGGCGCCTTCCTCTCCAACCTGAACCTCTTCGCCGAGCCGCTCGCCGGCAAGGTGAAAATCACCGACATCAAGGCCATGGGCCTGGACCACATCGCAGGCAACTGCCTCATCCGCATCGACACCGACGCCGGTCTCACCGGCTACGGCGAGGCCGGCGCCACCGGGCCGATCGCCCGTGCTCGCATCGAGACCATGAAGCCCTTACTGATCGGCAAGGATCCTCTCGCCATCGAGGTTCACTTCCAGCAAATGAGCTCGCTGATGTACAACTACGTGGCTCATATCCCAACCGTGAGCGGCATTGATATCGCCCTATGGGACCTGGCCGGAAAAATCACCAATCTTCCCGTGAGCACTCTCCTCGGCGGACCCTTTCGCGATTCCATACCCATGTACTCGCACGGCTTCGGGCTCGACATGTTAGACAAGGCTTCCTGCCGGGCCTGGGCCGCCAGAATCAAGCAGCTGCCGGAAGGCTTCACCGTCTACAAAAACAACATCCATGAAATTCTCCATGTCACCTCGGGAGTCTTCGCCGACTCGCTCACCACCGCCCAACTGCGCGATGTGCGCACAGGCTATGACAATGTGCGTGAAGCCGTCGGCGACGATATCGATATCGCCGTCCACTGTCACGGAGAGCTCGACACCCCCAGCGCCATTGGAGTGGCCAAGGCCGTGGAGTCGATGAATCCCCTCTGGATTGAAGACCCTCTGAACCCAGTCTTCTCCGAAGGCTGGATGGAACTGCGCCGCTCCACCAATCTGCGCCTGCTCACCGGCGAGAAGTTAGAGCTGGTTCGAGGCTTCCGTCCCTTCCTCGACAACGGAGCGGTCGACGTAATCCACCCCGACTTATGCTTTTCCGGCGGCATCACCGGCACGAAGAAAATCGCCGACTACGCAGCCCTATCCCGCACCCCACTCGCCCTGCACAACGTAGGCTCCCTGGTCATGACCTATGCCAACGCACAATTCGCCGTCTCCATCCAAAACTTCTTCAAGTGTGAAAGTGCGCTCGCCCATCCTGGCCGCTACGTCGAAGCGATGGCGGCCTCCAATCCGCCCCAGGTCAGCAAGGGCGAACTGACTCTCCCGAAAGGAGTAGGCCTGGCCGTCGACCTCAACCCCGATTTTCTAAAAAAGAACCTCGCGCCGGGAGAAACTTATTGGGGATGAAAACATTGAAGACGCTTCTGCTGTTCCTGCTCTTGACCGCGGCCACTGCACACGCTGAAAACGAGGGCCTTTGGGAAGGCTATGACGGCGAGTGGAGCGTCGTTTCCCGGCAATTGATAGCGCTCGCCGAAGCAACGCCGGCCGGCAAGTACTCCTGGCGTCCAGGCCCTGGAGTGCGCTCCACCGGCGAAGTGTACATGCACATCGCCATCGCCAATTTCTATCTGTTAAGCGTCACCGGCGCCAAAGAGCCCAACGTATCCGTAGACATGGAAAAGACCGTGACTGCAAAGGCCGACGTGATCGATTGGCTCAAGCGTTCGCTCGACGCCGTGGCCACCGCGCGCGCCCATCTCAAGCCGGGTGATCTCGAGCGCAAAGTGAGCATCTATGGCAAACCCGTCACCGTAGACGGCATGTACCTGCGCATCATCGTGCACGACAACGAACACATGGGGCAGTTGATTGCCTACGCCCGCATCAACGGGATCGTGCCCCCGTGGTCGAAGTAGTTAATCGCCAAACGCAGAAGCCATCTGGTCCTGCTCCGAGCGACGGATATGCAGCGCTTCTGCCTCGTCCCGCCAGGTCTTCACCACGGCGAGCACCTCCGCAACGACCCTGTCTGCCTCTTTCAGCGTGAGCGAGTACATCCTGCAAGCCGCACGGGCTATCTCGACGTCGCAGCTGGTGTCCGTTTCGTTGATAGCCAGCGTGAGATCGTCCCGATCCACCGATGGGTTGATGTCATACGCAGGCGATAGCCGGATCCCCCGATCGTCGATAAAGAAACCGTGATTGCGCAAATGGTCATCTGTATTGTGGATCAGGATGCTGAACACGATGCGGCGGAAAAGCTGATGAGTATCGTCCAAAGTCTCTGCCCCCTGGCGCTGCAACAACTCCACCAACTCCAGGTAGCTCGCTCCGGCGTCTCCATCCTGTCGTTGGGTAAGCGTCATAGCGGATACAAACGCCAGCCGGCCCTTACTTGCTGTTCGATCAAATCTCCTGACCAGGAAAGTGGATCGATCGCGGTCGCCGGTATCCATTAACCTCGCCTCCGGTACGCGAATGCCGGCTTTCGCAGCCAGCCGGTGCGCCAGCATCTCCCATGCGGCCATGTTCCTTGTATCCGCGCGGCTGGGGAATTTCGCAATGCAAAGATTTCCCCCTTCATCGCGCACCGAAGCCTTCGGCCGAGCGCCCCCCAACGACGATCCCGGCGCCAGCAACTGGTTCAGCCACCGGGCATATTCCGGGCTGTCTTCCTCGTCGATATGCCGCTCCAGGCCGTCGCTCGCGGCCTGCAATTCGCGAACCGAAGTGAGCGGCGGCGCGGCCAGGCGGGCGTCCGCATCGATAAACTCTTCTCCCGCGAGCGAGCGGAAGCGCAGTGCGCCCAGGCGCGTCTCATCATGCACGCCCAGCAAATAGTCCCACTCCGTCAATCGTCGTGGCGCTCGCTTGTCCTGCCTCGCTCGAAGATTTTCTCTGCGCTGCATCAACAAGCGGCCCCATCGGTCCGGAGCGGAGTCGAGAAAAATGCCAAAGTTGCTACGCGATTGTGCGGGGTATTGGGCTCCTGCGAGCAGCTGCAGATCGGGATCGAACGCGAAGGCTGCCTCGCTCCCCAGCCACTGCGGAGCGTACTCAAAGGAAAATACTTCCTGGCGGCCTGCACTCTGGACGTGCAACGTGCCCATGAATGCCGGGCCGCCGCGGCCGTCTATATCGACATACACCAGCACCGACTTCTGCCGGCCGCTCATTCTTGTTGGCCGTCTGGAACGTGCGGCGGCGTTCGCCGCGGGGCGCGCGCGCGGGTTCCTATTTCGGCGTCCTGCAGCTTACGTCCTAGTTGATCATCCGCAGCGAGCCGGTTCAGATCTTCTTCGAGCCGCAGCACCTGCATCACGCGCGCATAGTTGCCCAGCGAAACCCCGGGGTCACCCAGCTCAACGCGGTGCAGCGTAGCCCGGGCGATGCCCGCCCGCCGGGCAACCATATCGGCAGAGTAGCGACGGCGTAGCCGCGCTGCTTTCAATCGCTCTCCCCACCCCTGCAGGATGCGCGCCAGCCGAGGCAGAATGTTATCCGCTCGCTCCTTCATAATGTCTCATATAATACACAAAAACCACAAATACCGCACATTTAATGAGACATTATGCTACTCGCCGCCTCAGGCCCGAAACGGGTGCTTACCGCGGACCTCCCCGGTCGTTTCCTCCTTGCCTCTGCGGAGCCGGCCTTTGCTGCGGAGCCGGCCGACTCTGTGGTCGTGGAGCCGGCCGGTTCGGGGTTGAAGTCGGCCTCTGCGGAGCAGGCCTGGTCTGGGGAGCCGGCCTGACCTGCGGCGCCGGCCGATTGGGCTGCGCAGGTCTGTTGGTGGGCCGTGGCTGCGGCCGATTGCCCGGCGTGCCCGGTTTCACCGGCTGGATAGACGGCCGTCCTCCATTGATTGGGCGATTGTTATTCGGTGGCCGCGTATTCCCTGGAGGACGCGTTCCGGGTCGAGTCACGGGACGGCCCGGTTGCACCGGCCTGGGACGATTCACCGGTTTGGGTGGCCGGTAATTAGGCGGCCGGTAGCCCCAGTTGCCGCCATATCCCGGGCGGTTGCGATACACCACCGGCCGCGGCCGGTACCAGGGGCGCGGTGGACGATATCCGCCTCCCCAACCGCCCCAGGGACCGCGGTTGTAATAGATCCGGCGGCCTCCCCAATTCCATCCCCAACCACCCCAGCCCCAGGGCTGGCTGACCAGAAGCGCGGTAATGCCAATGGCGATGCCGAAGGTGACCAGGCCCGCGCCAGACCCTGCGTACACCACCGTGGGATCATATTGCGGCACGTACACCACCTGGGGATTGGCCGGTTGGATCACGTAGTAAGGCTGGCCCCCATCCTGCTGCACCTGGACTTGTTGCTGCGGAGTGGTGCGCAAGGCGCCCGACGAGTAGGCCTGCGCGCGCAAACGCTGGATCGATGCAGACACCGATCCCTGGTCCGCCGTGACCGCTGCTCCGATAGCGGCGTAGTCGTCGATGTTCTCCGCCATCATCTCGATCACGTCGGGAAACGCGACCAGTGCGATGAACGCCGGATCGAACCCCTGTTGCTGCGCAGCCGCGGTCAATTGCTGGACGCTCTGATTCTGGTTCTGCGCCAGCCAGTTATCCACATCCAGAATCTCCTGCGGATTGGTAGAAGCCGTGGTGATCTGGGCCAGCAAGGAGTCAGGGTAAAGCGCGATCGGCGCCAGCAGTTGGTCCAGCTCCTGCGGTGTCGGCGGCGGCGGCATCTGTGCCTGGAGATCGGGGGCGAGGCCCTGAAAGAGCAGCAGAATGACCAGTGGAAGGACGGCACATAAACCTGGCTTGCGATGCATGGATAGGCTCCCCGAACTTCGATCCATCATATTACTGTAGGAACGTCATGACTTACAGCCTAAGCCAAAAGGGAATTAGCGCCATCATCCTGGCCGCCGGCACATCCTCGCGCATGGGGCAGGCAAAACAGCTTCTCCCGCTCGGCAGCAGCACGGTGTTAGCGCAAACCATCGAGCACGCCCGCGCCGCCGGAGTGGACGAAGTCGTTCTAGTTCTCGGGTCTTCTGCAGAACCCATCCGCCATCAGCTTTCCCCATCTTTGCTAGCTGGGGTCAAGGTAGTCGTCAACCAGTCCTACCAGCAGGGAATGGCGAGTTCGCTGCACGCTGGGCTTTCCGCACTGGATCCGCGGAGCGCAGCCACCCTGATCATTCTCGGGGACCAGCCCTTCACTCTGCCCCAGACCCTGGATCAAATCATCCAGGCCTACCGCGACTCGGGGGCGCCGATCGTCATTCCCACCTGTCAAGGCACGCGCGGGAACCCGGTTCTGCTCGACCGCTCGGTTTTTTCTGAAGCGATGGCGCTGGAAGGCGATGTAGGTTGCCGGGCCATATTCGGGAAACACTTAGAGGAAATAGTGAATGTGGAAGTTGAAGATCGGGGGATTCTGCTCGATCTCGACGATCGTGAAGACTACGAGCGCCTGGCTAAGAAATAACGTCTGCTTCGCACTGGCGAATCACGGCGTCGCTCAGGCCGTCCGCTCCGCCGCGGCGCAGCGCCACCATTTGACTCATGACGCTCAACGCAATCTCCTCGGGAGTCGATGCCCCCAGGTACAGGCCGGCGGGAGCGTAGACACTGGCGATCTTCTCTTCGGGGGTGCCCCCGGAGCGAAGATAATCAAGCACCAACCCGGCCCGATGGTGGCTGGCGATCAAACCCACATACGCAGCTTTGCCTTGGAGAGCCTTTTCCAGCCACAGATGGTCCCTCTTATGTTGGGTGGCGATCACGACAAAGCTTTTGGGACCGATGGGGGTCTCCGTAAGGTCAAAATCTTCGGTGACCAGTCTCTCTGCCTGGGGAAACGCGCTCCGTTCGGCGGCGGGGTCATTGACGGTAATGGAGAAGCCCATCAGGTCGCCCAGCACGGCCAGGGTTTCGGCGATGCGGCCGTGGCCCACGATCAGAAGTTCGGGTTTGGGCAGAACCGGTTCGATAAAGATATCCATGGTTCCTCCACACGGCATGCCCACGCCGAGTGCTTCATCGCTCATGTCCACGGTAAGCATCCGTGGTCTCTCGGTTGCCAGGCAGGTCAGGGCTTCGCTGCGAACCGCGCTCTCGGCGCAGCCTCCGCCCACCCATCCCAGCACAAGTCTCCCCTGCTGGTCGATAATGGCTTTGGAGCCCCGCCGGGCCGAAGAAGACCCTTCTACCCGAACCACGGTAGCGATGGCGAAGGGTTGGCCCTGGGAGGCGAGTTCGGCCGCTTTGGTATAGAGATCTGAGAACATCCTTGAACCGGTATCATATTCTTCTGTTGCATCACGCTTCAACCATGGGGAGCTGCCTTGTATAGCGAGCAGGTACGCGCCCATTACGCCAATCCGCGCAACGTCGGCTCGGTAACCGACCCCTCCGGCAAGTCGTTGGTGAAGAGCGCCCTCGACAGCGACACGGTATTGGTGTCTCTGCGTATCGAAGACGGCATCATTCAGGAAGCTAAGTTCAAGTGTATGGGATGCGCGGTAGCTATTGCCTGTTCCTCGATGGCGACAGAAATGGTCTTAGGCAAGCCTGTCGATGAGGCCTACAGCATTACCGAGCAGGTGGTAGCCGACGCCCTGGGCGGAATTCCCGAGTACAAGATGCGCTGCAGCAACCTTGCTCCGGCCGCGATAAGAAACGCAATCGACGACTGGCGAAAGACCTGCATCTAATCTCCTTTAAGGAGATACACCCATGGGCCGTTTTAGGTCTTCAGCTCTGATCGCCATGATGCTTACAGTCCTACCCATCGCCTTTGCTCAGACCACCGACTCCGGCCCAAAACAAGACATGAAGAACGCCGGCTCTGACACCAAGCATGCGACAACGAGTGCCGGGCACGGAGTAAGCCAGGGAACCCAAAAGGCCTATCACAAGACAACAACCGGAACTCAAAAAGGCTACGACAAGACAAAATCCGGCACAGAGAAGGGCTACGATAAAACCAAGTCAGGAACCGAGACCGGCTACCACAAAACAACCCACGCAACCAAGACCGGCGTCCACAAAGTAGAAGGCAAACCCGACACCCCAGCCAACAACCCCCCGCAATAACAACGATTTGGTGGGAGCCCCCTGCTTCAGCAGGGGGGAGCTGGACTTCAGTCCAGCGGAAAAGCGGTTTATTTTTCAGGGATGGGCTTTAGCCCTGGATCTTTTGGCCAGCGCTAAAGCCCATGATCAAGGTTGAGACTCTTCCCGGAACGCTGAAGCGTTCCTTCCCCCGCATGAATGCGGGGGCTCCCACCGCGCAACCCCTTTCATTAGCTGTCTGAGGCAATCGACGGGTGCCCCACGTTCGCCCCAGCGTACTCCGGATTTCCTGTCGAGCTTTCTGGCGTTGCCGCACCTCATGCGGCTTTCCTTAATAAAAGCCGCACACGTGGATGTTGGTGGAGCCCCGTGCAGGAAATCCGGATACGTGGGACGAAAACGATGGGCGAAGCCCAACGATCGCTTTCACTCCATCCGGGCACAAAAACCTAAGGTTCCCGGCTCCAATCGCAAGTAACCGTGCACCCAGTCCGGCTGCTCTCAACCGCCATCTCCAGCACCCGCATCGTTCTCCAGGCCTGCACCGGAGTCACCTCCAGCGCCGCATTCCCATGAATCGCATCGCGGACGTTGACATAGTACCCGCGATAATCCCCAGCCTCGGTAGGAACCCGCGTACTCACCGGCTCACCGCCTTCATCCACCGTGAGCGTGCCCCAATGCTCCGGACCCTCCACCCCCCACGGCTTCGAGGAGTACATGTCCCCAGCCATCAAATGCGCCTCCTGGCAATCGATACCGAATTTACGAAACGTCCCTTGAGTCCCATTCAGCGTGAACCGCGCTCCCGGATCCCGCGCCAGGCAGCTGGCGCGCAGCCAAACCCCCAACCCCGAAGGCACTGACCCCGAAGCATGAGACGCCGGATAGTGCAGATACACATCAAACGCGTCGTCCATCCGCGCCCCCTCGCGTTCCGCGCGCACGCTGGCCCAGACAGATGCGGGCACACCAAACAGCACCAGCGCCTGGTCCACCAGGTGCGAGCCCAGGTCAAACAGGACTCCGCCCCCCGGCCCACCATCCTCCCGCCACGCATGCAGCCGGGGCAACTGCCGGAAGCGGTCATAGTGGGACTCAAACTTCACCAGCCGTCCCAGCCGATCGCCATCCAGCAACTTACGCACCGTCAGAAAGTCCCCATCCCAGCGGCGGTTCTGGTACACGCTGAGCAACCGCCCGCGCGACCGGGCCAGCTCGATCAACTCCGCTGCCTCGGTCGAACTCAAAGCAAAAGGCTTATCGATCACCACATCCCGGTCGGCCAGCAGGCATTGCCGGGCGATGGGGAGATGGGTAGCGTTCGGAGTAGCCACCACCACCAGCCGGATGCTGCTGTCCTCGAGCATCTCCTCGACCGTGGTCACAATCTTCACCCGAGGAAACATCGTGGCCGCCTCCGACCCGCTCCTCTGCACAATGGCACCCAGCTCCAACCCCTCGACGGCCTGGATGGTGTTCGATTGAAAGACCCGTCCTGCAAATCCAAAGCCAATCAGCCCAACCTGTACACATTTCATGAATCCGCAGCGCTCCTTTGACTCTCTTTATAGGTGAAGGGAATAGATGACTCTTGCCCGTCAAGCCGGGAGCTCCCGGCTTGACAAACCGGCACCCAGGCAAGAGTATTAAAAGCTATGCAGCCTATGCATCATCCCGCTGGTTGTTGTTGCTATGACAAGTGTTGTTCATTGTCATTGTGCCCGAGCGGGTGTGAGTTTTCCTAGCAGAGAGTCAGGGTTTTAACACCAGACTTCGCATAACTCAGACAAATACCCACAACCGCTGCCAGACACTGGCGAGCGGTTTTTTATTTGACTCAAGTGCTCGCGGCCGATGCCGAATTGCAAACTGAAGGAGCTGCATTGCCAACCCTGGGACTGGAAACAAAGCCGGTAGGCTCCCCACCAAAGCTGAGCCATCTGCAGAGACTGGAAGCGGAGAGCATCCATATCTTCCGCGAGGTCGCGGCTGAGTTTGAGAAGCCGGTCATGCTCTACTCCATCGGCAAGGATTCCTCCGTCATGTTGCGGCTGGCGCAGAAGGCCTTCTATCCCGGTCCCATTCCATTTCCTCTCCTGCACATCGACACCGGCTACAAATTCAAGGAGATGATTGCCTTTCGCGATGAGTACACCCGCCGTCTCGGCGTTGAGCTGCTGGTGTGGCGAAATGAAGCGGCCATCGCCGACGGAGCCAATCCGATTGCCCTGGGAACCAAGCGCTGCTGTGGATTGTTGAAGACCACAGCCCTGCTCGACGGCCTGCGCGCGCACGGCTTTGACGCCGCTTTCGGAGGAGCCCGCCGCGACGAGGAAAAATCCCGCGCCAAGGAACGGATCTTCTCCTTCCGCGACAGTGCCGGCCAGTGGGACCCGAAGAACCAGCGTCCCGAGTTGTGGAACCTCTATAACGCACGTGTCAATCCGGGCGAGAGCATCCGCGTCTTTCCTCTTTCGAACTGGACCGAGTTAGACGTTTGGCATTACATCCACCTGGAAGAAATTCCGGTCGTGCCGCTCTATTTTGCGAAGGAGCGGCAAATGTTGGTGCGCGGCGACAGCCTCATCCCCCTCGAACAAACATTTGTTCAAGGGCTTCCGGGAGAAGAGCAATGGATCAAATGCCGCCTGCGGTCGCTGGGATGCAGTCCCTGCACCGGAGCCATCCGCTCCGACGCCGACACCATCCCCAAAATCATTGCCGAACTGGTGGCCTTCCGCTCTTCCGAGCGAGCCAACCGGGTGATCGATCATGATCAGGACGGATCGATGGAGCTGAAAAAGCGGGAGGGCTATTTCTAAATGCCACTCGCCCTCGATCACGAACCAGAGATGTTTTCCATGGAGGAGTTTCTCGCAGCCGAGCAGGCCAAGGACCTGGTGCGCTTCAGCACCGCAGGCAGCGTGGATGACGGCAAGTCCACGCTGATCGGCCGCCTGCTCTACGACTCACAAAACGTCTACGAAGATCACGTGCGCGCCGTGACCAAAGCGGCCACCGCGAATGTCGCGGCCGCCATTGATTTCGCTCAGCTCACCGATGGCCTGCGCGCCGAGCGCGAGCAGGGAATCACCATCGATGTCGCGTACCGCTACTTCTCCACCACCCATCGTAAATTCATCATCGCCGATACGCCGGGTCACGAGCAGTACACCCGCAACATGGCCACCGGCGCGTCCACTGCGGATGTGGCCATTATCCTGGTCGATGCCCGTAAAGGAATCCTCACTCAATCCCGGCGTCACGCTTACATCGCATCCCTGTTAGGGACACGTCACGTCGTGGCCGCCGTCAACAAGATGGACCTGGTCGACTACTCGCACGAGGTCTTTGCCGGGCTGGAGCGCGATCTGCAACAGCTTGCCGGTAAGCTTGGCATTTCCGATCTGCAGGTCATTCCCGTCAGTGCGCTACTCGGTGACAACGTGGTCGATCGCGGCTCGAGCATGCCCTGGTATGAAGGCCCAACGCTGCTTCAGTATCTCGAGACCGTGCCCATCGGGCAGGACGTGGCCGCAGCGCCCTTCCGTCTGCCCGTGCAGCGGGTGATTCGTCCCGACCAGCACTATCGCGGCTTTGCCGGACAAATCGCCGCCGGCTCGGTGTGGCCGGGCGATCGCGTCATCGCTCTGCCTTCCGGCCGGACCAGCCGGGTCAAGAGCATCACCACCTTCGACGGGGACCTGGCGCGCGCCGTCGCCCCCATGTCGATTGCATTGACCCTGGAAGACGAACTGGACATCAGCCGCGGAGACATGCTCGCCGCCGCGCACCAGGCCCCCGAGGCGGCAGTCAACTTCTCCGCCGCGCTGGTTTGGATGGATGCCGAGCCTCTCGATCCAGCGGCCACTTACCTGTTGAAGCACACCTCGCAAACCGTCAAGGCAAGGGTCAAGACCATCCGCCATCGCGTGAACATGCAGACCCTCGATCCCGAGCCCGCAGCCACGCTCGAGCTCAACAGCATCGGCGAAGTCGAAGTGGAGACCACGCGGCCGCTTTTTCTCGACAACTACGACACCAGCCGGAACACCGGAAGCTTCATCCTGATCGACCCCGTCTCGCATGCGACCGTAGCCGCGGGAATGGTGCGCGAGGTCCTGAGCGGCCAGCCAGGCGCAAAGAACAGGGTAGCGATCGCCCTCAAGAACCCTGAACTGCTTAGCCAGATCGAGACCACACTGCGGCAGGACGGCCTCGAAGTGGTACGCACCCGCACGACCAACCATCATCTGATTCAGCAACTGTTGCAAATAGGCGTGGTTGTCCTCATTGAGTCCGATGGCCTCAGCGATTTTCCCGGTGAAGTTTCGATCGCGCCGGAAGAGCCCACCGAGGCGTTAGCCCACGTTCGCCGTGTGCTCCGTGGGAGCAGCCAATGAGTTTCGAAGAAAAGATCGCTTCCGCACGAAGTCTGGTTGACCAACAAATCGCCGCCGCCCGGACCGAAGACGTTTGCGTAACCAGCAGCTTTCAAGCCGAAGACATGGTCGTGGTGCATCTGGTGCGCGAAGCGATCGCCAAGGTGCCGGTGATCTTCCTCGACACCGGCTACCACTTCTCCGAGACCTACATCTATCGCGACCAGCTCACCCGCGACTGGGGTCTGAACCTGGTCAATGTATTGCCCGAGCTCACGGTGGCCGAACAGGAGTCGCAATTCGGCATCCTCAACCAGACCGCCCCCGATCGTTGCTGTGGCATGAGAAAGGTGGGGCCGCTCTTCGCGTCGCTCGAACCCTACCGTCTATGGTTTACCGGGTTACGGCGGGAGCAGGCGAAGACGCGCGCCAACCTGCAGCCGGTGGATGCCTTTACCTTGCCCACAGGCAAGCAGTTGCAGAAGGTGAGCCCGCTGGCGGACTGGACGACCAGAGACGTGTGGCAATACGCGGAGCAGTACAACATTCCGCTGTTGCCGCTCTACGAAAAAGGCTACACCAGCATCGGATGTGAGCCCTGTACAAGCCTCCCGTTCGACGCCAATGACCCGCGTTCGGGCCGCTGGGGTGGCCGCAAGCAGGAATGTGGTATCCACGTGCAACCGCAATAGAAGAGAGTCTCCATGCTGCAGTTGTTGATCGGGTTTTCGATAGCCGTGGTCATCGCGCTTACCGGCGTAGGTGCGGGTGTGATTACGGCACCGCTATTGATACTCTTTCTCCATGTGCCGGTGGAGATCGCGGTGAGCACGGCGCTGGCCTACGCCGCGGTTGTCAAGCTGATCGTTGTGCCTGTGCAGATTATTCGTAAGCAGGTCTCGTACCGCATCCTGCTATGGATGCTTCTTGGTGGCGTACCAGGAGTGATCCTCGGTTCGCTTTTCTTCCGCCATGTCGCGGTGCACGGCCCGAAGTCGCTGCTCTACATCGTGCTTGGATCCATCATCATCTTTTCCTCCGGCTGGCAGCTGTATCGCCACTTTCGTCCCGATGCCATTACCCGGCCGACGGCCGACCGTCCCCGATGGATTGCCTTGATCACCTTTCCCATTGCCGCCGAGGTAGGCTTTTCTTCTTCCGGTGCAGGCGCCTTGGGAACGGTCGTCCTGTTGGGCCTCACGTCCCTGACGGCGGCGCAGGTAGTCGGCACCGATCTGACCTTTGGCTTAGTGCTCTCGGTGGTGGGTACCGGAGTCCACATGATTGGCGGCTCCTATGATTCGGCGTTGCTATGGAAGCTGGCAATCGGCGGCATCTTTGGAGCGATAGCCGGCAGCGGAGTAGCCCCCCGCATTCCCAACCGTCAGCTACGCTTCGCCCTGTCCCTCTGGCTCCTGTTCATCGGCTTCCAATTCGTCTATCAAGCCGCCCACTTCGGCCCCAAGTAAAAAACCGCAGATCTCTTCACTACGCTACGCTCCGGTCGAGACGACAATTCATCTTGGAAGCGATACTTGGCGTTCCTAGTAGAAGTGTCATCCCGACCGTAGCGAAGCGAAGTGGAGGGACCTGCTGTCCATCATCCGCAGCATCGAATCTGATTGGAAGGACAACCCTTCCCTTTGTCATCCCGACCCGGATTTCCTGCCACGCTTCGCTGGACAAGTCCGCGTCTGCGCCTTTCTGCAAGGGAAAGGCGCATGAACTGCGACAACGCCACCAACTCCCACAGGAAATCCGGGGGAGCGGAGCCCCGAGGGATCTGCAGTTCCGCGGACCTGTCCTGGAAATGTTTTAGCTCCGCAACAAATTCAGGGGATACCACAGCCCTCAATCAATAACTATTTGATCGCCCCATGCTGCGTCGGAACATTCCGCGTCTCCTCGGCGCTCTTCACCACATCCCGATCTCCACTCTTCTGATAAGGTGCGCGATCCTCTTGGCTCCTTTCCTTATCCTCGGGCTTCTTACTGGCACGTTTTGACTTGGGCATACAGCACCTCACTCACAAGATACTCCCCACGCAACCGAGTTGCCTGACTACGTATCCAACCGGAACTTACTCTCAGCCAGCCGAAACATGGGACGCCACACCAGCCGATTCACCGTCACCACCATGAGCGACATAATGATGGTAGCCAGCAACAAGATGGAAAACTGCCCATGATCGCTGGCCGCGCTGATCTGAGCCCCCAATCCCAGGGTCTCGAGCGTACGGTCCTTCAGATGGAAATACTCCGCCACGATACTCGCGTTCCACGCGCCCCCGGACGCAGTGACCAGCCCAGTCACCAAATAAGGAAAAATCCCCGGCAGAATGACAATCTTCCATTTCTGCCATTGGGAGAAGTGAAACAGCTGGGCCACCTCCTTCAGGTCCGAAGGAATCGCCGAAGCCCCGGCAATCACATTGAAGAGGATGTACCACTGGGTCCCCAGCAGCATCAGCGCGATCGAACCGACCCCCAATCCACCACCCCACCGGACTAGGGCCAGCAGCAGGATAGGGAAGATCGCGGTAGCCGGGTAGGACGCCGCGATCTGTGCCAGCGGCTGGGCAATTCTGGCCAAACGGGGATGAAAGCCAATCGCCACCCCGGTAGGAATCGTCCACGCCGACGCAATCAGCAAAGCCGCATTCACGCGTAGAAACGTCGCTCCCGCTCCCTTCAGCAGCTCCACGATCTCGGCGCCATGGATATGGCGCAGCAGCTCCAGCGCTCGGAACGCAGCAAACGCCACCAGCAAAGTAGCCGCGATAATCAGCACCACCGCGCCCAGCTGAGACCGTTTACGCGGCCTATGGATAGGCCGGGCGGTCCGTTCCCGCTCCCGCCGCGCCAGCCGGCCATAGATAAATTCCCCCGCCGGCACAAACGTCGCCTGCCTCAACCACCCAAGGGCATTCGAGTTTTGCAGCAGGTACAGGATGGGCGAAGTCTTACGGCTCGTGCTCTCCCCTTGCTCAAACTTGAACTTATCCGCCCACGCAATCACCGGGCGCCACACCAGCTGATCGGTGGCGACAATAATAAGGATCATGGTCACCGATCCCCACAACATGGCATGCGTATCGCCCGTGCTGGCCGCCGTCTGCAGATAGGATCCGAGTCCGGGAAGTCGAAAGTCGCGATCGCCCAGAACGAACATCTCGCAGGCCATCAGGAAAAACCATCCTCCGGCCACCGAGACCATCGAGTTCCAAACCAACCCAATCGCTGAGTAAGGCAACTCCAGCTGCCAAAACCGCTGCCATGCGGAAAAACGAAAGACCTTGGAGGCTTCCCGAAGCTCCCGCGGCAGGCTCTTGAGCGAGGAATAAAAGCTGAAGGCCATGTTCCAAACCTGCCCGGTAAAAATCAGCAGGATGGCGCCCATCTCCACCCCCAGCTGTCTCCCGGGTATCAGCGAGATCATGGCCAGCATCACCGCGGGAAGAAAGCTCAGCACGGGAATCGATTGCAAAATGTCGAGCACCGCGATCATGAACGCTTCCGCGCGCGGATTGTAAGCAGCGATGTAACCGTATCCCACGGCAAAGAGCAGGCTCAGCAGGTAAGCGACAAAGATGCGCACGACGGAATAGAACGCGTACAGCGGCAGCATCTTCGCCGAGGGGGAGATCTCGACTGCGGGCACTGGGTGCCCCATCCAATACTGCGCAATGCGCAGCACCGCATAGAACAGGGCCAGCCCACAGGCGGCCACGCTCAGGTCAAGGAAAAAAGGCCATGTCCGCTCCAGCACCAGGGAGCGGGAAAGCGTAGGAGACCGGAAGAGCCGGGAGGGCTCGCTCATTCCGCCTGCACCTCTTGGACCGCTTCGGGTGACTCTTCCCGCTCGGGGAGAATGAATCGCCTGCGCGAAGCATCAAAGTCGAACAGCTCCGCATAGCGGCCCCAGCTGATCGCCGTTTCCAGTTGGCGCAATGTCTCATCCGCGCTGAATTGTTCATCGAGCATATCCAGAAAGAACTCTTCGGGAACGCTGTGGTCCGACTTGGTAGCCAGCGCGCGGGTAATCTGCCGCAGCAGCAGCACGTTCTCCACCGCCGCTTCACGGAACAGCTCTTTCTGACGAAGGATTTCCGATTCGGCATACTCCCGGCCCGCCGGAGTAATGGCAGCGTCGCCTTCTTCTACAGTGAGGAATTTCAGTAGCTGCGCCGCATCCACGATCGGCAGCAGGTCATCGATCTCGAACGCCAGGTCGTCGGCCAGACGATAGATGTCGGCCCTGCCGTTGTAGTCGATCAGCAACTCCAGCAGGCCGGCGATGCCTCCGGGGCGGGCATGGGGAAGCATCTGGTAGTGCATCTGCCGTTGATCCCGCACCGCCACCCCCTGGGGCACGGCGGAGGGGGCCACGTCCGGCCGGGTGAGCACCTTATAGATGTAGTCCACCAACTGGGTGAAGGTGGCGCTCTTGCGGTCGCGTGGCTGGGTCATGGTGACCGGAAAATCCACCCGCACATGCCCCGGATTCCGCCCCAGCACAATGATCCGATCGGCCAGCAGCAGGGCCTCTTCGATGTTATGTGTCACCAGAAAAATCGATTTCGTAGGAATCGTCTTCTTATGCCACAGTTCCATCAGCTCGCTGCGCAGGTTTTCCGCCGTCAACACGTCCAGGGCGGAGAAGGGTTCATCCATAAACAGTACTTCCGGCTGCACCACCAGGGCCCGGGCGAAGCCGACCCGCTGCCGCATGCCACCGGAGAGCTCCTTGGGGTACGCGGCCTGAAAGCCGTCGAGGCCGACCGTGTTCAGGATTTTGAGACTCTGTTCCCGCCGCTGCTCGCTGTTAATCCCGCGCGCAATCAATGGCGCTTCGACGTTGTCCAGCACCGTCAGCCAGGGAAAAAGGGCAAAGCTTTGAAAGACGATGCCCACGTGGGGATCCGCCTGCAGAATTGGCTTGCCGTGCCAGAAAACCTCACCTGCCGACGGTTGGGAGAGCCCTGCCAGCATGCGTAGCAGCGTAGATTTCCCCGAGCCCGAGGGGCCCAGCAGCGCCACAATCTCCCCCTCCACGATCGACAGGCTCGTGGGCGCGATCACCTGGATCCGATTTTCGCTCGGTTGGGCGTAGTACTTCTCTACCTGCTGGGCGCGAATGATCGGTTCAGCCATGGGGAAACGTCCAACGAAAAGATTTGTGGTCAAATTATCTTATACGGCCAGCGTGGCCCGGGAATCTCGGCGGACGCCCGCAACGCTAGCCCGAAAGACAGCATCTGAATCGGGAGCGTATGATTCAAGATACCGCCTCAGAGTTTCTCTACCCTAACGTCGTGGCTTGCTTCGGCCGACCAAGAGTGCTGGAGCGACGAGCGTCAGAACGACTCAGGCCGTCCCTCAGGAGCAAATGAACAACTCACAAGTAAAGCCGAAGGTGCTGGTAGCTGACGACGAGCGAGTCATCGCGGACACACTGGCCATTATCCTAAACCAGAGCGGTTTCGAAGCCACAGCTGTCTACAACGGCGAAAAGGCCGTAGAAGCGGCCCGCATCCTCCGTCCCGATATGCTCATCTCAGACGTCATCATGACGGACATGAACGGTATTGACGCCGCGATCACCATTCGCGGTATGTTGCCGAACTGCAAGATCCTGCTCTTTTCTGGTCAGGCCGCCACCGCCGATCTATTGGATCGCGCCCGCGTCCAGGGCCATGAATTCGAGATTCTGGCCAAGCCCGTACATCCGCAGGACCTGCTGGCGCGGCTGCGCAGTTAACCAGACGGCCGGCGCGGCCGCTGTTTGGCTGAAATCGACTTGATGATCACGCGAGGAGTTCCCTGTGGAGAGAAGGGATAGGCCGCCCGTGCCGTCGCTTCCTCCATCATTTTTTTTACTGACAATTCATCGAGCCGGCCCGCTGACGGCAGACGGATGTGACGGGCGACGTTCCCACTCCCCTGTAAGATTCCCTCCGGGTCAGGCAGCTGTTTCGCTTGCAGGAAGAACAAGCTCACCCATCGCGGAAAAACGGCAATAGAAAAAATAGCCTGCGATGTTTTTTCGCTCGGACCGAAGCCAATTGCCAGGGCGTTGTAGTTGTCGTAGACCAGCTCGATGGCGGTGGGGTACCGCACTCTCATCGCGGCCAGGATCGACCGGGTAAGTGCGGCGATCTCCGGAGTGAACTTGGCGATGAAGGACGCCAACTGCTGTTCTGCCTGTTCCACGGCAACAGCATAGCTGATACTCTGCCGCCATGAGAGAGCAAGAGCTTATTCAGTTGCTGAAGCTCGAGCCGCTCCCCGAAGAGTCGGGTTACCTGGGCATTATCGGCAAGTCCGCGCAGACGCTGTCCATCGATGGCCGCCGTCTCGCGGTGCAGAGCCAGAATTACTACATGCTGACCCACGAGCGCCCCATCAACTATCTTCACTGGCTGGCCTCGGACGATACCCACATCCTGATCGAGGGTGGCCCGGTCGACTACTTCCTCTTTCATCCCGACGGGCGTGCGGAAAAACTTACCCTGGGCATGGATCTGGCCAACGGCGAGCGTCCCGTGATCCCGGTGCCCGGGGGATGTTGGAAGGCTCTGCGTCTCCGCGACGGAGCCCGCTACGCGTTGATGGCCAACGCGCTCTCACCCGAGTTCACTCCGGACCGGGTAAGAATCGGGGAAGGTGCAGCCTGGGTGAAGCGTTACGCCGGCAAGGCTCCCTGGGCGAGCCAGACCACGCTAAAAGAACTAATCGGTCCCAACTGGAAGTAGAAAATGAAACCGCGGTGGAATGAAGGCTACGAGCCTAAGCTCGTACATGACCATCGCAACCTCGAAAGGGGGGGTCAGTGTCTGCGTGAGAACCCAAAAGAGAAACAGCAGGTCCCTCCACTACGCTACGCGCCGGTCGGGATGACAATTCTGTTTGGGTACCCACATCCCAATCCCCAACAGAATTGTCATCCCGACCGGAGCGTACCCGGATTTCCTGCCACGCTGCACTGGAAAAGGCCGAGTGTGCGCCCTTCCGTAAAGAAGGGCGCATGAAGTGCACCAACGCCACCAAGGTCAACAGGAAATCCGGGGTAGCGCAGTGGAGGAATCTGCAGTTCCGCGGGCCTCTCTTGGAAATGTTTCTCGACCGGAGCGTAGAGGTCTGCGGCTTCTTTTCCGGTTCTCACGCAGACACTTCAGGCCGTCCGTTCCCTCGGACGCTTCTATGACACAAACTTCTTCGACTCCGGGGAGAGATTTACGGCAGCAAACCAAACACCGCGACACTATTCGTCGTGCCCACGTACACCTTGCCATTGGCAATCATCGGAGGAACAAATTTGTTATCGGAGAAATGATCCCGGCCATTCGCCGCCTGATTGCTGTCATATAACTCGGTCGGAAGATTCGTAGTGGAGTACGCGTGCAACACCCCGGCGCCGTTCTGATTTTCAATAGCCCACACAATGCTATTCTGCAAGCCGTTCGAGCTCACGCTCGGTGTCGCGCCGGGATAGGCAAAAGTATTCGCAGACTCGCTAGCCGGAGTCGTGGCCAGCAGCGCATTGGCGATCGGAAACGCCTTGAGGTGATCGCCCTGGCCTGCATAGTAAACCGTGTTATTGAATAGGGCGGCCATCGACCACGCGCCACCGCTCAATGCATTCGGCAGCTCCTGATAAACCGCATTATTACTACTGGCGTTGAACTTACCCAGGTTGTCGCGATCGACGACATAGATATTGGTGTCTTTACCCGCCCCCACAGCAAGATGGCGAGTCTTCCCGGTAGCATCCGTTTGATCAGGCAGCAACATCGCGCCGCCCGATCCCAAATCCTGGTCCGCGTCGCTTTCCGATTGCAGGTTATAGGCAGCGAAGTAATCTGCCGCTGCAAGCACGTTCCCGGTTGTCGATACCTTCAGGAACGCATTGCCAAAGTCTCCCTGGGCCGGGAAGCCGCTCGCGTTCAGAGTCGAATCGAAGGTGCCGTTGGCATCAAGAAAGAAGATGTTCCCCTCCGTATCCCCGGCCAGCCCCGCGCCGCTCATCCATACCGAACCCTCGCCGTCGCCAAAGTGCGGAGTCGATGGACCGTTCGGTGTCAAATTCAGCACGCTGGTTTGTTGCAGCGTGGACTCGCTATAGGCCATGAGCCAACCGGTATAAGGATCGTCATCGCAGTGTGACGTCCATGCCAGGTAAAGCTGTCCATTCATCAATAACAAACCTACGCGCTCCGCGTATTGACCCGGATCAAAGACCTGCATTCCATTGGTCGAACCGTATCCACTTCCCGGGAAGCTGGCCTGAATCTCCGTCGGGCTGCCCGTCAACTCCGCTCCGGTCGTGAGGTCCAGCGCGTGCAACCGCTGGTGGTAGTTGTTGCTCGCGTCCTTCGACATGGCGACCAGGAATACAGTCCCGTTGGGACCATGCGTGCGGTCAATCACCGGGGTATCGGTGATTCCGATTTCCGGCGTGATCTGACTGCAGCCATGATCGTCGCTGGTGGTCTCATTCGCTCCCAGCGTACTCACGGTCCATAGCTGCGTCCCTGTGTCGGCATCGAATGCGTAAGCGCTTCCGTGTTCGGTAACGACGATCAGCACATTATGTGTTTGTCCCGCCACGGAAAGGCTACTCACGTAGAGCGGCTGGCCGTCGACCTTACCGTCCACCGGCAATTCCCGTAGTTTGCCAAACCCGTTGGAGTTGACATTCTGCGGAGTAAGCACGGTCTCCGAAGCATTCCACCCGTCGCGTGCATTGTCGTTGTGATACGTGGTCACATTGACCCCTGAGGATGAGACCGAGAGTGTCAGCGTGGCGCTATGCGTGAGTGAGCCGGAAGTGGCCGTGAATACGACGCTGGCACTTCCCGCCTGAGCGCTGTTGCCGGCCGTGAGCGTGATGCTTTGCGGCGTCCCGGGGGTGAGCGAAACGGTGGTTGGGTTGGCAGTCACGCCGGAGGGCAATCCGCTCAACGCAACACTGGCAGTCCCGCTAAAACCGTTCAACGCAGTCGCCGTCAACTGCACCGCTTGCCCCGCTCCGCCGATGGCCAGGCTCAGGGTCTGTGGGCTGATGGCCAGTGAAAAATCAGGCTGCTGCGGCGGCGGCGCAGCGGTCACCGTGATGGCCAGCGAAGCCGTGTGTGTAATGGCTCCCGAAGTGGCGGTGAAGACTGCCGTGTAAGAGCCTGGAGCCGTTCCGGTGGTAGCAGTGAAGGTGACGTTGCTGGCGGCGGGAGCACTTCCCACGTTGAGCGTGAAGGAGGGTGTTGAGGCGGTCAACCCTGCAGGCAGCCCGGTGATTGCGACCTGAACGCTTCCTGCAAATCCGTTCTCACCCGTTGCTTGTGCGCTGACAGTCGAGGTAGCCCCGTTGGCTATCAAGCTTACGGAAGTCGGAGACACGGTGAGCGAGAAGTCGGCGGGCGGCGGCGCCGCTGCCTGTACGGAAAGCGAAGCCTGCGTGCTGGCTGTCTGGCCGTTGACCGTGGTAGTGAAAGTGACCGTAGCGGTGGAGGTGGTTGCCGAGGCGGCCGCTGTAAGCGTAAGCGGCAAGGCAACGCCGGGGGTAAGCGACAGTGTTGCCGGGGAAATCGTGACTCCGGTTGGCAGGCCAGAAACAACGACCGTCGTCATTCCAGTGCCCGCCGGTGCAGCGAGTAGCAGGGAAGTCTGCTGACCCGCAGCGCCCGCCGTCAACTTGATGCTGGAGGAAGAAAGAGTCAGCGAGACCGGTGAGTCACTGTTGTTGTTACTGCTGCTACTGTTACCACTGCACGAGACAAGTCCCCCGGTCAGCAAGACGCTGCCGAGAAGCCAAACAACACCCTTGAAGAAACGGTCGAGCTGACGGGCAGAGCGAAACATGTTGACTCCGGGGGATGCGCGGCTTTCTTGCCGGCAGATTCTGTGCGCCGTCCAATCCGGTCCTGCAACGGGAGAATGCTGTGCAATTCTCACGTGAGACGGCGGTCTTATGCTAACCCCGGCAGATTGCGGCCTCGGTAAAATAGTGCGTCCATCCTGCTGCCCAAAGTGGTACCCGCAATCACACCTTTGGGGACCGCCTTGAAGCGGGTCTCCCATCGCGTTCGTTGAAGGGCCATTGTCACCGTGTGAGCGGCAATCCGTTGATGCTGTCACAACGCAAAGGAATACTTCTTGACACTATGAACAGTTGTTGATACTCCTACATTACCAGTCGGCTTCAAGTTCTATCGTGTCTGGCCGGAGCGCTCGCGCCTCAAGCTGAGTAAGGGATCCGGCGATAGAAGTAGCAAACGTACGACCTATCGTCGTGGTTGTCTCCGAGGCACGCTCAGGTTTTCATTCGCAGCTCTCCTTAGACTGGCCGGTGTACAGAAACGTTTCTGGCCCTGCGAATCATCGCCATAGCGCTCACCTACCTGAAGTTGCAGAGATGCCATCAGTACGCTCACTCTGTGGCTACGGCTCCTCGTAGGCCGTTCTTCCGGGCCCCGGTATCCGATCTTGGAGTCACCCATGAAAGTGCTCACTTTCCTGCCCCGCTGCGACCTGAAAAGACGCGTCGAAAAGGCGCTCAGCTCGGCTCGGTTTGTGGTCGACAACGCGGCCTCTGCGAAGGACTGCTCCCAGTCCACCCGGTCCGCGCGGTACGAAGCTGTTCTTATCGATTCCGATGCCCTTCTCTTTGCCGAAACTCTGGTCCTGGTAAAACAGCTGCGGCAGGAGAACCCCGCTGCCTCCCTGTTCGTCTTCGCCCGCTACCTGGACCTGGAGCAACGCTTAGGTTTGTTTGCAGCCGGTGCGGATGATTGTCTGCGTGAGCCATTTTTCGCATCTGAGTTAGCAGTGCGGCTTGGCCTTTCGATCCGGCTGCGTCAGGCGGCTTCCGACCTCACTTCCTCGAGCATGGTGAGCCGGCTGCGCTCCGGCGATCTCGAACTGGACTTGATCCGCCGGAAAGCTGCGCGATTGGGCAAAGACATCGATTTGCGGCCGAAAGAATTTTCGCTGCTCGAATACCTGGTGAGAAACGTCAACCGGCCGGTTACGCGTACCATGATCCTGGAGCACGTATGGAACTCCTCCTTCGAAGGCTTGACCAACGTAGTTGACGTGTACATCAGCGCCTTACGTAGCAAGATCGATCGAGACTTCCCGCAAAAACTGATTCAGACCAACCGTGGTGTCGGCTATACACTCACCTGTTTGACCGCCTTTCCTGCTCTCCCGATCGGTCGCGAGGGGAAAAAGGATGGCGCCGCAAATGCTTCCTGACCTGCGCCGCCGCGCAGCATGAACCATACTGTACGGCTTACTGGGAGCCGGCGCCGGAGCTTGTCTCTCGGCTGAGGATAGAAACGCCCATTAGCGATGAGCGATTCGCGCCTTGCAAGATGGCAGTCCAGGAAAGGTTAGCTCATGGCAGGGATTGGTGCACGGCTCCGTACGATTCGCCGGCAATGGCAGCTCTCTTTACGAGAGGTTGAAGAGCGCAGTCTCCGCTTTGCCCAGGAACGCGGCAATCAGTCCTACCAGGTTTCTGCCAGCTGGCTCGACCGCCTGGAACGCGAAGAACACGAATTGACCGTTAACAAGCTGATCGCTCTGGCCGACATCTACAACGTACCCACCGAACACCTGCTTCGTTCCATCTATCCGGACAAGGCACAAACCCTTACCCTCAGGCAACTCTCCAGTCCCAATGCGACGATACTGCTGACCGAAGGTCCGCTCGAGGACCAGGCAAAATATCTGCTGCCCGACAACCCTGTTACCAGTGAACCTCCTGAAGAGACCACCCTGCTGGCGGCGGAGAACGGTCAATTAAGGGCGCCTTATCGGCGTGGCATCATCGGAAAACGCGACCTTACCCTGGACCCTATGATCCCGGCCGGATCGATCGTTCAGATCGATACTCAGAAGCGCGCGATCTCCTCGCGGAAAGATTGGACTCACGAATTTCAGCGGCCCATCTATTTCCTGATGACTCGGGACACCTACCACTGCGGCTGGTGCGAATTGGACAAAACCTCGGACTGGTTAACCCTGATACCCCACCCTTTATCACCCGCTTCCAGCCGCAGATGGAAGTACCGAACCGAAATAGAAAACATCGGGCGGGTGATTGTGGTGGCCATTCGCTTGGCGCCATAGCTAGCTCCAGACCTTAGAGCGAGCGTAAGAACCGGAAAAGCGGTTCCTTTCTGCGGAACCACAGATGTCTCCACTCCGCTGCTTTTTGCTTTGTATCAGGGCACGACTTTAGTCGTGCCGTAAAGGCGCAAGAAAGAGTGGGGGCTTTAGCCCCTGCGGCCTTTCTATTGAAAAGTTCGTGCAGATTTTACGCTGGCAGGGGCTAAAGCCCTGATCATTCGGCCGGGGGTGGCACGACTGAAGTCATGCCCTGATACAAAGCAAAAAACAGCGGAGTGGAGACATCCGTGGTTTCTTCTCGGTTCTGACGCAGACCCTCAAAGCGCCCTTTGCAAATCGGCAAGCATGGAAAAATTCCCTGCTTCATAGAGGCTGAGCAAACGGCGGGTCATGAGGTAATAACTAACCACCGCGCGCTGCGCGTAGAACGGAAAGGAAATTTGCAGGTTGCCCTTTTGCGCAGCTCCTCTCAGACGAGCCACGTGCCACTTCAGTTCCCTGGCGTCCAGACGTAACTGCTCCGCAACGGCCACCGCCTCCGGATACCACTGTTGGACATAGAAGGCCAGCTCCACCAGCACTTCACTGTTTCTCTCCATGACCGTGAGGCCTTCGAGCCCGCCAATCAAGTCCCAGAGTTGTGCAGGTTCCAGAGTTGCCGCCTCATCACTCCCTTTCGGCTGCCCCGATTCATCGACAAGGTCCAGGGCGACTTGAGCGATGTTATTCCTGTCAATCCACGTGAGCGATGCAAACAGCTGTTCCCAGCTCGCCTCAGCCGATCGCCGGTTCCGTAAGTAGTAATATCCTGCAATAGAGAGCAGCACACTAAGAAACACTCCAATCGCGACAACGAAATGGAGATGATGCGTGTTCACAGCCGCTTCCGTGATCGCAAATTCTGTAGCTGGTATTCGACCTGCATTTGCAAAGTAAAAATGCTTTCCCGCATTTGTTCCGTCATTGTGCGCGCCGGTCGTTCATCACTCCATAGATTGATGATCCAATAGCTAACACAGCCCAGATACGCAACCATGCGAACATGGGACAACAAAATAAACACGGGTAGCTCCCGGCCCATTCCGAAATAACTGTGTCCTGTCTCGAATAACACGCTGATCAGCGAGTACGCGCCCAGTCCCTGGGCAATCTTCGCCACATGGGTTCTCCATGGAAGCCTCGCGCTGATGGAAAGAGCCATCATGACCACGAAAAGTTCGCTCTGTAAGGCAGCGGTAAACAAGTTGCCTTTGGTCGCGAAACCCTGCATCCAGGTTCGCGCCGGCGGACTCTCCAGCCAGCTCAACCCCAATGCTACGGAGATACTCAGACTCATCAGCCATGCAAATTTGCTCCGCACCCCGCTTGCCCATATATCCAGCGGCCGGAAAACACGAGAGGCAACCTCGTAGACGACACAGAGTTGCAATATCACGTCGAGTACAGCCGCCGACCAATAGGTATAGGCGTAGCCGGCCTTAGTTCCGTTATGCAGCACGAAATAGAGAACGATGGTTCGGATCACATTCAGCGTGATCAGGGCCGTAAAGTACGGGAACACCCGCGCCCGGCGTCGATACCAAAGAACAAAGAGCAATGCTAGTTGCTCTGCGAAGCCAGCCGCCCAGAAAAGGAAATCCAGACTCGTGAGACGCATCCCAGAGATCTCCCTTCAAGGCGGCCAGGCGAGGCAAGAATGGCTTGAGAACTATATTACGCCAAACCCAGGAAGACGAGGATGGTGTGAACCACACCCGGCTCCGGGTCCGTACCTGTAGGTGTCGAGCCGGCGAAGGCAACAGGGGTAACCAACGCGACGATGGTTGCTGCGATGGCGAGCGTGCGGGTAACTTGCTTCAACATGGGTGAGTCTCCTTAGTAGCGCATTTGTGTGCTGCAGGGAGACTACGAAGGAACGTTGAAAAGTCCGAGCATTCGCTCCGGACGTTGCTTATGCGTAACGACGGAGATAGCTGGTTACATGGACCTATCAATGACTAATGGCCATGAATCGTTAGCTTTGCGTGTCTTACGTTATCTCGATGTTTCCGATACGCAACACTGCGTGAAGCCGGTCAGCGTTTCGTCGACACACCAGGCCAGGCACTCTGCCGTGGTGTATCCCGGTCCCCTGTGAAACCGATGGCCGGATACCAGCCGCCGCCATCCCCGTGGCCTGTACTCAGTGAGCATCCATTTCACAGTGAATGCATCTGTATTAGTGGCAATTAGAAAACCATTTCGCGCAAACCAAGATACAATTGACAGACTAAAGTAACTTCTGTTATTGCTCTTTCACCATGTAAAGATCTTGTTCGCCGGTTACTGCGGTGCTTCACTTCTGTCTTGTGCTTTACCTGTCGGGCCGGTTCGGGCACGGTAGTCGTGAAACGCTGTAATGGCTTGCTGCGTGCTTTTCTCTCGGCCCCATTCCATTATGGAGGGATTCATGAAAGTGCTCACCTTCTTACCCCGTTGCGATCTCCAAAGAAGAGTCGCAAAGGCGCTAAGCTCGGCCCAGTTCGTCGTGGAGACAGTAGTCTCGGCGAGGGAATGCCTGCAGCTTACACGATTCGCGCCTTACGAGGGTGTTCTCGTTGATTCAGATTCGCTCATTTTTGGGGATATCGTGCTCCTGGTGAAGCTGTTGCGACAGGAGAACGCGGACGCCGCCCTCTTTGTCTTTGCGCGATACCTTGACCTGGAACAACGTTTGCAGCTTTTCGAAGCGGGTGTCGACGATTGCGTGCGTGAGCCATTCTTTGCATCTGAGTTGGCGGTGCGCCTTGGTCTTTCGATACGCTTGCGTCAGGCAGCCGCCGATCTTACTGCTGCCAGTGCCGTCAATGTGCTCCGCGCCGGCGATCTTGAGCTGGATCTGGTCCGGCGAAGAGTTGCGCGCCTGGGAAAGTCCATCGATCTGCGGCCGAAAGAATTTTTGCTGCTTGAATATTTGGTCCGGAACGCCAACCGGCCAGTCACCCGAACTATGATCCTCGAGCACGTATGGAATTCTTCCTTCGAGGGTTTGACCAACGTGGTCGACGTGTATATCAGTGCGTTGCGAAACAAGGTCGATCGTGGCTTCCCGCTCAAATTGATTCAGACCAACCGAGGCATCGGTTACACCTTTGTCGCCGGGGACGCGCTCCCGGCGGCGTCAAACGGCCATGGTGTGCGCCCACCGCAGTTCATTGGCGACCCATTGGGTGGACAGTTGCGGCGAGTCTGATGCGCCGCTGAGCAGGATGGCTCGAAGCCCCTGAGGGAGAACCCGAAAAGAAGCCGCGGATCTCTCCATGCCGAGCTCGGTGGAGCCCCCGCATTTATGCGGGGGAAGGAGCGCTGAGCGCTCCGGGAAAGAGTCTCGGCTTTGATCATGCGCTTTAGCGCTGGCAATGCCAGGAGATCTCACAGCCCCATTTGATTGCCAGGTTAAGCGTACGGACTCTCAGAGTCATCCCTCAAGACTCAGTCCCGGATTCTTCGGACTCTCCCTCAGACGTGCTAGCCCCTACCTACGTTGACCACGACCGAGAGCCTTGGCACGAGATCCCCGGGGACGCCCTCAATAAATCATTTTTAATGTCTCCGCGTATAGAAGCTTCAGGTTATCCCACTAGGCTCCGGCTACAGTGTTTCAGGATAAGTGGAAATAACAGGTCAGAAGCCTATCAGGTTGTTCCTGACGGCGCCGTTCCTCGAGACCTTATAGCGACCGAGTAAGTAGTGTGAAACCGCTCTTGACAACAGAGTCGGAGGCGCAAATGGCTTCAGTCACCGCAGTCCCGGCAGAAGCGGGTTTCCCGCTGGTTCGTTTGCCGAAAGTCAGCTGTCACCCCATGCTTTCCTCCATGGTGTTCCTGGCCTGCGATGCTGTCGCCATCATGCTTACAGGAAGCGTGGTCCTGTTGAGCGGGCGCACCCACGGCGGAAGCCTGGACCTGCATCGTTATTTCGCACTATGGCCGGCTCTTGGAGTGTTCGCCGCAATATTTCTCTCAACGAATCTCTATCCAGGTGTTATTTATAACGCGGTAACGGAACTTCGCCGTCTCGGCCTCGCACTGACTCTCGGTTTCCTCGTCCTGGCAGGCCTGATTCTTTTCAATCGAACCACCGAGCACTATCCCGGCCGGCTGCTTCTCCTATGGTGGATGGCCGCGATCATCGTCAACCCCCTGTTGCGATCCAGCGTGCGGCAGTTAGTCTGCCATAGGTCCTGGTGGGGAATCCCGGTCGCCGTCTTTGACACCGGTGACGAGTCCGCAGAGATCATCCAGGAACTGGAAATACATCCCGAGATTGGGTTGAGGCCAGTCGCTATTCTTTCCTCCACTCATCCGCTTCGCCTCAGGAATCGCCTTCCAGTTCTTGACCTGCGTCTCGCCGCAGCCGTAAGGGCCTGTGGTGTAGAGCGTGCGATGATCGCTCTGCCCGATGCAGGGTCCGGGAAACTGCTGCAGGATCTGGAGAAGTTCGAGAGCATTTTCCCACGCCTGATGATCATTCACAGTTCGGCGGCTCCCTACAGCCTCACCGCCGACGTCCGGCAACTTTCCGGTTGCCTGGCGGTTGAGGTGAGAAGAGACCTTCTTCTCCCTCTCCCCAGGTTCACCAAACGGGCAATCGACCTGTTCATCGTTGCTCTCACCTTCCCGGTGATTCCGCTCACCGTTCTTCTGCTTGCCGTCCTGGTGCGGCTTGAGTCTTCCGGACCAGCCTTTTATGGCCATCGCCGTATCGGTCGCGATCATTCAACATTTCAAATCTGGAAGCTCCGAACGATGCTGGTCAACGGAGATCAGTTACTGGAAAATGCGCTGGCTACGGATGGAGCCCTGCGTGAGGAATGGTTGCGGGATCGCAAACTGCGGCATGATCCTCGCATTACCCGAGTGGGCAGGTTCTTGAGGAAGACAAGCCTCGATGAACTACCCCAACTCTGGAACGTATTGCGAGGGGAGATGAGCCTGGTCGGCCCGCGCCCGATCGTGGAAGAAGAAGTGGCGAATTACGGGCCGAACTTCTCGTTGTATTGCAGAGTTACTCCCGGCCTGACGGGTCTATGGCAAGTCTCCGGGCGAAACGCCGTAAGCCGCCGGGACCGGGTTCGACTGGATAGCTATTACGTGCGCAATTGGTCACCGTGGCTCGATCTTCACATCCTGGCGCGTACCGCCAGGGTGGTCTTAACCGGGCAGGGAGCTTACTGATGAGCTCCTGACGGGAAACCGGGGAATAACACGCTATTGGCGCCCCATGCAAATCATGCATGCAGTTAGTAAGTTGGGCAGGGTTCGGCAGCTGTGAAACGCTCGTGTAAGCGAGAGAGAAAGACATGAAGCAGATGAGAGATAAACGGATTCTGGTCACCGGTGCCGCTGGTTTCATTGGCGCCCACCTCGTCCACCGCCTTCTGGCAGATGGGTTTGAGATTGTTGGTGTAGACAACCTGAACAACTACTACGACCCGCGGCTCAAGGATGCGCGGCTGCGAAAACTCTGCATGGGGCCCCGATTCTGGTTTTTCCCGCTTGACCTGGCTGACCGGTCCCGCGTGGACAGCCTTTTCCGCAATGGCGAATTCGACGCCGTGGTTCATCTCGCCGCGCAGGCTGGGATACGGCGCTCAATAACCAGTCCCGATGAATATGTCGCCAGCAATCTCGTGGGGTTCGTCAACGTACTAGAAGGTGTTCGAGCTTGCTCCTGCCGCCATTTCGTCTTTGCCTCTTCCAGCTCTGTCTACGGATCGAACAACAACATCCCTTTTGCTGAGGAGGACTGCACCGATTATCCGGTGAGCCTCTACGCGGCAACCAAAAAGAGCAACGAGGTCGTGGCCCATGCTTACAGCCATCTCTTCCACATCCCAACCACCGGACTACGATTCTTTACTGTCTACGGCCCATGGGGCCGGCCGGATATGGCCGTCTTCAAATTCGTCGATGCGATCATGGGCGGTCGAGCCATTGACCTCTATAACTTTGGCCAGCTGCGGCGCGACTTCACGTTCATTGACGATATCGTGGAGTCGATTGTCCGCGTTTTGCCTCTGCCGCCGAAACAGGATGGGACCGAGTGCGCAAGCGAAAAAGCTCCGATGCGCCTTTGCAATATCGGAAATCAACGTCCCATCGAGCTGGTCGAAATGGTTCGCATCCTCGAGTCCTGCCTGGGCAGGCCGGCGGAAATCCGCCTCTTGCCCATGCAGCCAGGCGACGTCTATGAAACCCAGGCCCGCGTCGAGAGGCTCAAGGATCTTACAGGCTATAGCCCCCGTGTCTCGATCGAAGACGGAATACGCAGGTTTGTCGACTGGTATCTCGGCGAATATCTGCCTCTCGGCCTGACAGACTCAACTCAGTTTCCTCTACCGCTGCCGGTGCACACTGCCTTTCAGGATGCGGCCGCTGCCGTGCGATAACCCGGGAAACAAATTCCGGTATCCTACCCTTCGCGTTTCTTGCGAAGGGTGGGATACCAAAGATTTGACCTTTCAGCCTCACCCGACCCCCAAATTCAGACTTGCCGCAACTTGATCCTGCCCCCTCCCGTCAAACAATAGTCTTTGCTCGAGGCAGGGAAGTCATGTCCATTGGCGCGCGTCTCGTTCTCATCTCCGTGCTGTCCAGCGCTGTGCTTTCCGCTCAGCAAAACATCCCACCAACTGGAGCCAATTCCGCCAGAATCAACCTCGACGTCGTGGTCACGCCGAAGTCCGGGCCGCCGGTCGCCAATCTGGAGCAGCAGGACTTCACTGTTTTTGATAACAAGACTCTGCAGCATCTCACGTCCTTCCAGGCGCGCGACGGCAGCCATGACCCTATACACGTCATCATCCTCATCGATGCCGTGAACAGCACCTACCAGAACATCGCCTGGGACCGCGGAGAAATCGGCAAATTCCTGCGCGCGAACGGCGGCCATTTGTCCCAGCCGACGGCGCTCGCACTCTTCACGGATACGGGCACCCAGGTCCAACAGGGCTTTTTAACGGACGGCAATCAGCTCGCCACCGCTCTTGATCAATTCGCCATCGGTCTGCGCAACGTCCGCCGCTCCTCGCAATGGGGCGCGAGCGATCGCTTTCAGCTTTCCATGAATACTCTGCATCAGCTGGTCGAGCACGAAGGCAGTCTTCCCGGCCGCAAGATGGTCTTTTGGGTGTCTCCCGGCTGGCCCCTCCTTTCCGGGCCCGGCATCCACCTGGATGGCAAGCAACAGAATCAGCTTTTTTCCAACATCGTCGGCCTTTCCACCCAGCTTCGGCAGAACCGTATCACTCTCTACAGCATCGATCCGCTCGGCGCCAACGAGGGGGTACTCCGCACCTTCTACTATCAGGATTTCCTCAAGGGCGTCAGCAAGCCGGGACAGGTCTCCGTCGGGGATCTCGGCTTGCAGGTCTTAGCCACGCAGACCGGGGGTCTGGCCCTCACCTCCAGTAACGACATCGTCTCCCAATTGCAGAAGTGCTACGCGGACACCGAGGCCTATTACGAATTGTCCTTCGATCCAGCGCCTGCCGATCATCGCGACGAATATCACAATCTCATCGTCCAGGTGGCAAAACCCGGTCTGACCGCACGCACACGGACCGGCTACTACGCCCAACCCTGAAGCAAAGTTCGAGACTAGGCTCCGCAACAAAACTGGGGAGTGCCCCACGCGCTCGACGACAAGCTTTTTGCTTTGTATCAGGGCACGACTTCAGTCGTGCCATCCCCGGCCAAAAGCCACACTCTTTTTCGCGCCCTTACGGCACGACTGAAGTCGTGCCCTGATACAAAGGAAAAAGCTTGTTTCGCCGAAGGCTCCTTGGGACAGAAGTCTCCCTAAATAGCCCGGAGCAGGCGTGCCGGCAGAGTGATCAGGGCGACCACCAGCTCCAGCGCTCCGTGTACGGCGATGCCCGCCAGGCGGAAGGGCAGCAAAATCAACCACACGAACGGGTACAACACGAGCGCCAGCAACGCTAACGGCCAGCAGAGCAGGAAAAGAAGACACCACAGCAAGAACTTGACCATCGATCATTCACCTCATCGTCGCCTTGAAAGGAGCCAAATCCACTCCCTGTTCAGAATACGTAATCCAATCCCTGCAGGTTCCAGCCGCCATTATTGACAGAGACCTATCCCTAAATTCGACATCTGACATAGCGGAGGGAACTCGTGACCAACAACGGAATCGTCGATAAACTCAGCCACCATTCGGTCGTTGAAACCCTGGCGAAGCTTCAGGCGATCCTTCAGGCCAAAGGAGTCGCTGTTTTCGCACTCGTCGACCACAGCGGGGAGGCGGCCAAGGTGGGGATGAAGATGCGTCCCACCAAACTCCTCATCTTCGGAAACCCAAAAGGCGGCACGCCCCTGATGCTTGCGGCACCCAGTATTGCCATCGACCTGCCGCTCAAGATCCTGATTTGGGAGGACGATCAAGGGAAAGTGTGGGTCTCCTACAACAGCACCGAATATTTAGCGGAGCGCCACCATCTGACCCCGAATTTAGCGGAGAATATCGGCTTCATCGCGAGCCTCGCCGGCAATATTGCCGAGTAACACTAGAATGTGGATTCATGCCTGAATCCACGGTTCACGACCGGATCGCCGCACTGGCGCAGGACGCCGGTTTCTCCACGGCGGGCATAGCCCCAGTCCCGCTGCCGGGGGAGCCCGCTGACTACCCCGAGCTGAGTCAGTTGGAACCCTACTTTGAGGGTTGGATCGAGCGCGGTTATGCCGGCGAAATGGAGTACCTGAAGCGCCGCGACCAGGACAACCGCCTGCTGCGATCTTCTTTGCGGGTTGCCGTTCCCTGGGCCCGATCCGTGATTGTTTGTGCCGCCAACTACAACCCAGACGCGCCCAAATCGACGGATCCCGCCTCGCCTGAAAGTGCCTGGATTGCCCGCTATGCTCTGACGGGATATCAGATGCGGCCGACCGACTACCATGACGTCCTGTTAGCCCGCCTCAAGAAGCTGGAGCAGAGCGTGCAACAGGCGTTTGGGCCCTTCCCGGCGCGCTCTTATGTGGACACAGGTCCCCTGGTGGAGCGGGTCTACGCCCGGTATGCGGGCATCGGCTGGACCGGCAAGAACACCTGCATCATTAACCAAAAGCTTGGATCGTGGCTCTTTCTCGGCGTGATTCTTACCGGGCTCGAATTGCCCTCCCCGGCTCCGATCGCCTTGCCGGAAGACCGTTGTGGCAGTTGCACGCGATGTATCGACGCCTGTCCAACCGGAGCGCTGATAGCGCCGTACCAGATGGACGCGAGCCTGTGTATCTCGTACCTGACGATCGAAAAGAGGGGGTCTATTCCTGAGCCATTGCGTCCTCAAATGGGTCGCCAGGTCTTCGGCTGTGACATTTGTCAGGACGTGTGCCCCTGGAACCGCAGGGCGCCGCTGAGTGCGGATGCGGAGTTGGCAGTTCGCCCGGAACTGGTCAATCCGGCCCTTGCCTGGCTTGGGGAACTGGATGCCGAGAGCTTTCGCACCCTGTTCCGGCAATCTCCAGTGCAGCGCGCCAAGCTGAGTGGCTTGTTGCGTAACGTAGCCATTGCCATGGGGAACAGCGGGCTTGCGCGCTACCTGCCTAAGCTGCAGGAGTGGGCAGCCGGCTCCGATCCGGTGTTGGCGGAAGCAGCGCGATGGGCCGTGGCCCGTCTCTCAACCACTGAGACGGATACGAAAGCCCAGCTCTGATTCAACCTCAGGCGCTACGCACGACGTTCGCGGCGTTGAGACCTTTAGGTCCTTGCTGGCATTCAAATTCCACCGCATCGCCTTCGTTCAGAGTCTTATAACCGTTCTCTTGTATCGCGGAGAAGTGCACGAAGACATCCTCCCCGGTGGAACGTTGGATAAACCCGTATCCTTTGGCTCCATTGAACCACTTGACCACGCCATTTTCCTTCAAGCGAACTCCCTTTCACTGTGGATGAACCATCTCCAGCATTCCTCAGGGACACCTCAAGAAGCCGTCACGGTCTGCCAGAACGTGACGCCAAGTCCCGGTTCACCTGGAATGCTTTGAGAACGTTGAAACAATTACACCAATTGGCCTTCCGAGCATTTTGACTATGAACTTTGTTCCAGCTTGATGATGTTATGGCAGGAATTGGAATTGAGTGCAAGAGAAATTTGCCTGCGGGACCACCAGACAGAAACCAGCACGTCCCGGAACACCTGTTCAAGGTTGTAGCTGCTCGCCCGGTTGGGTCATTTCGAGGCCTGCACCAAACTGCTAGCATGATGGCAATGACGCTCGCCACCATCCCCCCAATTCCAGCGGCCCAGGTCGAAGACGAGGCTCTTGTCGGCGTTCCGGCACAGCCAGAGCCGCCCGCGAGACCTGCCGCCAATGCGAGCCTTGGGGATGAGCTTTGGAGCCTTGCCCGCTACATGTCACAGACTGAGGTGCATACCTACGCCTTCAGCGTGGCCGCCAATACCATCTTGTCTCTGTTCCCGTTCATCGTGATGATGTTCACGATTGCGCGGCAGGTCTTCCATTCCAAAGCGATGGAGAGCGCGATCGCCGACATGATCCACTATTTCCTGCCCACCGGTCAGGACTTCATCACCAAGAACATGGAGATCGTGGCGCACGCCCGGAGCGGTGTGAAACTTGCATCGGTAGTGATGTTGCTGATTTCCTCAACCGGCGTCTTTCTTCCCCTGGAAGTGGCGTTGAACCGGGTCTGGGGTGTAGCGAAAAACCGCTCTTATTTTATGAACCAGTTGGTCTCGCTGGGGCTGGCCGCTGGGATCGGTACCATTGCCATGTTGAGCGTTGCCGTCACTGCGGCGCAGCAATCGATTTTGCAGCTCGTCTTCTTTGGCCACGTCAATAATGCGGCGTTTGTCTTTCTTTCCCACTGGCTGTTGCAAATTTCGGCAGCGGTCGCCAGTATCCTGCTTTTCTTCCTCATCTACTGGGTTCTTCCCAACCGCAAGCTGCCTGTCCGGGCGGTATTGCCGACCGCGATCGTGATCGGTCTCTCCTGGGAGTTGGCAAAGATGCTATACATCGCGGTGCTCCCCTGGCTGGACCTTCATTCGGTATACGGTCCCTTCTCTGTCTCGGTGTGCCTGATGTTGTGGGCTTTCATCACCGGTCTCCTGTTGCTGGCAGGAGCCCACTACTCGGCATCCCGCCACACCTTACGGCTCGCCCACCTGGCGGACCTCGAACGGGTCAAAGAAGAAAAAGCCGCCTCGTAGCCCGAACCGAAAAAGGAACAGCAGGTCCCTCCACTGCGCTTCGCTCCGGTCGGGATGACACTTCTGTTCAGGTACCAACCTCCCAATCCCAAACAGACGCTTCAGGTATCAACTCTCAATCCCCAACAGAAGGGTCATCCCGACCGGAGCGAAGCGAAGTGGAGGGACCTGCTGTTCCATTCAGCCACTAGCCAATCTCCCCTGGGAGCACCGCTCTTCCCTTTGTCATCCCGACCGGAGCGTACCCGGATTTCCTGCCACGCAGCACTGGACAAGGCCGAGTATGCGCCCTTCCGTAAAGAAGGGCGCACGAAGTGCACCAACGCCACCAAGTTCCACAGGAAATCCGGGGTAGCGCAGTGGAGGGATCTGCAGTTCAGTGGACGCGTCTTGGAAATGTTTTTCGGCCAGAGCATAGCGCAAAGGATGGGCCTATCCCGTCAGAAACAAACCCTACCGAACCAAAAACGCCTTCACCACAACATCATTGGGCGACTTTCCCGCCGGGAACAGCGTCAGCAGGGAAGCGGGATCCGTGCGCACCACCGCAATATCCCCTGACTGCGCATTCGCCACCAGAAGAAAGCGGCCCGATGCAGAGAAGGCCATCGCATCCGGGCCCTCGCCCACCCTGACCCCCGGCTCAATCAGCTTGCCATCGTCGATGCTGTAAATCCCCACCCGTCCAGACCCAAAATCGCTCACATACAGCAGCGAGTTATCCGCGCTCACCAATCCGCGCACCGGATGCGTGCCTACCAGGTACGCGCCGCCAACTTCATTGGAGTTCGTGGTGAGCTCCGAGATGGTATCGCTGTCGTAGTTGGAAACGAACGCCTCCCCACCATCCGGCTTCAGCGCAATGTGAACCGGCGTCTTCCCTACATCAAGAAGGGAAAGAAGAACATCGGCAGGCCGAGGATCGCTCCCCGTGCTATGGGCCAGGCCGATCACCATGATCTGGTGCCCTCCCGAGCAAGCAATAAAAGCCTTGGAGGAGTCCGGCACGATCATCACATCCGTTGCCGCCGGGCACTGGTTGAAGCTGCTTCTCACCCTCAACGAGTGCACGTCAGCGATGCTGACGCTCCCGCTGGCACGGTTGCTGATCACCAGCGTCTTTCCGTCGTTCGCAATGCGAGCCATCCCGGGAGCCTCACCGGCGCCGATCACGCCAACCTCCCGGCGAAGCCCCAGGTCCAGCACCGAAACATTGTTGGAACTCGAGTTGGCGACGTACGCGCGATCCCCCTCTGCATCCACGTCGATAAAGTAGGGCCGTCGTTGGACGCGAATCGTCGCCGCCACGGTATTGGTTTCCGCGTTGATCACCGTGACGGTACCGCCGGCGGAATTCACCACATAGACTTCGTTCCGGTGGGGATTAATCGCCAGCCCTGACGGGCCGGCGCCGACCGCGATCACCCGGTCCTGGCGCATGTTCACCAGGTCGAGCACAGTCACGGTATTGCTGCCACCGTTACTGATGTAGGCATATTCGCGATAGTTCGCGGGATAGTTGGGGAAGTCCCGTTCCCGGCAACCGGCAGTGCCCAGTGTGACCAGGACCAGCCATGGCAGATACCTGCTAAGGATTGGCCGCACCAGGTTGTCTACACGATCCCGGCCGGGGCGGGTTCTGCGACCGTGATTCCCCGCGGCACAGACCGGCGGATGGCCGCGGCGATCTGGGAAATCTCATCCATCAGTTCAACAAACTGGTCGGGATACATCGATTGTGCGCCATCGGACAGCGCCTTATCCGGCTGATGGTGCACCTCGATCATCAGGCCGTCCGCTCCCACTGCGACAGCCGCGCGCGCCAGCGGAAGAACCATATTGCGCTTCCCCGTTCCATGGCTGGGGTCAACGATGATCGGCAAATGACTCAGCCGCTGCACCGCCGGCACGATACTCAGGTCCAGCGTATTGCGGGTGTGGTCTGCGAACGTGCGTACCCCGCGTTCGCATAGGATCACCTGGTAATTGCCTTCGCTCATCACGTACTCGGCCGCCATCAGCAGCTCGTCCAGCGTCGCGGACAACCCGCGTTTCACCATAACTGGCTTACGCGTCCGCCCGGCGCGCTTCAGCAACGAAAAGTTCTGCATGTTCCGGGCACCGATCTGAATCACATCGGCATACTCCGCAACCAGGTCGAGACTCTCGTTGTCCAGCGCTTCGGTAACAATCCGCAGCCCGAACTTGTCGCGGATCTCAGCCATGATCTTCAGACCGTCCTCACCCATGCCCTGGAAGGCGTAGGGAGAAGTGCGCGGCTTGTAAGCGCCCCCGCGAAAGAACTGGGCTCCCGCACGGGCGATCTGCTCGGCAACCGCGAAAGCCTGCTCCCGCGATTCGATCGAGCACGGTCCGCCTATGACCGCCAGGCCCCGGCCGCCAATCGTCGCATTGGTCCCGGCAAAACTGATGACCGTGTCCTCTTGCTTCACATCGCGGCTGACCAACTTATAGGGCTTGGTGACCCGGATGACTTCCGCGACCCCGGATAGTTCCTCAAGGTCCCCCTGATCGACCGCCCCGCTGTTGCCGGTAATGCCGATGGCCGTGCGCTGTGCGCCGGGCATGGGATGGGCGCGGAAGCCTAACACCTGGATCTGCTCGCAGACCGCCTGGATTTCTTCCGGCGTAGCCTGCGGCTTCATCACCACGAGCATGGGGTAACGACCTTTCTGTGCACTCTAAGTGTACTGGCTTGAGTTAGCTGCGGTAAACATCTGGTATACCTGAGCAGATGAATCACGCTCCCAGAGTGAGCCGCTTGCGGCGCAGGATGAAACAGCAGGGAATTGACAGCCTGCTGATCACCCATCTGCCCGATGTGCGCTATCTCTGCGGCTTCACCGGATCCAATGCCTTTCTCGCCGTGACCCCCAATCGGGCCGCCATGTTTACCGATGGCCGCTACATCGCCCAGGCGCAGCAGGAAACCAGCGCAGCACGGGTGGTGATCGCCGCCAAGTCCGCGCGCGACGAGTCCTGCCGCTGGCTGGCCGCAAGCGGAGTGAAGCATTGTGCCTTTGACCCGGAAACGACCACGGTTGCCGATTTGGCGCTTTACCGCAAAGCTGGAGGCAGCCGGGGCTTCTTCCAGCCCCTCGCCGAGCCCCTGGTTCGCAACCTCCGCCTTATTAAGGACGAGGACGAGCTTGGCCTGATGAAAAAGGCGGCTCACCTGGGCGTCGACCTGTTCCATGAACTGCTTCCCCAGCTGCAGCCGGGAAACCCCGAGACCGCCGTGGCCGCATTCCTGGAACACAGCGCGCGTGCCCGCGGCGCCGAGGGCATGTCCTTTGAGACCATCGTCGCCAGCGGACCACGTTCCGCCCTGCCGCATGGCCGTGCCACCGCCCAGCGGTTGCCCCGTAAGGGCTTTTTAACCCTGGACTTCGGTGTTATTCTCGAAGGTTATTGTTCAGATATGACCCGCACTGTCTTCCTCGGGCAGCCAACACGCCGGGAACGCTTCACGTATGATGCTGTGCGGGAGGCGCAACAGGCTGCCGTTGAGGCGGTCAAGCCGGGAGTCTCCTGTGGTGAGGTAGACGAAGCAGCGCGCAGCGTCCTTCGCAAGGCTGGCTTGGCGGAGTACTTTACTCACTCCACCGGCCACGGCGTCGGGCTTGAAATTCATGAAGCACCCCGCATTGCCGCGGACCAGTCGCAGTCCCTTTTGCCGGGAATGGTCATCACCATCGAACCCGGCGTTTACATTGCAGGTCATTTTGGAGTGCGCATTGAGGATATGGTTGTCGTCACCCGGCAGAGCGGTCAGGTTTTAACCCCCGCTTCCACCGGTTGGACGCAACTCTGATGCAGACGAGAGATTCATGACGCCTGATGAAATCAAAGAGTTGAGGGAACTGATCGAGTTCCTTAAAGAATATGATATTGGTGACTTCGAATTCGAACGCGGCGACTTTAAGATTCGCCTCAAGTTCGGCCAGCCCGCGCAGGGACCCCCTGCTTCTGCTCTCGATATCGCCCGCCTGGGGCAATTATTGTCCCCAGGGGGACATGTGCCGCCGGCCGCTTCGCAGGGCATCCACGCCGTGGCTCCCAGCGGGTCGGCTGCAGCCGCGGAAACGGCGCCTCCGGTTGCGGAGGAGTCCCTGCATATCGTCAAGTCGCCGATCGTAGGCACGTTCTACGAGTCGTCCTCTCCCGGTGCAGCGGCCTTCGTCAAGATCGGGGACCAGATCGACAACGGCCAGGTGCTGTGTATCGTGGAAGCCATGAAGCTGATGAACGAGATCGAATCGGACGCAGCCGGGGAAGTCGTCAAGCGTCTGGTGACCAACGGCCAGCCGGTGGAATACGGCCAGCCGCTTTTCGCCCTGCGGCTGCGCTAGCTCCTTCCGTGGTGTAAACGTCACAGCAACTGCACGAGGATGCGCGGGCTCTCATGGAACCAATGTTTCGAAAACTACTCATTGCCAACCGCGGCGAGATCGCACTCCGCGTCATCTGCGCCTGCAAGGAATTGGGGATTCGCACGGTTGCCATCTACAGTGAGGCGGACCGTAACTCACTCCACGTTCGCTTTGCCGATGAAGCCATCTGCATTGGCCCGCCGCGGTCGGCAGAGAGTTATCTGAACGTGCCCGCCGTGATCTCCGCCGCGGAAATCGCCGATGTCGATGCCATTCATCCTGGATACGGTCTTCTGAGTGAGAATGCAAACTTCGCCGAGGTTTGCCGCGCTTCGAACATCAAGTTCATCGGCCCCACTCCCGAAGCCATGCGCCTCATGGGGGAGAAGGACAAAGCTCGCCAGGCGATGAAGAAAGCCAAGGTCCCCATCCTGCCCGGCTCCGAAGGCGTGCTGCAGAATGAGGAGGAAGCGCTTGCCTGGGCCCGGTTGGTCGGCTTTCCTGTCATTCTCAAGGCCTCGGCGGGCGGCGGTGGACGCGGCATGCGCGTCGTGCGCACCGAGGAGGAACTGCCCCAGCTCTACCAGGCCGCGCACACCGAGGCTTCCAACGCCTTCGGCAATGGCGACCTCTATATGGAGAAGTTCATCGAGCGCCCCAGGCACATCGAGTTCCAGATCCTGGCCGACGAGCATGGCAACGTTGTCTCCCTGGGAGAGCGCGAGTGTTCCATCCAACGCCGCCACCAGAAGCTGATTGAAGAGGCACCTTCACTGCAGGTCACCCCCAGGATTCGGGAAGACATCGCCAAGACACTGAAGCGCTGTCTGACCGCGATCGGCTATCACAATGCCGGCACGGTTGAGTTCCTCATGGATGAAGACGGTAAGCTCTACTTCATCGAGATGAACACCCGCATCCAGGTGGAGCATCCAGTCACCGAGATGGTGACCGGTGTAGACCTGGTCAAGGCGCAGCTTCGCATTGCCGCCGGCGAAACCCTGCACAGCATTCTTCCCGAAGCGTTGCCCATTCGCGGCCACGCCATCGAATGCCGGGTCAACGCTGAACATCCGGAGAAGTTCACCCCCTCGGCCGGCCGCATCACTGCCTTCAACGTTCCCGGTGGCAACGGGGTGCGCGTGGATACGGCACAGTACGCCGAAGGCATTGTGCCTCCTTATTACGATTCGCTGATTGCCAAGCTGATCGTCCACGGAAAAGACCGGGCGGAGGCGATGGCCCGCATGTCACGAGCCCTCGAGATGTTTGTCATCGAGGGGATTCACACCACCATCCCCCTCCACCGCCGCATCCTGGAGGACGCTGAGTTCCGCGAGGGAAACTTTGACACCAAGTTCATGGAGCGCTTCTTCGAACGCGAGAAACAACGCCGGGAGCAAATCCTCGCCCACGTGTAAGCTGCCCCGCCTTTATCCCATCCTGGACGCCGGCCTCCTATTGCAAGCCGGGCTTTCGCTTGAGGGCTTTGCTCGCGAACTGCGCGACGCGGGCATCCGCTTCCTGCAATACCGTGATAAAGATTCGCCGGACGCAGTGGTGCTGGAACGGGCAGCATGGCTGCGCCGCATCTTCCCATCGTCGGACAGCTGCCTCATCCTCAACGATCGCGTCTCCCTGGTGCACGCTGCCGGCTTCGAAGGGGTTCACGTCGGTCAGGAGGATCGATCACCGGCCGAAACCCGCGCCGCGCTCGGGCCCGATATTCTCATCGGAGTATCGACCCACGGGGAAGCCCAGCTCCTCACTGCCGCGGGCGGACCCGCGGACTACGTTGCCATCGGTCCCGTCTACGCGACCCTCTCCAAAAAGGTTCCTGACCCGGTGGTCGGTCTGGAGGGTGTTCGCCTCGCCCGCACCATGACCACAAAGCCGCTGGTAGCTATCGGAGGCATAGGCCGTGCCAATTGCTCCGCAGTGATCGATGCCGGAGCAGATGCAGTCGCCGTCATTTCCGATCTACTCCCAACTCCAAACCAATCAACAACCAAACGCATCGAGGAGTTCTTCGCCACCCTGTCCTTGTGATCTCTATCCCTGCCACCAAGAAAGGGGTGCCCCATATCTCGCTCGTTTTTCGCGAGATGTGGGATACCACCGCTCTCGACGTCAAGTTCACGACATGAAACAGGAACCATAGCTGGACACACTAACCGGAAAACGGTATAGAACATACAACCGTCAGCAAGCGCAGATCCCCTCCTGGAGGAAGCCCCACACACGATGCCTAGATTCCTGGCAACTAAACCCCTCTCCATACTCACCAAAGAAGCCTACGAGGTAGGGGAAAACACACTCAGGCGCTCTCTCGGTCCGGTCAACCTTATAACTCTCGGTATCGGCGCGATCATAGGAGCGGGAATCTTTGTCCTGACTGGCCAGGCCGCGGCCCTTCACGCCGGCCCCGCGGTAGCTCTCAGCTTTGTCTTTGCCGGCATCACCTGCGCGTTTGCCGGGCTTTGTTATTCGGAGTTCGCCTCCATCATTCCCATTGCCGGTTCTGCCTACACCTACGGCTATGCCACCCTGGGCGAACTGGTCGCCTGGATCATCGGCTGGGACCTGGTCCTTGAGTATGCTTTTGGCGCCGCCACCGTGGCCTCCGGCTGGTCCGGATATTTCGTGAGCCTGCTGGAGCAATTGCACCTGCATCTGCCACCGCAGTTCACCACCACTTATGGAAACGTCCTGTATCTTTACTCGGACAGGTGGCTACCTGCAGCTTCGCTCCCCTCTACTGTCAACACCGCAACCCTGCCTCACGTTGCCGGCGTCTTTAACTTTGTTGCTTTCTTCGCCATCCTGATCGTCACCGCCGTCCTGGTCATCGGCATCAAGGAATCCGCCAATCTCAATTCCGCCATCGTGATCGTGAAGCTGACGATCGTGGGCGTCTTCCTTGTTCTGGGCATAGGTTATTTGTTCCACCACCCGGAACTCGCCAGGGCCAATTGGCATCCCTTCATCCCTCCCGCCCAGGGTCCGGGCATGTTTGGCTTCGGGGGGATAACCGCCGGCGCGGCCTCAGTCTTCTTCGCCTACATTGGCTTTGACGCGGTTTCGACCGCCGCCCAGGAGGCGCGCAACCCCCAACGCGACATGCCCATCGGGATCCTGGGTTCGCTCGTCGTCTGCACGCTCTTGTACATCCTGGTTTCCACCGTGCTGACCGGCCTGGTCAACTACCGCAGCCTCGATGTCAGCGACCCGGTCGCGGTCGGCATCGATGTCACCGGCGTCACCTGGGGCAGTCTGCTGGTAAAGATCGGCGCCGTGTTTGGCCTGGGCACCGTCATGCTGGTCATGCTGCTGGGTCAGTCGCGCGTCTTCTATTCCATGTCGAAGGATGGCCTGTTGTGGAAGTGGGCTTCGGCCGTCCATCCTAAGTTCCGCACTCCCTGGATTTCTAACATCGTCGTGGGCACCATCGTCGCCTTCCTGCCCGCTCTGCTACCCATCGATAAGCTCGCGGCCCTGGTCAACATGGGTACGCTGCTCGCCTTCACCATCGTGTGTGCCGGAGTCTGGATTTTGCGCCGGCGTCACCCCAACATGGAGCGGCCATTCAGAACACCCCTCGTTCCGCTGGTCCCCATCCTCGGCATGTGTAGCGCCTTTTATCTCATGATCAAGCTTCCTTTGCTCACCTGGGAGGTGCTCATCGTCTGGCTGATCATCGGTTTGGGCATTTACTTCAGTTACAGCATCAAGCACAGCAAAGTGCAGGCGATGAGCCCGGCAGAGACCACCGGCCGCACCCGCTAGCGCTTAACGAATATTCGCATTCGAAACGCAAGGAATGGCCTTATACTTCTCTGGCCTGAGAGGAGGCGTCCATGAACAAATACTTTGCGGAGCTGGTCGGTACATTTGTCCTGGTTTTCGGTGGCGTCGGCAGTGCGGTCTTTGCGGGAAGCCATATCGGCTTTGCCGGCGTCGCTGCGGCCTTCGGGCTCTCGTTGCTCGCCATGGTGTACACCATCGGCCCAATTTCCGGCTGCCACGTGAATCCAGCCGTGACCCTGGGAGTATTTCTTGCCCGCAAGATCAGCGCGAAAGACGCTGCCGCCTACATGGTCGCGCAGGTGATTGGCGCGGTGATCGCCTCCGCGTTAATTCTGTTCATCGCTAACGGCCTCCCTGGAGGGTACAGTGCCTCTCTGAGCGGACTGGGAGCGGATGGCTACGGCCTGCATTCTCCCGACCATTACTCACTGGCTGCCGGCTTTGCCGCTGAGACGATCCTTACCATGTTCCTCGTTCTCACCGTGCTGGGAGCGACGGACATCAGCGCGCCGGTCGGTTTTGCCGGCCTGGCCATCGGTTTGGTGTTGACCCTGATTCACCTGGTCGGCATTCCCATCACTAACACGTCGGTCAACCCGGCCCGGAGCATTGGTCCTGCGATCTTTGTCGGTGGTTGGGCCTTGCAACAGTTATGGATGTTTATTGTCGCGCCCTTCGTAGGCGCGGTCGTGGCTGCGATCGTCTATGCCGGCCTTGGTCACCCAGCGATTCTGATCACCACCCGCAAAGCAGAGCAAGCCTTGCCGGGAGAACAAATCGACCGCATCGCCTAGGGCGAAGGAAAGAAACAGCAGGTCCTCCACGAGCGCTACGCTCCGGATGACACTTCTGTTTGGGACGCTAACATCCCAATCCCAAGTAGAAGTGTCATCCCGACCGGAGCGTAGCGCAGTGGAGGGACCTGCTGTTCATGATCCCCATCATCGAATCTAAATGGAAGCGCTACCTTTTCCTTTGTCATCCCGACCCGGATTTCCTGCCACGCTTCGCTGGACAAGTTCGCTTGTGCGCCTTTCTGCAAGGGAAAGGCGCATGAAGTGCGACAACCCCACCAACTCCCACAGGAAATCCGGGGGAGCGAAGCCGAGGGATCTGCAGTTCTACGGACCTGTCCTGGAAATGTTTTAACCCCTACAAGGCCTTCCGAGCCAAACGCCGAACCACCTCGGTCGTCACCCCATAAATCGCATGCGTCACCAACTCACTGGCATGCTCGCGCGCCGGTTGATTTTCCGGACTCTCCGTCAACCCCATCATAGGCAGCGCGGACGCATGCGTAATCCCGCACAGCGTCAACCCAAAGTTCGCGCCAAGCCGCCCCGTCACGGCCGGCTGATACTCCGCCAGGGCTCCATACACCCCACCCACCAGGGCTCCAAAGCCCCAGTGAATGGCGCGCACCGAGACCTCTTCTTCCTTCTCGCTCAAAGGACGATCGGACATTCGATTCACCAGCACCGCTGGAGGAGGAATCTGTCCCTGGGTCCGCGGCGGGTACACCGCCTCACCCGCGGCCTTGGCGGCTGCTCCCACCAGCCCCCCGATGGCCCCGGCGAGAAACCCTTTGAACAGCGATCGTTTACGGCGAGAAGACGCAGTTGCTTCGGTCGTTGTCATATAGAGTGGTGGCCTTTCGTCCTGTTAACCTAAATCGTCATCGTAGGCAATGCAAGGTTGGAGAGAGAGCATGGCCATCAGCAGGCAGTGGACCGAGTGGCACCTGACGCCGGCCGGTTGGGTTTCCGGATCAAGTCGCCGCGACGGGGAAGGGAACGTCTGGCGTGACGAACCGAAGGATCGGGTAATTACCTTCGTCTACCAGGAGCAGATGGACAAGGCTCATCCCGAACCCCATGCCACCGTGCAGGAATCCTGGCGATCCAAGGACGTGGGGGCGGCAACCGGCATAGAGCAACTACTTGCCCAGCATGGCCCCTGTCCGCAAAAGCTTTAGTGGAACTTTAACTATGCTGTGGTCTTCGAGCACAGCTCGTTCATCGCCCGGGTCAACTCCTGAGCGATCATCGGCGCGGTCGCTGTTTCGATGGCGGAACGCTGCATCAGGTACACCAGCTTGCCATCGCGAAGCATGGCGATCGCCGGGGAAGTTGGCGGATGGCCCTCAAAGTACGAGCGGGCACGTTCCGTGGCTTCGCGATCCTGGCCGGCGAATACGGTGATTGCCTGGTCGGGCAGGGTCTTGTTCTGCAGTGCCAGCCTGACCCCAGGGCGCATCTTGCCTGCGGCGCACCCACAGATCGAGTTGACCACCAGCATCGTGGTGCCTGGCTTTGCCAAAGCCGCGTCGACTTCTTCTGCGGTTCGCGCTTCTTTGATGCCGGCGCGGGTAAGCTCTTCGCGCATCGGTATAACCATAATCTCGGGGTACATGCTCGCTCCTTGGAACTTTCTTGATTGTAAAGATTCGGCCCGGGTTTCGCTAGTACATACGCCTTGAGAGCGCTCCTGATATACCTTGATGGAAAATGCAGTTTCTTGAAGAAGTACCACTGGCCTCCTACACCACCTTTCAGATTGGCGGCCCCGCGCGCTGGTTTGCCGAGGCGGCGAGCGAGGAGGACATCGCCGCGGGTGTCGCTTTTGCCCGCGACCGCCAGTTGCCGCTCTTCGTTCTTGGCGGCGGTAGCAACCTGCTGGTTTCCGACGTCGGCTTCCCCGGCCTGGTCCTCCACATCGCGCTGCGCGGCATCGCCTCCACCCATGAACTTGGACGCCCGATTATCTCTGCTGCCGCCGGGGAAGACTGGGATGGGCTTGTCGCCTACGCCGTCGCTGCGAACTATGCGGGGGTCGAATGCCTTTCCGGCATACCCGGTACGGTGGGAGGTACGCCTGTCCAGAACGTGGGCGCCTATGGGCAGGAGGTCTCGCAAACCATCGTAACGGTACGAGCGTTCGATCGAAAAACCACCCAATTCGTGGATTTACCCGCTTCTGCGTGCGGATTTTCCTACCGCCGCAGCATTTTCAACAGCACCCAGCGAGAACGCTATGTGGTCAGCCGGGTCGACTATGCCCTGAACAAGAATGGTCTCGCCAACTTCGTCTACGCCGACCTCGCCCGCTATTTCGCCGCCCGCAACGTAGTGTCTCCCTCCTTGGCCGAGGTTCGCGACGCCGTGCGCACCATCCGCTGGCAGAAGGGCATGCTGATTGTGCCCGGTGATGCTGACTGCCGCAGTGCGGGCAGCTTCTTCAAGAATCCTGTCGTTCCAGTAACGGTACTGGATTCACTGGCTAAGCAGCTGGGCGTCGAGATCCACAGCATCCCCGCCTATCCGGCGCAGGATGGAGAGGTAAAGCTCTCGGCGGCGTGGCTGATCGAGCGGGCCGGCTATCAAAAGGGCTACGCGCTCGGGAACGCAGGAATCTCCAGCCGCCACACCCTCGCCCTCATAAACCGGGGCGGTGCCAGCGCGGCCGACGTCCTTGCCTTACGCGACAAGGTGACCGACACCATTGCCTCGCGCTTTGCCATCCGTCTCGAGCCGGAGCCGGTCTGGCTGTCCTAAGCCGATCCCAGATCGTTCCGTAACCGTACTTGATTCGCTCAGGTTCTAAAGCAATGAAGGGTAGGGGCTTTAGCCCGTACATGAAACTCACCCAGACTCTAAAGCCCAAATGAGGCAGCTGGGTTAACCAGGCTCTCTTGACCCGGCACCAAGCTGCCGCAACAGTTGCTCCCGCTGGCTGGCAAGCACCACCTGCGCCGGACCATGAGCCTGGATCTGCCCATGATCGATCACCATCACATCCGCCGCCGTCTGGAAGGCTTCCGCCACATCGTGCGACACATAAAGTGCGGGCACCTCGCGCTCCGCGAGCCACGTCGTCAGTTGCTCCATAATCGAGCCCTTCAAATCCGCATCGAGGCCGGTGAACGGCTCGTCCAGCAGCAACAGGCGTGGCTCGGGAGCGAGCGCACGGGCCAGAGCCACGCGCTGCTTCTCCCCACCTGAGAGATCGGCCGGCATTCGCGTAGCCAGGTGACTCCCTTGAAACAGCTCGAGCATCTGCGCGACTCGTTCGTCACTCGACCGGCGGCTAAAAGCGGAAAGGCCAAAGGCAACGTTGGCGGTTACATTCATGTTGGGAAAAAGGGTGGTCCGCTGGGTGACAAAACCGATCGCGCGCTTCGCGGGAGGCACCCATGCTCCACTGGCCGTGTCCACCATGGTTCGCCCATGTAAGGCCACGTGGCCGCGGTCCGGCCGAATCAACCCGCCAAGAATACGCAGCAGGGAAGTCTTGCCTGCGCCCGACGGGCCGAAGAGCACTGTCCAAGGCGCCGACAGGGCACACGTGACTTGCAACGCCAGGTCGCCCAGCCGGTGATCCACATTGACCTGCAGGTATTCAGACACCGGTGGGGCCCCGGCGTCCGTAGATGATTAACAGCGCGAGGAAGGAGAGGCTCAGCAGCAGCAAAGCCGTGTGGTTGGCCTGCGCATAAGCAAAGTCCTGGACCTGATCGTAAATAGATATGGAGAGTGTCCGGGTCACACCCGGAATATTGCCGCCAATCATCAACACCACTCCGAACTCACCTACTGTATGAGTAAAGGTGAGCACCGCCGCGGTGAGCAGAGACGGCCGAACCAATGGCAACAAAACCCGCGTCAAAATTCTGCCGCGATCCGGAGAGAGCAGCTCTGCCGTTTCCATAATGTCGCGATCGATCGAGCGGAAGCCCGAGGTCATAGGCTGCACGGCGAAGGGCAGGCTGAAGAGAATCGAGCCCACCAGAAGCCCGGCAAAGGAGAAGGCCAGGGTGTGCCCGAAGACCATCGAAAACGCTCTGCCCGCCGCACTACGCGGAGCCATCAGTACCAGCAGGTAGAAGCCCAGCACCGTCGGCGGAAGCACTAGTGGGAGCGCAACGGTAGCTTCGACCAGCGGCTTCCAGCGCGCCTTCCCGTAGGCCAGCCAATATCCCAGGGGGATCGAGACCGCGAGCAGGATCAGCGTAGTGAACGTGGCCAGACGAAAGGTAAGGAAGATAGCTTGCTGGTCCATAGTGTGCAGAAGAAGGGTCTAGGGCGCTTTCAAACCACGCTCAGCAAGCTGCTGCCTGATTGCCGGGGAAAGCAGGAATTCGAGGAACTGATGAGCGTCTTTCGCCTCAGGGCTCTGCTTGATCACCACCGCGCCCTGCAGGAGAGGAGGGTACGAATCCTCAGGCATTGCCACGTATTTCCCGTCCGAGCTCAGGCGCGGCGTGCGCGCAGAGGTAAGCGAAATCAAGCCCGCATCCGCGTTGCCCGAGTCAGCATACTGGGCTGCCTGGGCTATGTTTTCCGCCACCACCAACTTGCCCTTCAAGGAATCTGCTAAGCCCAGCTTCTCGATCGCCGCTTTGGCCGCGCGGCCGTAGGGCGCATGTTCGGCATTCGCAACTGCGAGCGTTCGCAGCGAGGGACTGCGCAGCGAATCGATGCTGAGTGGCTGCACGGGAGAATCGTTCCGTGCCCAAAGCACCAGTGTGCCGCGCGCGTAGGGAGTCGGCTCGGCGCTATCGGCCAAGCCTGCCGCGACTACTTTCTGAGGGAAGGATACGTCAGCAGACAGGAACAGTCCGAACGGACCCCCGTTGAGAATTTGCGTGGCCAGCGTGGCCGAAGAGGCATACGAGGCCTCGACTTTCTCATGCGTCCGTTGCTCGAACTCCTGAATGATCGCCGGTAAAACGGGTTGCAGGTCCGCAGCCGCGGCAACTTTGAGCGCGCCATGCTCCTGCGCGTTACAGGAGAAGGAGGTCAGAACGACGAGAACTGGAATCCAGCACCGTTTAGACACGCAGCACCATGACTTCAGTGGACTTGATGAGGGCGGCTGCTGTCTCTCCCACCTGGAGGCGCATTTCTCGTGCTGCTTCAGCCGTGATGATCGAAGTAATGATCTGCCCGCCGATGGAAAGCTTGACCTGTGCCAGAAGTCCCTCGATCTTCAGCTCGACGATGCGGCCAGTGAGTTGATTCCGCCCGCTGAGCGACCGCAACATCTCCCGCTTTGGGGTCTCAGGGCGCTTCGCCTGGTGCAACAGGCCGTCCAGTTCCGACTCAGGAATGCGGTAGTGGCCGCCCGGCGTTTTGATCGACTTTAACTTCCCGCGGTAGAGCCACTGCTTGATCGTGGGATACGAGATCCCTAATCGCTGAGCGGCTTCGCGTGGTGACAGCAACATACACGAAATTATACGGTACCGGCCAGTAAGCCATACGAATTTAACTAAATAATCTGGAACGTTGAAGTCGGGCAAATCGATCCATATTGTGGAATATCAGTTTGTTACCTTTCACCCACTTTTCGCTTGACAGCGCCGAAAACCCGGAACTACAGTACCGCATCACGCTACCCACGACCCTGGAAGGTCAACAGACGTGCCCATTCGAAGGATGAGAACCTATAGCCTGCTAGCGGTCGCAACCGTTTCTCTGCTTGTGACGCACGCCTACGCTCAAACCCATCACTACTTGTACGCGGCAGTTCCAGGTGTTCGAAACTACCTTCAGCATGGTGGCATCGGGATCGTCGTCTTTGACATGGATAACGGTTACAAGTTCGTCAAGCGGATTCCGACCTGGACAGTCGAGCCCGGTAAGCCAGTTGAAAATGTAAAGGGCATCGCTGCGGATGCAAGGTCTGGCAGAATTTACGTAACCACGATCAACCGGCTGGCAGCGTTCGACCTCACCACCGAAAAGATGGTTTGGGAAAAGACGTTCGAAGGGGGTTGTGACCGGCTTGCCATCTCGACCGATGGAAAGACGATCTACATGCCCTCGCTGGAAGGTCCGTTCTGGAATGTGGTCGACGCTGCAAGCGGAAATCTAATCACCAAAATTCAAACCAACACCGGCTCCCATAATACGATCTACGCGGAAAATGGAAGCCACGTATACCTGGCCGGCCTGCACTATAACTATCTGCTGGTCGCTGACCCATCCACCAACAAAGTCACCGAAAAGGTCGGGCCGTTTGCGGACGTAGTTCGCCCCTTTACTGTCGACGGAAGCAACTCCCGCTGCTATGTGAACGTCAATCAACTGCTGGGATTTGAGATCGGAGACATCAAAACAGGCAAAGAGCTCTACAAAGTTACAGTTCAGGGGTTCCAGTCAGGACCGGTCAAGCGCCATGGCTGCCCCAGTCACGGCATCGCTTTGTCTCCGGACGAAAAAGAGATTTGGCTTGCGGATGGTCCCAACAATTACGTGCATGTCTTCGACAATACGGTCATGCCACCCAAGCAGATCGCGGACATTAAAACCACCGACATGCCGGGCTGGATCTTTATGACCATCGACGGAAAGTACGTGATCCCCTCCAGCGGGGACGTCATTGATCGGAAAACAAGAAAGATCGTCTACACTCTTCGCGATGAAACAGGCGCACAGCTGCAAAGCGAAAAAACCGTCGAAATAGATTTCAAGGACGGTAAACCGGTTCGCAACAACGATCAATTCGGTGTTGGTCAGAAACGCTAGAAGAGCTTGATATTCGCGAGGGATGCTGGGGACTCGGCTCAGTGTTCACAGCAATCCCTCGCGGTGTGTGTCGTAGCAGGGTCGGAGGAGTCGGACGGGTGCAAAGTCCCGAAGGGACGGCTGAAAGTAGCCCAGGACGCAGTCCTGGGTTGACGATGAAACAGGCTGGCCAGTCCCGCCAGGGACGGCTGAAGGGGGCGCATGAGATGCCGCCCTCCCTTGCGGGACTGATTTCCATTATCGAAGCTAACCCAGCACTACGTGCTGGGCTACTTTCATCCGTCCCTACGGGACTGAATGCAGAGTCCCCACACAGACTCTAAGGCAGAACAAAACATGATGAGATCAGCTTTAAAAGCTTGCTGCGTCATTCTCGCAATGAGTAGCACTCACATCGTGGCAGAGCAGGCAGACCCAAAGGGCGCGTCCTTCTTTACCGAACACGTCGCGCCCATCCTCTGCGCTCGCTGCACGTCTTGCCACAATGAGCAGATGCAGGCGAGTGACCTGTCGTTCCTCACCCGGGAGGAGTTACTCACAGGTGGCGAGCGGGGTCCGGCCATCGTGCCCTATAAGCCTGAAGAGAGCATTCTCATTCACGCCGTTCGTCGCGACGGGGGGTTGATGAAGTTCCCGGTGATGATGCCGCCCGGGCCAAAGCTGCCGGATCAGGATATCGACACCTTGACGGAATGGGTCAAGCGCGGAGCTCCGTGGGGAAATGGAAACCTCGCCTGTGCTGTCGGCAGCCCACCGCCAACGTTCTAACAGGCCAGGACCATGCTTACGAGAGGTGCCGGAACCCCGGATGGAACTCTTGCAAAGAACTGACATTCCAATTTATGGTGAGACGATGCCGAAAGCCCAGCTCGATCCTCGTTCAGGCGATCTCAAGGCGTATCTCGCGCGTTCGTTCACGACATTGGTCGAGGCCAAAATCAGCGAGCGATACCAGGTTCTCAGAAACCCGTCCGGGTCTCCGATGAAGGCCGAAGAACTGGCATGCAACGCTGCGAATTGTGATTATTTGTTTGTCTCCGCCACGGAGCAGGTATCCCGCCTTGTCTTCGAAAGACTTGCGGGCAGTCTGAAAGCAGTTGCCACCCTTTCCGTCGGGTTTGATCACGTTGACATTGATACCGCGCGGGCTCACGGAGTGGCCGTTTTCAATTCTCCGGGAGTGCTCACCGACGCCTGTGCAGAAATCGCCATGCTGCTGATCCTGAACGCCGCGCGACGCGGTCACGAGGGAGACACACTGGTCCGCTCCGGACATTGGCCGGGCTGGGCGCCCACCCAATTGCTGGGCCGCGGATTGGTGGGCAAGCGGCTGGGTATCTTGGGCATGGGCAGGATCGGGCAGGCGGTCGCCGACCGCGCCCGCAGCTTTGGAGTACACATTCACTATCACAAGAGAAAGCGTTTGCCGGCCGACCTGGAGAAGGACGCTTTCTACCACGAGACCGCGGAGAGTTTGCTCGAAGTGAGCGACATTTTTTTGATCACAGCTCCCGGAACCCCTGATTTGACCGGATTTCTCAATCGGCGACGCATTGCATTGTTGCCCCCGAACGCGATCGTGGTGAACATTGCCCGCGGAGAGATGATCGACGACGATGCCTTGATAGAAGCGCTGGTCGAAAAGAGGATATTCGCCGCCGGTCTGGACGTTTTCGACCGTGAGCCGGCAGTTGACCCGCGTTATGCCACGATAGAGAATGTCTTTCTCACTCCTCATATCGGCAGCGCCACAGAAGACACGCGCAACGCCATGGGCCTTCTGCTGCTCGAAGGCCTTCACGCTTTTGAAACCGGCCAGACCGCGAGGAACCGCGTATGCTGACTTCCGCTGCTCTCAACTCAGTCGAAACGCACATCAAGGATAAGAAACTATTCCGCCAGGAGTGCTATGTTGGCGGTTCCTGGGTTGCCGCGCAAGATGGCGCCGCCTTTTCCGTCACCAATCCTGCGGATGGCAGCGAGCTTGGCACGGTTCCGGGGTTCGGCGTCGCGGACACGCACCGCGCCATCGCTGCCGCGGAGGCCGCCTTGCCCGGCTGGCGAGCCAAAACCGGCAAGGAGAGAGCTCAGATCTTGCGCCTCTGGTTCGACCTGTGCATGCAGAATCAGGATGACCTGGCGACCATTCTTACCCTGGAGCAGGGCAAGCCTTTCCCTGAGGCGCGGGGCGAGGTAGCGTATGGTTCGAGTTTTATCGAGTGGTTTGCGGAGGAGGCCAAGCGCATTTACGGTGATGTGATTTCCCCGACTGCGAGCGATCGCCGCATCGTGGTCATTAAACAGCCCATCGGTGTCGTGGCTGCCATCACCCCCTGGAACTTTCCCAACGCGATGATCACCCGCAAAGCCAGCGCCGCACTCGCCGCGGGATGCACCGTTGTCATCAAACCTGCTGAGTCAACCCCTTATTCCGCCCTCGCGCTTGCCGAACTAGCCGAGCGCGCAGGCATGCCCAAGGGAGTGCTCAACATCATTACCGGCCAACCCGAAGTGGTGGGGGGCGTGCTCACCTCGAGCCCGGTCGTACGCAAGCTCTCGTTTACCGGCTCTACCGAAGTAGGCCGCTTATTGCTCGAGCAATGCGCCGGTACGATTAAGAAAGTATCGCTGGAGCTCGGTGGCAACGCCCCTTTCATCATCTTTGCCGACGCCGATCTCGATCGAGCAGTGGCCGGCGCGATGATTTCCAAATTCCGCAACGGCGGCCAGACGTGTGTTTGTGCCAATCGCATTTTTGTCGAAGACAGCATCTACGACGCGTTCACCGCCAAGCTGCAGGATGCCGTGCGTGCGCTGGTCGTCGGCAACGGCATGAGCGACGGCACGACCATCGGGCCGCTCATCGATCAGAATGCCGTCAAGAAAGTCGAGGAGCACATTGCCGACGCGGTCGCGAAGGGCGCCAAGATCTCCCATGGCGGCAAACGCCACGTACTGGGCGGTACCTTCTTTGAGCCAACAATTCTCCTCGATGTTCCCGCGGGTACCAGGCTGATGAACGAAGAGACCTTCGGGCCGGTGGCTCCCTTGACTCGCTTCTCCTCGGAGCAGGAGGTCGTCGCCATGAGCAATGACACGGAGTTCGGCCTCGCCGCCTACTTCTACACCCGCGATCTCGGGCGAGCGTGGCGCGTGGCCGAAGCGTTGGAGTACGGCATCGTAGGCATCAACGAGGGGCTCATCTCTACGGAAGTGGCTCCGTTCGGGGGAGTTAAGCAGTCTGGCATTGGAAGAGAAGGGTCAAAGTACGGCATCGAAGATTACCTCGAAGTGAAATACCTCTGTATTGGCGGCATTTAGGGCGCGCGCGAAAGGCACCATGAAACTCGAAGGTCGAATTGCGATTGTTACCGGGTCCGGTGGTGGATTCGGCGAAGGCATCGCCAAACACTTCGCCGAGTTGGGCGCAAACGTTTTGGTAGCTGATATCCGCTCCCAGGAAGCCGAAAGGGTTGCGGCCGAAATCAATGCCACCGGCCGTAAGGCCGTCGCAGCTGAAATCGACGTCACGAAAACCGACCAGGTGGCTCGCATGGTCGCGCTGGCCCTCAGCAGTTTTGGAAAACTGGACATTCTGGTGAACAACGCCGGCACCACCCATAAGAACATGCCCATGCTTGACGTCGATGAGGCGACGTTCGACCGGGTCTTTGCCGTAAACGTCAAGAGCATCTATCTCGGCGCGATCCATGCGGTACCGGTATTCCGGCGCCAGGGCTCGGGCAACATCATCAATGTTGCGTCCACGGCTGGGGTGCGGCCCCGTCCGGGGTTGACCTGGTACAACGGCTCCAAAGGGGCGGCCATCCTCCTGACTAAGTCAATGGCCGTCGAACTGGCTCCCGATGCCATCCGGGTCAACGCGGTCAACCCGGTCATGGGAGAGACCGGTCTGCTCGGTCATTTTTTACCCGCGGGCGATGCCGAGATCGGCCGTCAGAAGGTGATCAGCACAATTCCCCTCGGCCGTCTCAGCCAGCCCATCGATGTGGCGAAAGCATGCGCCTTCCTTGCCAGTGACGAAGCCGGGTTCATCACCGGCGTCTGCATGGAAGTCGACGGCGGCCGCTGTGTCTGAGCCGCTTTGGACAAACGAATGTGCGGTTCAGGTTTGGGAAATCAGGTGGGTACCCGTCATCTCGTCGCGTCTGAATTCGGACAACTTGTGAAAGTGGAACCATGAAGACCTACACCATCGCAGTCATACCGGGAGACGGCATCGGAAAGGAAGTTGTCCCCGAAGGGCTGCGCGTTCTGCAAGCGGTTGGCGCAAAGTTTGGCATTGGCTTCCGCTTTCAGCACTTCGACTGGAGTTGTGAAAGCTACAAAGCAACGGGCCGCATGATGCCCGAAGACGGCATGAACCAGCTGCGCGACCACGACGCAATCTTCCTCGGCGCGGTGGGCTACCCCGGGGTGCCGGACCATGTGTCGTTGTGGGGACTCCTGATCCCGATTCGCCGCGAGTTCGACCAATACGTCAACCTTCGGCCGGTGCGGCTGTTGCCGGGCATAACCCCGCCTCTTCGCGATCGAAATCCCGGCGACATCGATATGTGGATCGTGCGCGAGAATACCGAAGGAGAGTATTCCCAGATAGGCGGCCGCCTCCACGCCGGGACAGAACACGAAACCGTCATTCAGGAAGCGATCTTCACCAGGAGAGGCACCGACCGGATTCTCCGCTATGCGTTTGAGCTGGCCAGGCGATTAGGGCGCGACCATGTCACCTCCGCCACCAAATCCAATGGCATCTTCCATTCCATGCCCTTCTGGGATGAACGCTTCGCAGCCATGAGTAGCCAGTACCCTGAGATTCGCTCCGACCAATACCACATCGATATCCTCGCCGCCCGGTTTGTCATGTCGCCGGAGCGTTTCAGCGTGGTCGTCGCCAGCAATCTTTTCGGCGACATCTTGTCCGACCTTGGTCCCGGGATCACCGGGACAATTGCCGTCGCGCCTTCAGCAAACATCAACCCGGAACGAACATTTCCCTCCATGTTCGAGCCCGTGCACGGCTCGGCGCCTGACATCGCGGGCAAGGGAATTGCCAATCCCATCGGCCAGATCTGGTCGGGGGCAATGATGCTGGACCACTTAGGGGAACCTGAGGCAGCCCGGTCGGTTCTGCACGCGATCGAGACTGTCCTGTCCGCACCCAATCGTCGTCTCACGCCCGATCTCGGTGGTAACGCCACGACCACGGAACTGGGAACAGCCATCGCGAGCGCCATATGAGTGCAAAAGTAGCTCGCCTTCCCATGCCCGCCCGGCCCTCCCCAGAGAGTTCTCGCTCGCCCGTTTCAGAAACCAGGCTCGCGCAGATGGCCTATGAAAAAATCCTCAACGCTATCGTTTATGGAAGATTGGATCTCGGCGAACCGTTGTCTGAGAATGACCTGGCCAAAGCCCTGGATGTCAGCAAGGCGCCGATTCGTCAGAGCCTCCATGAGCTTCGCCTCAAGGGATTAGTGGTGGTCATTCCTCAGTCGGGCAGCTACGTATTCAGCCCCACCCGCGAAGAGATTGAGGAGCTATGCGATTTTCGCCTGCTGCTCGAGCAGCGCGCCCTCGACGTATCCATGAAAAACGCCGGCGCTGTCATGTTGCGCTCGCTCAGGAAAACTGTGGAGAAAATGAACGAGGCTTATCATGCGGCGAACTTGTTCCAAAGCAAGTTGCTCGATACGGAGTTTCATCAAACCTTCATTAAGCACAGCAAAAATCGCTACCTCATCCAGTCCTACGAGAATATCCGCCCCAGCGTTGAGGCGTTGCGCTATCGGTTCATGGATACCGCCGTCTACAGGAATCGGGCGTTTGACGAACACCAGAAAATACTCGAATTGCTGACCACCGGAAACATTTCCAAGGCATGTGACATCCTGGATGATCACATCTCGCGCACCAAACATTTCCATGCCCGGGTGAACTGGTCTTCCGGGCGATCCCAACGCAAAGACTACAAGTTCCGCGACTACACCGCGATACTTGCCGATTAGCCCAGTCCACCCAGGCATTCGGGGATTCGCGAGACCAATGCTAGGCTAGGTTTAAGCCATGCAAGAAGTTTCCCATCAACTGCGCTGCGTGGGTTGCAGCGCTGTCATTCCCCCGGACGCAGTAGAAAAAGACTTTCGTTGCATCGACTGTGGCGAACTGCTCGAGGTGGAGTACCCTTCGTGGAGCGCGGCCGGCGCATCCACTCCGCCCTCCGTATCAGGACCGCGTCGTATGCCCAATCCGGGAGCCCTGCGCTGGCTGTGGCAGGAGCGGCTTCAGTCCAGACTCCCCATCGATCAAAGCGGCGTGTGGCGCTTTCGTGAATTGCTTCCGATTCTGCTCCAGCCCGAAAAAGCAGTCACGCTGCGTGAAGGCAACACCCCGCTCTACAGTCTGCTGCAAAACGCCGAGGACCTGGGTCTGGAACAGCTCTACGCCAAACACCAGGGCATGAACCCCACCGGCTCGTTCAAAGATACGGGCATGACCGCCGCGCTTTCGCAGGCGCGCGAACGCGGATTCCAGTGGGTGGCCTGTGCGTCCACCGGAAACACTTCGGCTGCCATGGCGGCTTACGCCTCCCGAGCCCGCATGAACAGCCTGGTGTTATTGCCCGAGGGCAAAATCTCCTGGTCCAAGCTTTCCCAGGCGCTCGACTATGGAGCTGTGACCTGTCAATTGAACACCGACTTCGATGGCTGCGTGCGCGTGCTGGCGGAGGTGGTCCGGCGGGCGCCGGTTTATCTGCTCAATTCGGTGAATCCCTACCGCCTGGAGGGGCAAAAGACCCCCGCTCTCGAGATCGCCGAGCAGTTCGACTGGCAGATCCCCGACCACCTGATCGTGCCCGGCGGAAACCTCGCCAACAGCTCCGCCCTGGGCAAAGGGTTTCTCGAAATGATGCACTTAGGCCTCAGCAACAAGGTCCCGAAAATCACCGTCGTACAAGCCGAGGGCGCCAACCCGCTTTATCTCAGCCTGCTGAACCATGACGGGTGCGAAATCCAGCCCATGCAGGCCACTACCCGGGCCACCGCCATCCGTATTGGAAACCCGGCATCCTGGCGCAAGGCGGCCCGCATTATCCGGCAGACCGGCGGCTATTGCGAACAGGTGAGCGAAGCGGAGATTGCCGTGGCCAAGGCGGAGATCGGCCAGGAGGGTATCGGTTGCGAGCCCGCATCCGCCGTAACCCTGGCAGGCTTGAAAAAGCTACTCCTCCAGCGCAAGATCCAACCATCCGAATCGGTCGTGCTCCTGCTTACCGGCCACACCCTCAAGGATTCTGAGTTCACCATCGATTTTCACCAGGGGAAGTTGTTGACCGCCGAAGAGAGTGCCGGGCTGGAGCAGGAGGTAGCGCAGAAGCGCCGTCCAGTGCTCTCGCTCGAGGCCTCCTCCGACGCAGTGCTGCGCGTCCTTGAGGCGGCTATTAAGGGATGACAGGCATGAAAAAGGTGCAACTGCGGCTCCCTGCAACTTCCGCCAACCTGGGTCCTGGCTTTGACGCAATGGCCCTCGCGCTCGAGCTCTTTCTCGAGATCGAGGCCGTACCTGCAGACCAGTTTTCCATCACGGCGACCGGGCGAAATTCCAATATCTGTGGCGTCCTGAACAGAAACCTTCTGATCCAGACGTACGAGTTGGTTCTCGCAGCTGAGCAGAGGCCGGTGGTACCGCTCGAGCTGCGCATGGGCAACGGCATTCCGGTGGGGATGGGGTGCGGTTCCTCGGCTGCTGTGCGGCTGGCTGGGGTCGCTCTGGCCTCGGCATTCGGGGGGCTAGCGTGGGATGC
>JBEKNJ010000027.1:0-76440 GCA_049522955.1 Acidobacteriaceae bacterium
GGTGTGCGGGGTAATCGATCCCGGCTTGGCCAACACCATGCCGCGCTCCACGTCTTCCTTGGCAATACCGCGCAACAGCAGCCCGGCATTGTCTCCGGCCATACCCTCGTCCAGTTGCTTCTTGAACATTTCGACGCCGGTCACGACCGTCTTGCGGGTCTCGCGGAAACCGACAATCTCCGCTTCTTCGCCTACCTTGATCTTGCCCCGCTCGATCCTGCCCGTCACCACCGTGCCACGGCCGGAAATCGAGAAAATGTCTTCGATCGGCATCAGGAATGGCTGGTCAATGGCACGCGCCGGCAGAGGTACGTTCTTGTCAACGGCGTCCATCAGCTCATCGATCTTGGCTTCCCACTGGGCTTCGCCGTTCAAACCACCCAAGGCCGAGCCGCGAATCACCGGCACATCGTCGCCTGGGAAGTTGTACTTCGACAAGAGCTCGCGGACTTCCATCTCCACCAGATCGGTCAGCTCTTCGTCTTCGACCGCGTCACACTTGTTCAGAAACACCACAATGTAGGGCACGCCTACCTGGCGGGCCAACAGTACGTGCTCCTTGGTTTGCGGCATGGGACCGTCGGTCGCCGCCACCACCAGGATCGCTCCGTCCATTTGCGCCGCACCGGTGATCATGTTCTTGATGTAGTCAGCGTGGCCAGGGCAATCAACGTGGGCGTAGTGGCGATTCGCCGTCTCATATTCCACGTGCGCGGTGGCGATGGTGATGCCGCGCTCCCGCTCCTCAGGCGCGTTGTCGATCGAATCAAACGAACGAAACTGGATCTTCGGATTGTGCTTCGACAATACCTTGGTGATCGCTGCTGTCAGCGTCGTCTTGCCATGATCAATGTGCCCAATCGTCCCCACGTTCACGTGCGGTTTGGACCGGTCAAACTTTTCCTTCGCCATCTCGTCCCTCTCTACCTTCCGATAAACAAACTCTTTACGCTTCCGGCGGAAAACCGCCGATGCGCCGTTCCCACACCGTAAGCCCGCCAAACCGCCGATCCAGCACGTCGTAGGCGGTGGCATTGGCGGCCAGAAATGCGTCCATGGCCGCTGCCGAAGCCCAGTGATCCAGAGTGAAGAACCGGGTGGCGTTTCCTACGCTGCCCAGCAGTTCGACCCCCAAAAACTCCGGGGAGCGGCGAAACAGCCGCGCCCATTCCCCATCCGGCCCGTAGGCCTGGATAAATTCCGCCTCACAGTCCGCTTTGACCTGGTACTCCCACACGACGATGTAGGTGCTTTCAAGCACCGTGGGCAGCGCCATTTCAGTAGTAGGCATATACCTTGAGAAACCTGGTTCTGAGCTCCTGCGGGACCTTCTCGACCAGCGAGAGATAGAGCTCGCGCGCCTGGCCGCGGTCGGAATCGCTCAGCGCCTGGTAGGCTTCGGCCGTGGTCGCGCCTAACAAGCCACGTTTCAGCAGACCCTCGAAGTCCCGTACCCTGAGCTTTGACTGCTTCACCCGCTTTAGGTAACCGGCCACGTTGCTGGAGGTGAACAAGGGCTCGAGCGATGCCTTGACGGCGGTGAAGTGCGCTTCGTCTTCAATCGGTAAGACTGTCTGCACAAACATTTCGGTGGCTCTCACACTAAAATTTGGAGCGGGAGACGGGAATCGAACCCGCGACCAACAGCTTGGAAGGCTGTGACTCTACCACTGAGTTACTCCCGCGACTTCCCGCGCGTTTGGACTGCTTTTCGGCCGCCAGCGCCTGCAGGGGCTAAAGCCCCGGATATTTTCCAGCCGTTACGGCACGACTAAAGTCGTGCCCTGATACAAAGCCAGATGGTCCTGTTACGGACAAGCTTTGGCTTTTCCCAACAGCCCTGGTTCCAATTCTCGAGCTGATGCTTCGGTCTTTCGTTGCAGGTCAGCTCTTGCTCTTCCCAAAATCTGGAGCTGATGACCGGGATTGAACCGGTGACCTCTCCCTTACCAAGGGAGTGCTCTACCAACTGAGCTACATCAGCCTTGAAAAACTACTGCCATGCTATCGCGAAGCGAACCCTGTCAGCACAATCCGCAGCGCGAAAAAACCCAATAATAGCAACACCGCCGAGCGCACCTTGCCCGGATCGATGGTCTTTACGGCTAAACCGCAGAGGACTACCAGCAAGCCGAGCGATATCCACTTCCGTCCCGGCGATCCAGGTCCCAGGTCCATCGTTCCAATCCATGGTGCACAGGGGAGGATTCGAACCTCCGTAGCTCCAAGGAGCGGCAGATTTACAGTCTGCTGCCATTAACCGCTCGGCCACCTGTGCACAACTCAAAAACCCGCGGAGCGACCGTCCACACCAACCCATTCCGCAGACGTTTTCCCGCGCAAAAGCTGAAAGGAAACCAAGACGTCAGTTTGGAATGATTGCGGCGGGATACTCCGGGCCAAACTCTGGAGCTGGCGAAGGGACTTGAACCCCCGACCGTCTGATTACAAATCAGATGCTCTACCAGCTGAGCTACGCCAGCCCGAACAGCCATGCTCCCTGCCTAGCCACGACAGGATCACAATTGCCAAGGTTACCACAGAATCCCACCGAATTGTGCGGGCGGCCGGCGCGAACCCGGGTGCTATGATTCCTGCGACAGATGAGGGTGGTAAACCGGACATTGCATGCCCAGGCGCACTAAGGCGACCATCATCATTGTTTTGCTGGTTCTGCTGTTGGTGGCGCTGGCTGCCTACCTGCGCCGCAAGGCTCCGCCCGAGGCAGCACGGCTGCTTCCCGAGTCCGACTGCATCCTCTATTTCAATCTGCGGCCGCTGCGCGCAGCTACCCACTTCGACCGCACCAAGGTGCCGCACGACCCGCAATATCAAGCCTTCATCGATGCCACCGGGTTTGAATTCGAGCGCGACCTGGACGAGGTAGCCTTCGGTCTTCATCGCATGCCGAATCCCCTCGGCCCCAATGGAGCGGTCGCGTATTCTGAGGTATTTCTCGGGCATCTGGACGGCCGGCGGGTGGCCAGGTATCTCGCGTCCATCACCACCCAGACCGAGGAGTATGCCGGGCATACCATCTACGACATACCCAGCCAGGGCCGTACGGTTCGCGTCGCCTTGCTCGGGTACGACATGGTGGCTGCGTCCAACACTCCCACACCGGAGCAGATCCACTCCATCCTGGACCGCTATCGGACCTCGGCGCTGCCTTTTTCCGGGTCTTCTTTGCTGACTGATCATTACGCTGAGGTTCCTTTGCTCTCGGTCGCGTGGGGTATTGGCAAGATCACCGTGCCGCTTAAGAGCGACGGCATTCGGATTCTCGGTTTTCATTTTCCTGTGGCTCTCGACACTACCTTCATCGGCTCGCTGCGCTGGGCGGGCGCACTGCGACTCAGGATTGAAGAGATCGCTCCCACGGAGATGGCTGCCACGGTCTCCTCCGATGCGTTGAGCACCATGGTTGCGATTGGCCGGGCGGCAGAGAATAATCTTCCTTCGGCGATGACCGACGCCGATATTCGCGATCTGCTTAACTCCACCAATATTGAGCACAAGAATGATCGTGCGGTGGTAACGGCGACCCTGCCGGTGGCGCTGCTGCAGAAGCTGGTAAGCGCGCCCAATTCCCTGCGCTCTTTGCCCCAGCCGCGGCCGGCGCCTGGGCAATAGCGGCTGGGTGTTGTTTGTGGCTGAAAAGCTCCGAACAGCATCTGCCAGCAAGGATCGCCGAGGTCCTTCGACTCCGCGCGATAAGCCGTCCGTATGGATAGATCTGCGAGGCGCTGCGCTCAGGATGACGGTTTTGTGGGGGGGGTGAGAAACAGCAGGTCCCTCCGCTACGCTACGCTTCGGTCGGGATGACACTTCATTTGAAGTAACAGGAGATAGTTCCGGCAAGACAAGTGTCATCTGCCGAGTAGGGCGGGTCAGAGACGAAGCAGTCTTCCGAAGATCAGCTGGAAGTAGGCTTCCGCGTTGATACTGCGCAGTACCAGCGCGTTCGCTGGCTTGCTGCTTACACTCCACCAATCGACTACGCTGGAGCCCAGGGTTAGGGGACTGTTGCATTCGACGTCCACCCGGACGGTGCGGCCGGCGAAGAGTTCGGGGGCCAGGAGATACGCCGTTACTGTTGCGTCGTGGAGGGGCCCGCCGGCCCAGCCATATTTGGCGCGGTCGAAGCGTTTGTTCCACTCGAGCAGATGATAGAAGGCGGTTCCCACCGGTGTTCCCGCGGTGCGTAGCATTTCCAGACGGTCGTCGGTGATCAGCGCCTGGTGGGTGCAGTCCAGCGGGATCATGGTGATGGCCGCACCGCTCTCGAAGACCCGGGAGGCGGCCTCGGGGTCGACGTAGAAATTGAATTCGGCGGCGGGGGTGATGTTGCCGCCTTCCGACATGGCTCCGCCCATGAGCACGATGCCGCCCAGGTGGTTGGCCAAGCGCGGTTCGCGGGCCATCGCCAGGGCCACGTTGGTGAGCGGGGCCAGGCAGCACAGAGTCACCGTCTTCGCCGGCCTCGACATGACCAGGTCAACGATGACTTCGGGAGCAAACCCGCTCGCCAGAGGCGTTTTCGGTTCGGGCAGGTCGTAGCCATCAAAACCTGTGCGCCCGTGTACATGCTCCGCGGTTACCAGGGACCGCACCAGCGGAGCCGCGGCTCCGGCGTAGACGGGAATGTCGGTTCGCCTGGCCAGTTCCAACGCTTTGCGTGCATTCTTCGAGGTAAGCTCGACGGGGACGTTCCCGGCTACGGTGGTGATGGCCAGGACACGCAAGTCCTCGGGCGAGGCAATTGCGGCGAGGAATGCCACCGCGTCATCGGGCGACGGGTCGGTGTCGAAGATGACTTCGCGGATCAACGGAGGGCTCGCAGCAGGGCCTGCTTGAACCCGGGAATATCCATCTCCCAGATCACTTTGTGCCTGCGTCCCTGCTTCAGGACATCGCTCCAGGCGGCACGGTTTCTGGCATCGTCCGCGACACCCAGCCTGTCCACCACGCTCATGCCGCGGGTGATCCCGCTATCGACCTGTACGTCCATGAAGTGATCGGAGGAAACCAGCGCCAGCGCCGGATCGATCAGGATGGCCATCGCCGTCGGATCGGGGAGAGCGATTCCCTCCTCCCCGGTCTGTGTGCGATAGGCTTTCGCGGCGATATCGTTCGATCGGATGGCGAAGTCGGCAAAGCTGGTCCGCAGGGCGAGAATCTCTTCCGCGTCGCGGCTGTTCACGACCGCCGCTCCGCGCGAAAGGTGCCAGCCAACCAGTTCAACCGGGAGTTGCGAGCGGAGCACAACGCGCGCCGCCTCCGGGTCCGCCCAGAAGTTATATTCCGCGGCGGGTGTCACGTTGCCCTCGCAACATGGCGCTCCGCCCATGACCACGCACCGGCTTACGTTGGCTGCGAGCTGAGGCGCCTGGCGGAGCGCGAGAGCGAGGTTGGTGAGCGGCCCGAGGGTGATCAATGCGACGCCCGGATTGGCTTCGATGAGGCGCACCATCGCGTCCACGGCAAAGCCGTCTTCGGCGGCGCGCGCCGCCGGTTGATAGCCGTGGTCCCCCAGGCCATCGCGGCCGTGAAACCATGTCGCATCCTCGAGCGGGCGGATCAACGGCGCCGCGGCTCCAGAGAACACGGGGACCGGTGAGTCGCAAAGTTCCGCAGTGAACAGGGCGTTCCGTGTGCCCTGTTCCACCGAGACATTGCCTTCGACCACGGTGATCGCGAGGACGTTCACCGCGGGCGAACGCAACGCCATGATCAGTGCTACCGCGTCGTCGGACCCGGCGTCGGTGTCGATCAGGATCTTTCTCGAGCTAGCTGACATTTGGATGGCCATCGTTAGAATGCAGACTGGAGCCTTGCAGAGTGGAACCTTCTCAAGCCGTCACGCATCTTCCCGGATCCGGCGCCATCGAGGGTTTCGCCATCGAGCCGATTCCTGATGCACTCAAGACCGTGCGCTGGCCGGACCTGTTTCTGCTGGTCAGCAATTTCCTGGTGAATCCCTCGACCATTCTGATTGGCGGCCTGGCCGTTGCCTCCGGCCTTTCGTTCTGGGCTGCGATTCTTTGCAGCACGCTGGGCATCGTGATCGCGTTTTCAGCGTACATCATCATGGCCACGGTCGGGGTCGACTATGGAATTACCGGCCAGGTCGCGTGCCGCATGGTGTTCGGGATCCGGGGTGCGAAGTGGCTGCCCTCGGTGATGCGCACCATCGCCTCGGCTTACTGGTTTGCCATGCAGACCATCGTCGGCGCGACCGTGATCGTCGCCATCCGCCACCAGTGGACGGGTGGGAATTACTCCGTCGTCCGCACCGGTCTTGTCATGGCTGGGTTACAGGTGATCCTGGCGCTGGTGGGTTACAACTGGATGAAGCTGATTTCCCGGTTCAGCCTTCCAGTCAAAGTTGCCGGCATTGTCTATTTATTTTGGGTGTTGGAGCATGGGCCGGGTGCAAGTTACCGGACTTCGGCTGCGCTCCATTTTCAATCGCACACTGGGTGGCACTATCTTCTGGGCGCGGTTTGGCTGAACAGCATGACCGCGGCGTGGCTCACGATGATTACCGACGCCGCGGATTTCTGCCGCTATACGCGCAGCCGCAAAGACATGTGGTGGGGCACGATGCTGGCCGGTTTGCTGGCCAGCGGGTTCTCGGTATCTCTCGGAGCTTATGGAGCGGCCGCCTCGCTGGGACGACAGCCGAATCCTTTTTCGCTGGCCGCGATGGTGGACCCGCATTGGGTCACGCTCCTCATTCTCCTGATCGTGATCGCGCTCGACGAAAGCACGATCAATGTCATGAACCTTTACACTGGCGGCCTTTCGCTCTCCAACCTGTTCGAGGGCCCGGGCCGTTTTTGGAACACGCTTTTTGTGGGCGTCGTCAGTACTGGCCTTTCCGCCTTGCCCGTATTGCTCGACCGGCTGGTTCCGTTGACTACCGTGCTGGGCAACTTGTTCGCGCCGCTGGCGGGGGTTTTGCTTTTCCACTATTTGTTTGTCGAGCGGATGAGGATCGATGTTCCGGCGCTGTTTGACCCTAACGGTAGATACCACTACTGGCATGGGGTGAACGTGACTGCCGTGGCCTGGTGTTTCCTGGGCGGCGGCATCTATTACCTGCTGCCGGTGGCCGTTCTGCCCGCGGTGGTCGTGCCCGTGATCACCGGCTCCGGATACTTGCTCACCGTGCGTGTGCTGGAGCGTCTTCAGCCCGGCGCCGGCGAAGAAGAAAAAGATTATGAATTTCAGGCTTCTTCGCCGGGCGAATAGGAAGAAGATCCACACTAAACTGATAGAGCTAACGTGTCTGGAGGATTATCCCCATGAAAGTGCCCCTTCTGTTTTCTGCTTCTCTCACGGCGATTGCGCTTTCCCTGCTGCCTGCGATCCGTGCTGTGGCCCAAACGCTGACAGGCCAGGATGCCTTTACCGATTACACCAAGGAACATCCCGGGGTGCGGCGCAAAGTCACCGTGGCCGACCTGCCCCAGCCGTACGCCACACCGTCGGCGAACAACGCGGCCTCGATCGCTCCTCGCCCCGATGGAGTGTGGCCACAGACGCTCCCGGGCTTCAAGGTGGAGCAGTTCGCTACGGGTCTCGAAAACCCGCGCCTGATGCGGATGGCGCCCAACGGCGACATATTTCTGGCGGAGAGTACTCCGGGCAAGGTCATCGTCATTCGCGGGATCGGCGCTGATGGCAAGGCCGGGAAGATGGAAACGTTCGCCACCGACCAGGCGGGCGTGTTCGGGATCAACTTTTATCCCGCCGGCCCGAACCCGCAATGGGTGTACGTCGGCAATACCGCCTCCGTGGTTCGTTTCCCGTACCAGGTTGGGGACATGAAGGCCCGAGGCCCGGGACAGAAGTTGACCGATCTGCCGGGCGGCGGCGGCCACCGTACTCGGGATATTGTTTTTACACCGGACGGAAAGCACATGCTGGTCTCGGTCGGATCGCATTCCAATGTCGACGATCCCGACACCACGCCTGCCGAGTTCCATCGCGCGGATGTGCTGGAATTCACGCCCGAGGGCAAGTTCGAGAAGGTGTACGCCTCAGGGATTCGCAATTGCGTGGGTGAGGCGATTCAGCCTGCGACCGGTGAGCTTTGGTGCTCGGTCAACGAGCGGGATGGTTTGGGGAATAACTTAGTTCCCGATTACGTTACCCACGTGCAGGAGGGCGGATTTTACGGGTGGCCGTGGTACTACATGGGTGGCCACCAGGATCCGCGGCATGCAGGCAAGCATCCCGAATTGCAGTCCAAGGTCATCACTCCCGACGTGCCGGTGAATCCGCACATGGCCTCGCTCGAGGTCCTGTTCTACGAGGCTTCGCAGTTCCCTGCCAGCTTTCATGGGTGGGCTTTTGCTGCGGAGCACGGGTCGTGGAACCGGGATCCTCGGGGCGGGTATGAGGTGATCGCCGTTCCTATCGATCACGGGAAGGCCACGGGAGAGTATGAGGATTTCCTCACCGGGTTTGTGCTCCCCGACGGCAAAGTATGGGGCCGGCCGGTTGGGGTTGTCGTGGCGAAGGATGGTTCTCTGCTGGTTTCTGACGACGGGTCTGAGTCTATCTGGCGAGTGACTTATACGGGGGGTAAGGGTGCGGCTGGCCAGTAGGGCTTCGTGCGGTTGAAACTGTCGAATTGAGTGCTGTGGTGCCCCACTCTTCGCAAAAAACGCGAAGGATGGGCACCGCAGCAGATTCTGTTCTCGGGCTTCGGTGGTTGAAAAGCTCCGAGCAGCATAGGTAAGGTAAGCACTGCCGAGGTTCCTTCGGCTACGCTCAGGACAGGCTCTTCGACTCCGCGCCACAAGCGCTGTGTCATGCGACAAATCTGTGTGGCGCTACGCTCAGGATGACGGTTTTTGTGGGAGTTTTAACGCAAAACATCCTAAACAAGTTAGCGCTTACGGGCCCGGGTGGATACGATGTAACCGTTACTGTTTCTTTAGGGTGGGTTGATGCGTACGTCGGAGTGGATACAGATTGGTTTCGCCATTCTCCTGGCTGCGGCGGCCTGGATCCAGGCCCTTTCGGCTCATCCGTTGCCGGTGCGGCGACGATGGAACATTACGCTGCTGGCCCTGGTTCCTTTGATGGCTGTGGAGGTGGCTCGCGCGACAGCCTCTTTCCTTTCCCCCTTTTACGTTTCCGCCCTGCGCGACTTTCTCACCGTAGCTCTCTTCCTGGTGCCTTACTGGCAGACCGGGCAATTCTTCCAGGGGCCGAACCACCGCATCGAGGAGCGGCTGCTAGCCTTCGACCGCCGGTTGATGCCGCGCACGGCCGACACCTCCGGTACGTCGCGCACCGGCCTCGGTCTGGCCCTGGAGGTTGCCTACCTGTTCTGCTATCCGCTGGTGCCGCTGGGCCTAGTCGCCCTCTACGCCGCCGGCCAGCGCAGCCACGTTGCCGGATTTTGGCTGGTGGTCCTGATTGCTACCTATCTCTGTTACGCAATCACCCCATTTGTCCCGGCATACCCACCCCGGGATCTTGCCGGCAGCCAACCGCAACCCGCGCAAACGGGCAAGGCGCGGATTTTTAATCGCTGGATTCTCAAGCACGGCAGCATCCATGCCATTTCTTTCCCGAGCGCGCACGTAGCTTCCTCGTTCGCTGTGGCACTCGCGCTGCTGCACTATGCGCCGTGGGTTGGCCTGGTGTTTCTGTTTATCGCGGTCTGGATTTCCCTGGGAGCGGTCGTAGGCCGCTATCACTATGCATTGGATGTACTGCTGGGAGCAGTCACCGCGTTGGCGGTCTTCCTGGCTTGCTACCGCTACCTTACTTAACGCCGAATATCTTCATCGCAGCGCCGCCCACGATCTTCTGCGCCGGACTTTGCGGTTGGCCGTCGGCCGGAGGCAGGAAGACTGCCGTCAACACGTGGATGCCGGCGGGAAGCTGCGGCGGTCCGCCAGGCGTGGCCGGAGGGAAAAAGCGGGTCAGAGCTTCGCGCGGCTGGTTACGAACCAGGTCGAGCATGGCCACGCGGTGCACGCAGGAGACAGTGCAGAAAGGTGCACAGGGTTTGACCGTCGAGTACTCGCGATCCCGATCTTCCTGGGTGTATTTTTCCAGCGGAATCGCAGGATATCCGCGTTGCTGCGAGCAATAATGCACCAGCCCCTGTTCGCAGATATAGAGGTAGCGGCTTCCCGCCCTGCACTGCCATTCGTTTGGCTGGCCAAGGGCCAGGTTCTTGTGGAACAGGTTGTCGTAGGCGAAGGTAAACCTCGAAGGCTTCCGTTCCTTGAGGATTTGATCGTAGACAGCCCGCTCGTTGGGCTTGAGCGGATCCAGCTGACCATCGTGGTCGTGAATGATGCCGACCGAAGTATCGAATCCCAGCTCCAGAGCTCGGCGCGTGATGGTCAGGGCGTCTTCTGGATGAGACATCCCGCCGCCGAGAACGGAGTTGATGTTGACATCGAACTGCGCGTGCTCCGCCAGCCACTCTAGTTTGCGGTCGAGCACCTTCAGGCTCTTTTTGGAGACGTCGTCCGGCATTACGTTGTCGATCGAGATCTGCAGGTGTTCGAGCCCGGCGCGGTTCAGCCGCTGGATGCGCTCCGGCGTCAGCAGGTAGCCGTTGGTGATGATGGTGGCGATGGCACCGTGACTGCGGATGGCGGTGATGATCTGGTCGAGTTCAGGGTGGAGCAGGGGTTCTCCGCCGCTGATGGTGATGATGCCGGTGCCCATCCCTGCCAGGATTTCAATCCGGCGCAGCATCTCGGCGGTGGGCACGGGGTCGGAAACCTTGTCGTATTCGTTGCAGTAGGCGCAGGAAAGATTACAGCGGCGCATGGGAATGATGTGCGCCAGGATGGGATGGTGCTTGGATTTGATGGCGCGGGCTACCATGCGCGCCTGGCGAACGCGGCGTTGGTAGGAACGGAGTTTGCGCACAACTGGAGTGAATGTCATTGGTAGGCAGCCTGCTGGGTTCAGTTTACTCCGCCGTGGCTTACAGCAATGGAAGGGGCTGCGCCGCCCCGTCTCTTTCGGCCCACGTACGCTGGGGCGAACATGGGGCACCCGTCCGGGCACCGACGCCTGTATCTTCCCTAGAGAAAGGTTTGGAGGAAAGATGAAGAGTTTTTGGTTCCGTCGGGCTGCTTTGGCGATTCTGTTGTTGGCAGCGGTTTCCGTTGTTCGTTCGGAGAATAGCGCCAGCCAAACGCAACGATTCCCGCAGTTTGAAAATCAAGACGTTCGGGTTTGGAAGTCGGTGGTGATGCCCAACGCGCCGCTGATGATGCACCGGCACGATCATCCTCGAGTCATCATTGCCCTGAGTGGGGGCACGATGAAGATTGTGGACCCGCAGGGAAAATCGGAAAGCCATGTGTGGGAGACGGGAAAGGCCTACTGGCTCCCGGCAAATCCGCCGGGCACCATGCACTCGGACGTCAATGCCGGCGACAAACCGATTGAGGTCATGGTGGTGGAATTGCAGAAGGAACATGACTAGCGATACGCGGCGGCCTGGATGCTGTAAAGCTCCGCGTACTGGCCGCCTTTAGCCATCAGATCCTCGTGGGTGCCGACCTCGACCAAGCGGGCTCCGTCGAGCACCACGATGAGATCAGCCATGCGTACGGTGGAGAAGCGGTGGGAGACCAGAATGGTGATGCGGCCGCTCGCGTCCGTGCTGCGCGCGGCGGCGGCATAGCGTTCGAACAACGCATGTTCCGTCTCGGCGTCGAGCGCGGCCGTCGGTTCGTCGAGAATCAGCAACAGTGGCTGATCGCGCATGAAGCCGCGGGCCAGGGCCAGCTTCTGCCACTGGCCAAAGGACAGCTCCACTCCACTGGGCCAGGTGGGACCAAGCTGGGTGTCCAGCCCCGATGCCAAACGGGCGATCACGTCGCCCGCGCCGGCGCGGTCGACCGCGGTAGCCACTGCTGGATCATCATCCATGCGCGGGACATCACCCAATCCCACGGTGTGCCCGGCACGAAATTCGAAGCGGAAAAAATCCTGGAATGCGCCTGCCAGACGAGTCCTCCACTCTGCGGCATTCAGACGAGCCAAGGGAACATCGTCGACCAGGATCGCACCCGAAGAGGGCTCGTACATCTTGGCCAGCAGCTTGACCAGCGTCGTCTTGCCCGCACCGTTTTCTCCCACCACGGCGATCACCGCGCCAGCCGGTAGGGTCAGCGACACATCCTCGAGCACCACGCGCGCGGTGCCCGGGTAGGCAAAGGAAACGTGCTCCAACCGGATGCCATGATGCAAGGCCGGGGGAACGGGCAGATCTCCGGATGCGGCGACCGAGGCGGCGTAGTCTTCCAGCCATGCCAGGCGGCGCGAGCCGTCCATCCAGAATCCGCGCAGAAATCCTATTTCTCCTACCGTGGCCCCGATGTAACCGGACAGACGCGCCCCCGCGGCCAGTACCAGGAGTACCGAGCTGGCGGGGGCACGAAGATAGGAAGACACGAACACTACCGCGCCGGCATACGCCAGGCCGAAGATGGCCCAGCCCAGCGCCAGCCACCATGCCGAGCCCCAACGCGCGGCGGCGACTGGTCTGTACCATCGTTCCCACGCTTCCCGGCGGCCGGTGACCAGGCGCTCGCCAATGCCGGTGACACGGACCTCTTTGCCCGGCGCGGCGGTGGTGGCAAGGGTGAAGAGGTGGCGTCCCAGGCGACTGCTTTGTGCTCCTCGCTCCTGCGCGGCTCGCTCCACCGCCGGCCGCCATCCCGAAGTCAGGACGGTGGGGATAGCGAACACCGCCAGCAACAGGAGCGCGGGATGAATCGACGCCAGCAGGGCCATGGTCACGCCCAGGCGGAGGATCCAGCCCAGGGTGGAAAACAACGACATATACATGTGGTCGAGGACGAACACCTGGTTGCGCAGCATCGATAGGCGGTCGAGATACTCAGGGCGCTCATGGTGGGCGACCGTCACTACCGTAGCCTGCAGCCGCGCTACGTGAGACTCGAGCGCGATGGTCACCTTGTCGCGGAAGCGGCGCTGCACCCGAGTGCTGACGGTGCGGAGAAACCAGGTGGCCGCAGTCGACAAGCCCAGGCCGACGGCTGCGATTTCAATCCAGCCGGTGCGGTGTTGCAGCACGCCTTTGCCCAGAAGCCACAGCCACAACGCGAGCAAGGCATCGGGCAGCGCCGCCAGTTGCGACAACACGAACGAGACCACCATCAGGCGGGGCTCATGACGATAGCCCAGCTTGCACAGCCGCCACATCGAACGCAGCGCCGGCGGGAGGGGCTCGAGGCCGGGATCCTGTTTAGGTGAGGGCATCATAGGTGGCGCCCTCCTCTTCGGGAAGATGGAAGCGCTGAGCCTGCAGATCGAACATGGTGCGGTAGCGGCCACCCAGCGCCATCAGCTCATCGTGAGTACCAAGTTCGACGACCCGGCCCTGCTCCAGCACGCAGATGCGGTCGGCGTGGCGGACGGTAGAAAAGCGATGGGAAATCAGGATGGTGGTGCAATGCCGGGTGGCGGCGAGCAGGCGGTCAAAGATCTCGGCTTCCCCCCGCACGTCGAGCTGGGCGGTGGGCTCGTCCAACAGCACTACGCCGGCGCCAAGCGAGACTGCTGCCAAAGCCCGGGCGAGCGCGATGCGCTGCCATTGACCTCCTGACAAGTCGGTGCCGCCGGTGTATCCACGGGCCAGGATGGTGTCGAGCGAGGCGAGGTTGGCGGCTCCCGCTGACTCGAGCGCGGCGCAGACCACCGCCTCGGGTGCGCCGGCCGGGGCCACGTTGTCGCGCAGTGGTAGCTCCAGGCGGATGAAGTCCTGGAAGACGGCGGTGATCCGCGAGCGCCAGGAGGAGAGATCGAGCTCGCGCAAGTCGATGCCGTCGATGGTGATCGCTCCGGATTGGGGATCGTATAACCGGCACAGCAGCTTGGCGAGGGTGGTCTTGCCAGCACCGTTCTGGCCCACGATGGCTAAGGACGAGCCGGCGGGGATGGTGAGATCGAAGTGCTCGAGTACCGGCGCAGTAGCCGCTCCATTGACCGCCGGGTAGGCGAAGGTGACGTCACGCAGGCTGATTTCATGGGCGGGCAGGGCATCGGCGGGGCGATGGCCGGAGCCGAGCGCGCCGGCGGGACGCATGGCCGGTTCCAGGCGTAAGACGGCAGCCACCGGGGCCGAAGAGCCATCGAGCGCCCAACTGAACCCGCCGAAGGCGATCATCGAGACGCCGATTGCGCTCTGGACATAAACCACCGCTTCGCCGAGCGAGATGCCGCCGTGGGCAACCGCACCGGCTAATTGCCAGAACACGAGGACGTTGGCGGAGATCACCAGCAGCAGGCTCCAGATCACTGGGCGTTCGCGCAGCCGGGTGGCGGCGTATTGCAGCTGGTGCAGGCGAGTGCGGCGGGCGACGAAACGATCGATGGTCCAATCCGAGAGGCCGAATAAGCGCAGCTCTTTGCTGGCCGGTGGATCGACGGCCAGCCGGTAGGCGTAGTCGGCATCGCGCTGCGCGGCGCGGACTTCGGGGTTATTGCGATCACGCCATACTCCGCTCTCGCGCAGCAGCCAGTGGGTGGCCGACCAGGCACCGGCCAGCAACAAGGGTGCCCACCAGGCGTAGCGCAGCAGAATCACCGCGGAGGCGATCCCGCCGATCATTTCCACCAGGCCGCCGGCGATGAAATCCATGGAGATAGAGAGGGGCGGGCCGGTCATGCCCAGGTCAAAGTCGCGGGCCACCGTGAGGTCCGCGGTGAGGGTTGGATCCTCCAGATGCCCGATGCCGGGCGGGCGCACGCACGCCTCGGTGAGGCGGTCATAGAGCCAGGCGGCGGTGCGGTCGCCGAGGTTGGCGCTGAGCGCCTGGTGAATCGGGCTAAGCACCTGGAGCAGGACAAAGATCGCGCCGGCAAGTGCCAGCGGGCCGGCGAGCGGATGGCCTCGTTCGACTGCCCCCACGAGCACGCCCATGGCAATGGCGAACGCCGCGGGCAGGATGCCGCGCAGCAGCAGCACCGTCCACCAGGCCGTTGCCAGAACGGGATCCGTTTTAGGCAGGACGGCGAAGAACTTCCATTCCTTGCGCGCCGTCAGTGATTGCAGCATGAGCGCATTCTCCGTCACTCTCGGTCGAAAAACATTCTGCCGACAGTGAACTTTGGGTGGCTGGCCCAGGGCTTCTGGCTTTGTATCAGGGCACGACTTTAGTCGTGCCACCTCGAGCCAAATGACCCGGGGCTTTTAGCCCCTGCCGACTGCCTTGGCAGGGGTTAAAGCCCACCCTTGAGTGAGCCTTTACAGCACGACTAAAGAGGCTGCGGAAAAAGTCGGGAGACGGATGGAAATGCGTCCCTCAGCGGCTAAAGCCGCACCTGTTTTCAATCGTTTATGTACGGGCTGAAGCCCGTACCCTTCAAAAAACAAAAATTTCCCGCTGCCTGTAGAGTCGTGCCCTGATACAAAGCCAAGCAGACTATTCACCCCCTTGGGTGGGCCCGGAAAAGCTCACCCTATAATACGGAAACCAAACCGGGCGGCCCACCGATGAGAGACATTCTGGAGCGACAGATCGATCAAGCCCTCGGCCGGTCGCCTGCCGACCTGGTCATTCGCAATGCCCGCATCCTGAATTTGGTAACGGGTGAGTTGGAATCCGGAGACATCGCGGTGTGCGGCAGCACCATCGTGGGCACGCTCGACAGTTACCGCGGCCTTGAGGAAATTGACGCCCAGGGCCGCTTCGCCGTGCCCGGCTTTATCGATAGCCATGTGCACTGCGAGAGCACGCTGGTGACGCCGGGGGAATTCGACCGCTGCGTGCTGCCCCACGGGGTCACCACCGCGGTTTGCGATCCGCACGAAATCGCCAACGTTCTAGGACTCAAGGGACTCGAATACTTTCTCGAGTCCGCGCGCAACACCGCGCTCGATCTGCGGGTGCAACTTTCTTCCTGTGTGCCGGCAACCAACCTCGAGACGTCCGGCGCCCGGCTCACGGCCGCTGATCTGCTGCCCCATCGCCACCATCCGCAGGTGATTGGCCTGGCCGAGTTCATGAATGTGCCCGGGGTCTTGAACAAGGATCCCGAATGCATGGAGAAGCTGGCCGCTTTCCAGGACCAGCATATCGACGGCCATGCCCCGCTCGTTTCCGGCCATGCGCTGAACGCCTATCTCTCCTGCCGTATTCGTAACTGTCACGAGACCACAAACCTGGCCGAGGGACGGGAGAAGCTGGCCAAGGGGATGCAGGTGCTGATCCGCGAAGGGTCGGTATCGAAGGACCTGTCCGCGCTGTGTCCGCTGATCAGCGAGTTTGCGTCGCCCTTTCTTGGTTTCTGCACCGACGATCGCAATCCGCTCGACATTTACGAAGAAGGCCACCTGGATTACCTGGTGCGGCGCGCGATTTCGTTGGGGGCGCCGGTGGCCGCCGTCTATCGCACAGCCAGCTGGTCAGCGGCCCGAGGCTTTGGCTTGACCGACCGGGGGCTGATTGCGCCGGGATATCTCGCCGACTTTCTGCTGCTGGACGATTTAGAAACCTGCGCCGTGCACAGCGTCTTTCGCCGCGGCCGCCGCGTGACTGCGGACACCTTTACCGGGCGGGCGCTGCCCGAGGCGCCGGGTGGGAACACGATGCACCGGGAGGCGGTGACCGCAGAGGCTTTCCGCGTGCCCGCCACGGGCCCGGCGACCGCCGTGATCGGTATCATTCCGGGCAAGATCCTGACCCGGCGTTTGGAGGCGAATCTTCCTTTCCGCGATGGCCAGCGGCATGCCGATCCGGAGCACGACCTGCTCAAGATCTGCGTGCTCGAGCGGCACGGCCGCAATGGCAATATCGGGCGCGGTTTCGTTCGGGGCTTCGGCTTCCACCAAGGGGCGCTGGCCTCCTCCGTCGGTCATGACAGCCACAACATCTGCGTCGTGGGCGCGGGGGACGAGGACATGGCGGCGGCGGTCAATCGCCTGCTGGCGTTGGGGGGAGGATTCGTGGCCGTCCAGGCGGGGCGGGTTCTGGCCGAGTTGGCTTTGCCCTTTGCCGGGCTGATGAGCCTGGAACCGTTTGAAACCGTGGCGACGAAACTATACGGGTTGCGGGCAGCGGTCGAGGCGATGGGGTGCAGCCTCCCGGAGCCCTTCCTCCACCTGGCCTTTCTGCCCCTCCCGGTCATCCCCCACCTCAAGATCACCGACCTGGGCCTGGTGGATGTGGATCGCTTCGAATTGTTGCCGTCCTAGCTATGCCCATGCCCAAAACGTGTTACCGGGAGATACCCCGATTGCCCGAATAAGCCGCTTTCGTAAGGGTCCGGGCGCGATGTTTTCTTGCCATGGGCGATGCCGCGCTGCGATGCTTTGCTTGCTGCCACAAGAAGCCCACGTTCCAAAGGGCTGGCGCACGGTAATCATGTTTCTGGGCCCTAATGGGGGTTGTTATGAGATTCTGCCAGGTCGTTCTCATCATGACGCTAGGCATGACCGGAGAAATGGTGCTCGGAGCGCAGATGCTGCCTGCGGGCACGATGCTGCCTGCGGGCACGATGCTGCCTGCGGGCACGATGCTGCCTGCGGGCACGATGCTGCCTGCGGGCACGATGCTGCCTGCGGGCACGATGCTGCCCGCCGGGAATGTACTGGTCGCGAGCGATGCCCTGCCTGAAGGGCTCTTTCCGGATCTGCTGGCAGGCTCCGGCCATGACGCCCTTTGGCAGGGCTTAGCCATGGCGCCCGAAATAAGCTCATCCGTTCCCCAGCCACCCGAGGCTCCCGCGGCGCCCCACCGGCTGACCCGGCAGGACCGGTTCACCCTGTTCTGGAACGATACCTACGCGTCCCCAGGTGCGTTCGTAGGGCTCTCCGCCGGCGCAATGGTGGATCAGGTGCGGCATACGCCGGCGAAGTGGGATCAGGACGGAAGCGGCTACACCCGGCGCTTCGCCAGCGAATACGGCCAGTTGGCTACCCGCAATGTCATTCACGAAGGCTTGGCGGGCGTGACCGGGCTGGACCCGCGCTATCCCGTCTGCGAGTGCACGGGCACGCTGCGTCGCAGTGCGCACGCACTCAAGATGAGCTTTACCACCTATCGCCAGGATGGACGGTTAACCCTCGACATGCCCCAGATCGCCGGGGCTTATGGATCGGGCATCGTCTCCACCTACTGGTATCCGCACCGTCAATACAGCCCCCTGGTGCAGGGAGTGCAGTTCGGACATGAGCAGATGGGCGAAGTGGTGATCGGCAACATGGTCCAGGAATTCGGTCCGTCGATCAAACGCGCCCTGCATGTGCATGCCTGGACAGCGCGCAGTCAACCCAGCCCGTCCGACGACGAGTAGTCTTCCAGCGCAGCCCGCAATCATAACGTTTTGTTCAGATATAGGGCCAGGGATTTCCTTCCGCGAGCAGGTCGCCCGTTCTCTCTTTATGTTCCATGCATAACAAGCCAACAGCAGAAGTGCTCTAATGGCAGTACGCAAACGGAGCAGAGGAGGTCCTATGCGACCGGGAGGATTCTTATCCGCCGCTTTCTGGCTTTTGATGACTGTTGCCACGACGGCCAGGGCCGTGGCGCAGAACCCTTTCGCAGGGACCTGGAAGCTCAATCAGGACAAGAGCCAGCTGGCCGGCGATACCATGAAGTTCAGTCCCGCGGAAGGGCAGGCGATGGAACTGACCGCCGGGGGGACCAGCTACTCCTTTCGTGTGGACGGCAATAATTACGCCATGCCCTCGGGCAATCTTGCTATATGGAGACAGGCTGGCGCCGATGGTTGGACCACGGAGTATCGGACCAGAGAAGGCAAGCTGCTGGCGAGCGACAGCTGGAAGCTCTCTTCCGACGGGAAAACCCTCTCTGTGACTACCAGTGGCGTTCGGGCAAATGGAGATCTCTATACGGACACGGCAGCGTATGAGCGCACCGCGGGCAGCAGCGGCCTGACGGGCGCGTGGAAGAGCACCGCAGTCAAGCTCAGCTCACCAGCGGAACTCATCATGCAGGAATCGGGGCTGGACGGGCTGGTGATCAAAATTCCAGCCATGAAGATTACCTGCGAGGCCAATTTCGACGGCCGAGAAGTTGCGGCGCAGGGTCCCGACGTTCCTACGGGGTTCCGCCTGGGACTGACCCGGACCGGGCCCTACAGTTTTCGCATGGTGCAGAAATTGAACGGCAACACGATTGACTCGTCGGTCTACACGGTGAGCCAAGATGGCAAGACGATGACCCAGGTAGGCGGTGCCCCGGGCGACCCTCCAGCCACCCTGCTATGGGAGAAGGAGTAACGGAGTACACTGAATGAAGTGCACTTTGTTTCCTCGCCTTTAGCCTGAACTCCCCCCTGCTCCAGACGAGCCACGGTTTGCAAGCAACAGCTACACATGGAGCCAAGATGAGTTTGATTAAGTCAGTGGATGTTCCTAAGCATTTGGCCGACCGGTTACGGGCGCGCCGCATTGGTTCGCGGCTTTCCGGAGGCGTAGCGAAGCAGCCGGTTGTTCCGCAAAAGGGTCCTATTGTGTCGACGCCCATCGAAACGGGTCAGGCGCCCACGACGTAGGCGGGGTCACGCATGGGTTAAGGCGGTAGCGGCCTGCGCTTGGGCTCTCATTCAGATCGAAATCGCCGCGAATTGCGCTCCTTCCCCCGCTCGAATGCAGGGGCCCCCATCGGCTGAAATCCTGGGCGCTCGCAAACCTGCCCGCCAATGCAGTGAAAGCGTTCGTTGGGCTTCTCCCGTCTTTTTCGTCCCAGGTACGCTGGTGCGAACCTGGGGCACCCGTCGATTCCCTCTCATGCGTCGATTCCCTCTACTTTCCCTCTCACCTGTCGACTCCCTCTACTTCTCTCGGCCGTCGATTCCCTCTACTTTGGTCTCCACCGAAAGGTCGAGGGGGAATCCGTACCCTGGGTCCAAGACGGGACCTGGGCCGTAATCCTATCTTTGGTATCGCAATCACATACCAATTCTCCACGCGCCCTGACTCAGGGCGCGTCTTTTTTGGGTTCATACTGGAGCCATCATGATGCGGGCTGCCGTGCGATGGCTGTGGGTACTGCTGCTGGGGTTCCCTCACGCCGTCTGGGCGCTTGATCCGCAACGGCCGCTTGACCACTTTGGCCACCAGGCGTGGGGCACCGATTCCGGACTGCCCCAGAACACGGTCCACTCCATCCTGCAGACCCGCGACGGCTATCTATGGCTGGGCACGGACGGCGGCCTGGTCCGGTTCGACGGCGTCGACTTTGTCACCTTCGACGCGGAGAATACCCCGCAATTCAAAAGCGACACCATCTACGACCTGCTCGAAGACGCGTCGGGCAGTTTGTGGATCTCGACCGCAGCCGGCCTGCTGCGTTACCGCAGCGGAGTCTTTGCCGCCTACACCATGGCTCAGGGCCTCCCGGCCGATACGGTTTGGTTCAGCCACGAGGACCGCCGTCACCGGCTCTGGGCGATGACCGCGGCTGGGCCAGCCTGGTTCAACGGGAAGAGTTTTTCGGGTCTAACAGGAGCCCAGGCCCCGCTGCATCGCCGCGGGCTGGCGGAAGACACGCGGGGAAGACTCTGGCTGGGCGGAAGCAGCGGCCTCTCCTCCATCGATATCACTCCTGAGACGCCGAAACTAGCGTCCCCCCTGCTCAGCGACAGTCCGGTCGAAACGGTCGCGCTCGACCGCCAGGAGAATCTGTGGATCGGTACCGGGGAGGGGTTGAAGCGCTATGCCGGTGGAATTCTCACACCCGTCCCGGCCCTTAAGCAGCAGGTGACCGCGCTCCATCCCGATGCCGACGGTAGCATGTGGATCGGCACGGCTACCGGCCTGGTCCACCTGGCCAGCGGGGGCGGCCTGCTTCCACTCGCCAAAGGGGGCCAGACGGAACGTGTGGATGGCCTGTTCGAAGACCACGAGCGGGTGCTCTGGATCTCGACCGAACGCGGGGTGTACCGCCGTGACGGGAACCAGCTGCAGTCCTTCGCTCCCAGCTCCAATCTGGCTGCCAACCGGGTGCTCGCGATGTACGAGGATCGCGAGGGCGACCTGTGGCTGGGGACCGATTCCGCCGGGCTTCACCTGCTGCGCGATCAGAAGTTCACTACCTACACCACCAGCGACGGGCTCTCCGGCAACTTCGTGCGCTGCGTGTTTCAAAGCGCAAATGGAGACGTTTGGATCGGCACCGACGGGGCGGGGTTGAATCGCCGCACAGGCTCAGGCTTCGAACACTTCTCGACGACCCAGGGGCTGTCCAGCAACGTCATCCTTTCGCTGGCCGGCGGCGCGGGCGACGACCTTTGGGTCGGCACTCCCAACGGCCTGAATTTGCTGCATCAGGGGAAGGTCCAGAGATTTACTTCGGCGGATGGATTACCCGACGATTTCATCCGCTCGCTTTATACCGACCGCGACCACACTTTGTGGATCGGGACACGGCATGGGTTGGCCCACATGGCCGGAGGCAAGTTCACCAGCTTTTCCAGCCTGGATGGCTTGGGCAGCGACTTCATCGGTGTCATTCTGCGCAGTTCTGCTTCCTCGCGGGGCCCGCTGTGGATCGGCACTTCCGCCGGCCTGAGCCGGCAGCAAGGGGAGGACTTCACCACCTACACCGGGCAGCAGGGGCTCTCCAACAACACCGTCACCGCGATCGCCCAGGACACCAGCGGAACGCTTTGGCTGGGCACCAATGGTGGTGGACTCAACCGCCTGCAGCAGGGGGCGATCCACGCCTTTCCCTGGAGCTCGCAGGGTCTGCCGGGAACGATTTACGGCATCCTGGAAGACGCCGCGGGCCGGCTGTGGCTCAGTTCCAAAACCGGCATCTTCCGGGTCTCGATTGCCGAGCTGAATGCCTACGCCTCGGGGGCGGCCCGTGCCCTCGCGGTCGCGGCCTATGGCACGGCGGACGGCATGAACATCCGCGAATGCAGTGGGGATGGCCATCCGGCGGTCTGGAAGCTGGCCAACGGAAGCCTGTGGTTTGCCACCCTGGACGGGGTGAGTTTTATCGACCCCGCGCATATGCCGGAAAACCACGTGCCGCCGGCGGTGGTGATCGAAAAAGTATTGGTGGATGATCACGTGCGCAACCTGGATGAGCCACTGATCGTCAAGCCCGGGTCCAATCGGCTTGAATTTCAATACGCCGGCCTCAGCTTCGTAGCCCCGGAGAAGGTCGCGTACCGGTATCAACTCGAGGGTTTCGACCGCGGCTGGATCGAAGCCGGCAGCCGGCGAGCTGCCTTCTACACCAACCTGCCCCCAGGCAGCTATCGCTTCCGGGTGTTGGCGGCCAACAATGACGGGGTCTGGAATACCGCGGGCGCTTCCTTCGGCCTGCGCCTGATGCCTCACTATTACCAGACCGGGTGGTTCTATTCCGCGCTGGCCCTGGGCCTGCTGTTGTTGGGATACCTGATCTATCGCTGGCGGGTGCTGGAGGTCGAGGCCCGGTGGGGTGCGGTGCTGCGCGAGCGGGGACGGATCGCGCGGGAAATTCACGACACTCTGGCCCAGGGCTTTGTCGGCATCTCGGTGCAGCTGGAGTTGGTCGCTCGCCTGCTGGGCGGATCGCGCGACGGGACGGCGCCCAGCGAAGCTTTGCAGCAGCTCGATCAGGCGCGATCGCTGGTGCGCGCCAGCCTGGCCGACGCGCGCACTTCGATTTGGGATCTGCGCTCGGAGGCATCGGGCGCTCCAGACGAGCCCAATGATCTGCCCTCGCGGCTGAGCCGCACCTGCACCCGGATTGCCGGTGGGTCCACGGCCAAGGTGTACCTTCAGGTGAAGGGAACGTATCGCCCGGTGGAGCAAAAAATTGAAGAAGAATTGCTGCGCATTGGCCAGGAGGCGGTGGCCAACGCGGTCCGGCACGCAGGGGCCACGCGCATCGATGTGCAGTTAATCTACCAGGCAGCGCAGGTTTCGCTGCGGGTGGAAGATGACGGCCGCGGCTTTGCCCCCAGCGCGAACGGCGCGCAAGGCCACTACGGGATTCGGGGCATGCAGGAGCGGGCGAGCGAGATCGATGCCGCGCTGGTACTGGAAAGCACACCCGGCGAGGGTACGCGGGTTTCGGTCGAGGCGCCGTTGGCATGAAGAGGAGAAAGTGGGAAGTATGAGCGATCCCATCCGGATCATGATTGTCGAGGACCATGCCGTGGTGCGCCAGGGGCTGGCTGCATTGCTGCGCACCGTGCCTGATTTTTCCATCGTCGCCGAAGCCGCCGATGGGCGCGCGTCGGTGGAACTGTTCCGCCAGCATCAGCCGGACGTCACGTTGATGGATCTGCGCCTGCCGCAGATGAACGGGGTGGAGGCGATTACCAGCATCCGGAGTGAATTCCCCCAGGCGCGCATCATCGTGCTGACCACCTTTGACGGCGACGAGGACATTTACCGCGCGCTGCAGGCGGGAGCCAGAGGCTATTTGCTGAAGGGCATGACCGGCGAGGAATTGATGGATGCCATCCGCTCGGTGAATGCGGGCAAATCGCGCATTCCCTCCCCGGTGGCCGAGCGTTTGGCGGAGCGCATGAGCGGGCCTTCGCTCACCGGGCGAGAGACCGAAGTGCTGCAACTAATTGTGGGCGGCAACAGCAACAAAGAGATTGCTGCTGCGCTCTTCATTTCGGAAGCTACGGTGAAAACCCACATCAACAGCCTGCTCAGTAAGCTGGGGGTCACGGATCGAACCCAGGCCGCGACGACCGCGCTCCAGCGGGGGATTGTCCATCTTGATTAAGCCGCACAGGTCGCTTTTGATTCTGTGGGTGGTTCTGCTGGCAGGGACCGCGGGGCACGCCGCCACCTGGCATAGCGCCAGCGAGGCGGAGCTCAAAGCCTTGATTCCGGCCCGCGCGCCGGTGATTTCCGAGCGCATTGAAACCGAGTTTCGAACCGCCTCCGGCATCAGTGATGGGCAGGGCCATGCCATTGCGGGGGTGGTGTTGATCACTGCGGGCTACTCCGCGGATGGCAAGTACTCCCATTACTTCGTGTCCCAGGTCGCGCTCAAGGTGGGCGATTTTCTACTTCCCCCGGGCCAATACCTGATCGGCTGGGTGCGGGGTCAGGACTCGCTCAAAGTGACGTTCTACCTGGCGCAGAGCGGCCGCGCGGTGGGACAGGTGGAGGCCACACGCAATCTTTCGATCACGCGGGTGGAGTCGTTTCGCATCTGGCCCCCGGCAGACAAGGCTCTGATTCAGCTGGGGCGGTTCACTTTTCCCTACGCGCTGGCCCCGAATTAGAGGTTGGCAGGGGCTTTAGAGTCTGCGTGAGAAGACCCTAAAGCTCAGATCCTTTGGTCCTGTGGTGGCAAGACTGAAGTCGTGCCCCTGATACAAAGCAAAGAAACACGGACCCCAGAAGCTGGATCATTTGGGAACAGTGAGGACATGGACGCGAACTAAGAAGTTTTTCCGTTGGAATCGGGGAAATTCCAGGGATAGGCGGTTTGCGCTACCCTAGTATCGACATCTATGCGCGCAGCACTGAGATCGATGGCCATCGCCGCTATGACAGGCTTCCTGGCAATGGGTGCGGGGTGCCGCCGCGCGCCGGTCGAAACGCCGGATGCCGAAGAGATCAGCCAGGCGGTCATTTACCCGGACGGAGCCCAGGCGGCGCAGGATATTGCCGCCGCGGTGGCCCGGGCGGGCAAGGAAAAGAAGCGCGTACTGCTCGACTTCGGGGGCAATTGGTGCGGCGACTGCAAGGTGCTCCAGTTTTACTTTCACACGCCTGCCAACCGTAGCCTCCTCGAAGCCAATTATGTGGTGGTCCCGGTCAATATCGGAAAGTACGATGAGAATCTGGACATCGCCGCGCGCTATGGCATTCCGCTGGCCCGGGGAGTCCCTGCGCTGGCAGTGCTCGATTCCAGCGGACAGCTCGTGTACAGCCAGCGCAATGCGGAGTTTGAGGCGATGGGCAAAGTGGATCCGGCGGCGGTGACTGCCTTCCTGCTGCAGTGGAAGGGATAGCGTGACCCGGGCGCTGGAAAAATTCCGGCTCGCCTTGATGACTTCGCTCTCACACGACGTCTTCGGCACCGCGAAGGCGGCTGCGTACTCGGCCATACTCTGCCTTTTCCCCACCATCCTGGTGCTCACCACGCTGCTCGCGCTGACCCCGGAATCAGACACGGTGCGGGGGGAAATGCGCGCCGCCTTCTCCGAAGTGCTGCCCGCGGATACCATGACCCTGCTGCACGATTACTTCACCAACCAGAAGGTGCGCGGGGAACAAGTGGTCTCCTCCGCCATCCTGGTCTCGTTGATCGCCGCCATGGGCATGATGCTCTCGCTCATGCAGGGCTTTCGCCGCGCCTATGACCTGCCCCGCCATGACTGGAACTTCTGGGTGGAGCGCGGGGTGGCCCTGGCCATGGTTCCCTTGTGCCTGGTGCCCCTGGCGTTTGCCACCGTGACGGTTGCTTTTGGTCACCAGATCGAACAATGGGTGGTAAGCAATAGCTATCACGTGCTCGGCCCCCTGGTGCTGTTCATCTGGCGGGTCGTCCGCTGGACGATCGGCCTGTTCACCACCATCCTGGTGCTGGCCATGATCTACCAGTTCGGAACGCCGCGGAGGCGGGCGTGGAAGTACGTCCTGCCGGGCGCTTCGGGGGCCGCCATCATCTGGTTCCTGACCACCCTGGGCTTCGGCTTTTATCTCACCCGCTTCGCCGACTACTCGGTGGTGTACGGCCCGCTGGGAGCGGTCGTGGCTACGCTGGTCTGGCTCTACATCGCCACCCTGAGCGTGCTGATCGGGGCCGAGTTCAACGCCCACCTGTTTCCCAAACCGCAGCTTCCACTTCCCCAGCCTGCCCCGGCGGAAGAGGAAAAGATGGCCGCCGCGGGCCAGGGCGACCCAAGATAGAACGTTAAAATTAGGCGCTTCTTGGTTTTCCGGAGGCTTTCCGGTCGCTTTCGTATCGTTGGTGTCAATAGCCCCAATCCCCGGCGGCAAGAGTACGCGTAGAATTGTGCTGGAACCGAGTATGGGGGACGAATGAGTTTTACCCTGATGGAATCGAACGAGACCTTTCCCGCGGAGCCACGCCGCCGGGCCAAGATTGTGGCCACCCTGGGCCCTTCCTGTAACACCGAGGCAGTCTTCCGCGATCTGGTCCGCGCCGGGCTCGATGTGGCGCGGCTCAACTTCTCCCACGGTACCCATCCGGAGAAGCTCAAGCTGATCGAAATGGTGCGCAAGGTCTCGCGCGAAGAAGGCAAACCGATTTGCATTCTGGGCGATTTGCAAGGCCCGAAGATTCGCACCGGCCGGCTGAAGAATCGCATCCCGGTGCAGCTCAAGGCGGGACAGAAGCTCACCATTACGCCGCGCGACATTGCGGGAACGTCTACCCTGATTGCCACTACCTTCCCCACGCTGGCGGAAAACCTGGAGCCGGGAGCGCGCATACTGCTTTCCGACGGACTGATTGAGCTCTACGTGCTGGCGGTTCACGGACAGGATACGGAGTGCGAGGTAGTCAACGGCGGCATGCTGGGAGAGCACAAGGGCATCAATCTGCCCGGCATCCCGGTGCGGGTGCCGTCCCTGACTGCCAAGGACGAAGAGGATCTGGAGTTTGCCATCAAGAGCGGGGTGGACGCGATCGCCGTATCTTTTGTGCGCACAGCGGAAGATATTCGCCTGGTCCGCCATCGGGTGGCCGCCATGGGGGCCGAGACGTGGATCATTGCCAAGCTGGAAAAGCCGCAAGCCATCCAGCACCTGGAAAGCATTCTCGAGGCTGCGGATGGGGTCATGGTGGCGCGTGGAGACCTGGGCGTCGAAATGCCGCCGGAGAAGGTACCGGCTATTCAAAAGCATGTGATCCGGCGTGCCGGGGACTATCGCAAGCCGGTGATCACCGCTACCCAGATGCTGGAGTCGATGATCGAGAATCCCCGCCCCACCCGAGCGGAAGCCTCGGACGTGGCCAATGCCATTTATGACGGCACCGATGCGGTGATGCTCTCCGCCGAAACCGCGGCCGGCAAATATCCCGTCGAGGCAGTCAAGATGATGGCCAAGATCGTGCTCGAGACGGAGAGTCAGGAGCCGGAAATAAGGACCAGCGATCGAAGCCAATCGGCGCACGTGCGGCTTTCCGTGGCCGAGACCATTTGCGAATCGATGGCCCACGCCGCCGAAGATTTGGATATCAGCGCCATCGCCGTGTTTACCGAGACCGGGACCACCGCCCGCCAGCTTTCCAAGTACCGGCCCAAATCGCCCATCTTCGGGCTGAGCAGTGTGGAGCGCGTGATCCATCGCATGACCCTGCTGTGGGGAGTGCAACCCCTGCTGTGCAACAAGCTGGCCACCGCGGAACAGATGGTCGAAACCGCAGAACGTCTGCTCGAGGAAGGTGGCCATGTACAGCCGCGGCAGATTCTGGGCATCGTTGCCGGCACGCGAACCAAATCGGGCTCGACCAATTTTCTCCGTCTGCACGTATTGGGCGACACCCTGTCGGAGGCTTCCCCATCGCGGGAAGAGGCGTTGGCGCATCCTCGGGGCAAGCGGCTGGCGAAGACCAAGCGGCCCTCCCAGGCATTGCCCCGGCGGGTGCGCTCCGGCCGCTAAGAAAGGCAACTTCCGGTTTCCTCATCGCTCACCACAACAGAAGAACGGGTTCCCGATAGCTCGCCGGGGTTGAAACGTCTCAACCCCGGGGGTGGCGATTTGGGAACTGTTCGCGGAGCAGTCCCAAGGTGGTTGAGGCGGGGAGTGGGCGCTGGGGGAAGATGCGGGGTGGGGGTAAGTTGCTGGTAATTTGGGTAAAGGTGTTTTAGGAAATGGGCCGCATCCACATACTGGCCGACCAGGTGGCCAATCAGATCGCGGCAGGCGAGGTCGTCGACCGGCCGGCATCGGTGGTCAAGGAGTTGCTGGAGAACGCTCTGGACGCCGGCGCTCAGCGCATCGTGATCACGGTCGAGGGCGGCGGGCGCAAGCTCATACGCATCTCCGATGACGGCAGTGGCATGATGCGCGACGATGCTCTCTTGGCCTTCGAACGCCACGCTACCTCCAAGCTGCGCTCGAGTGACGACCTGCTCTCGATCGCGACCCTAGGCTTTCGCGGAGAAGCCCTCCCCTCGATTGCCTCGATCGCCCGGGTAGAGCTCGTGACCCGCGCGGGGGAGGAGAGCTCGGGCACGCGGATGGAAATTGCCGGCGGCAAGCTGCTGCGCTGCGAGGATGCGGGTGCGCCCGCGGGCACCACCTTCACGGTGCGCGATCTGTTCTTCAACACCCCGGCGCGAAGAAAATTCCTCAAGTCGGAAAACACAGAACTGGCTCATGTAACGGCGCTGGTTACACACTATGCGCTGGCGCATCCGGACAAGCACTTCGAATTGCACTCGGCGACGCACGCGCTGCTGGTCGCGCCCCCGGTACAACAGGCAGCGGAGCGCATCTTTCAGATCTTCGGCCAGGCAACGCTCGATCAGCTGCTTCCCCTGGCGGCAGAAGTCGAGTTGGCCCGTGCCGGGCTGCCCGAGCCCCCGCCCTGGAAACGAGCAGCGGACTACCAGGCGCCGGAGCCAGGCCGGCTGCGCATCACCGGCTTCGTCTCCAAGCCGGAACTGGAGAAACTGAACCGCAACTCAATCTACTGCTTCGTGAATCGCCGCCTGGTGCGCGATCGGCTGTTGCTGCACGCGGTGAGCGAGGCCTACCGCAATATCCTCGCGCCTACGTCGTTTCCCGTGGTCCTGCTGTTTATCGAGATGCCGCCCGAGGAGGTGGACGTCAACGTTCACCCGGCGAAGACCGAAGTCCGTTTCCGTCAGGCCAGCTGGCTGCATGATTTCGTGCGCGATGCGATTCGCAATAAGCTCACCATGGGGCGGCCGGCGGCGGGGTTTCTGCATGCGTTGACTGCGCATCCCAGCGCCACACCCGGGTTGGTTCCCAGCTCTTCGCCTAAAGTTGAACCGGCGGAAACCCCGACCTCCGACGGTTGGCTGGCTGCCCAGTGGCTCCCCGATGGTGTGGCTGAGCACCCCGCGGCCGATGGTTTTTCGCTGACGGCCCCGGCGGTCCTTGCCTCCGCAGGCGTTCTTCCCTTCGCGCCGCTCGAGCCGTTGCTGGCCAATGGGCAGGGAAACGGCAATCCCCTGCGATCGTCGGGCTGTTCCTCGGCCGCGCTGGAAGTGGAAGAAATCGGGGCCGGCGCTGAACCCTCGCTCCATGGCCCCTCGCTGCATGGCCTGGCTTCCTTGCGGCCGTTAGGGCAGCTGCGCGATTCCTTCATCCTGGCGGTGAACCAGGAGGGTCTGTGGATCATCGATCAGCACGTGGCGCACGAGCGAGTCTTGTTCGAGCGGGTGCTGCGCCACCGCCGGGTGGAGCAGGTGGAGCGGCAGCGGCTGCTCATGCCCATGCTGCTCGATTTGCTGCCGGCGCAGATGGTCACGTTCGCCGCCATCAGCCTGGAGTTGGAAGCAAATGGTTTTGAAGCGGAACCTTTTGGGCCGCGCACCATCGCCATCAAGGCCGCGCCGGTGGGCCTCGAAGGCCCGGAATTGGAACGCATGCTGGTGGAAGTGTTGGAGCAAGCGGGCAGCCCGGAACAGGCGGAGAATCTGGAGGCGGCGCGGACCCGGATTGCCGCCTCCATCGCGTGTCATGCAGCCATTAAAGTGAACACGCCACTCGACCCCACGCGCATGCAGTGGCTGCTCGACGAGCTGGCCAGAACCGAGCACCCGACCAGTTGTCCCCACGGCCGGCCCATCGTCCTGCGGTATGCTTGGAAAGAAATCCAGCGGGCATTTCATCGTATCTAAATCGATCTCGCGCTACGGGAGCGGATGAAGAGCGTGAGCCCTGGCTCCGGGCAGCGGGGACGGGAAAATTGTTCGCTCGGTCAACAACTATGGGGAAGCCGTGGCGCAGCTTCTCCCAGCTTCTGAAAGCGCGGAATCATCTTGACAAGAGAGCAGCTCCAGGCAGCACAAGCGGCGCACTGGCGCCAGAATCAAAATCCCATCCTCACGCTCGAAGACGCAGCGGGCTGGCTCGAACAGCATCCTCTTTGCCTTTACCTGCCCCGGCGGGCGCAGCTGCCGGCGCCCGCGCCTTCCTTTGTCGAAGCCTGCATGGGCAGGGCACACGGCACGCCCGGGGCGACGGCGATCGAACAGGCGCACGCGCTGCTGACGCGGCTGATCGCACAGGGGAGCGCGGTGGCGCTGAACCTGCTGGGCGGCGTGAGTGAACAGCCGGATTTTCTGGTCGCAAGCCAGGCGCTGCCCTACGTGCTCTCCCTGCGTGGGGATGCCGATTGGAAGCATGCACCGCAGAAATCTTCAGGCCACAAAGTCTCTCCCCTGGTGCTCGAGCTGTGGAAGGCTCTGGACAAAGACGGGGGGCTCACTGCACCGGAGGCGCGGGAGAACCTGGGGCGCGAGCTAACCGAAGCGGCCGTGTTGCGTGGTTTGTGCGAGCTTTGGCAGGGATTGCGCATTAGCCCGGTGTTCGCGGAGCCGGGGCAAGCGGCGCGCTGGGAGCTGCTGCGGGTACGCCACCGCGACGCGCTCGCGACGGCCAGCACCACCTCGCAGGTGACCGCCTTGTCGCTGCTGGTCTCCATGTATCTGCAGTCGGTCTACGCCGCTTCGAGCGAAGAGATCGAAGTTTTTCTCTCTCCTGTCGCCTCCCGCTCGCGGGTGCGGGAAGCGGTGCGCGGCCTGTCGGCCACGCGACAGATCCATTCGCTTTCGATGGACGCGCAGACCTATTACTTCCTCGAAGACGGATTGCCGGAGTTCGCCGAGCCGGCTGCTTCGCCTGCCGCCAGCGTCGAATCGCCGGCGCAAGTGGCCAACGTTGCGGCCTCCCGCCGGCCCTTGCCTGTGCAGAAACCGGTCGAGAGGAAGGACTGGGCGGCGCCGCCGAGTTTGCCGGCAGTTCCTCCGGCTGTTCGTGCCCCGCGTCCTGCTCCTATGGCCGGGAAGGGCAGGCCGGAGCCGAGACCCGCACCGGCCACGGGGTGGAAGAGCCCGCGCCGGCCAGCGACACCGGGCAAGCCCTCATGGCAGCAAAGGGACAAACCACCTGCGGGCGGGGCTCCTCCCTGGCGGGGAAAAGAGGGCGGGGCGCGGCCTCCGCTCGCAGCGGCGCGAAGCTTCTCCCCTGGGGACAAGAACCGGGCAGGAAAATTCTCTGATGGACCCCGCAGGCCGGTGAGCGCTGCTGGCGGTCGAGCGCGGCCGAGTGAACGGCCGGGGCCCGGACGGGATGGGCAAAAACGCGACCGGCCGGCAGCCTGGGCGCGGCCCGGTCAAAGGCCGGAGTCCGGACCGGGACCGGGGAGAGGTTCCAGGCCACGTCCTGCGGAGGGAGCAGGCCGCGGCGACTCAGCGTTCCGCCCAGAGCGACGACCCTACGATCGGCCCCGCCCGGGAGGCAGGCCAGGAGAGGGTCCAGGCAGAGCGGTAGGCCGTCCGCCTGGTCGTGGTCAAGAATCTCCGGCGGCTGCGGGGCCGAATCGTGCCTGGGGTGCTGCCGCAGGGAGACCTCCGGGTCGCCCGGCGGCGTCGTTCCGGTCGAAAGACAGCCGCGGCGGACCGCCGCGCGGCGCCCGCCCGAGCAGTGGGGCCGCAGGTCCCCGGCCGGGATCCCAGCGTGGCGCAGGACGCGGTCCGGGCAATGATCGGAAGAGTAATCCTGGCAGTCGTCCGGACCGCAGCACGAGCTATGGCCGGCCACGTCCAGGCGGAGATGCCAGATCGGCAAATCCCGGCTCCGGCCGGGGTGACCAATCGAGGCCGCGTCCGCCCGCTGCGCCCGGATCCCGACCGGCGAAGTCGTGGAGCGCTAAACCGTCCTCAAGAAAACCAGGTGGAAAGTTTGCAGGGAGACCGGGCAAGCCACCCTCCAGCTTCCGCGGCCCCAAGCCAGTCAGGAAAAAGCCAGGAGCATGACAGCCAACGACAGCGCGCCGCTGGTGGTGGCGATCGATGGCCCCGCCGGCGCCGGCAAGAGCACGGTGGCGGCACGCGTAGCCGCCCGGTTCGGCTTGCTGAACCTCGAGTCGGGCGCCATGTATCGCGCCTTCGCGCTCAAGGCGATTCAGACCGACAGCGATCTCGATGATCGCGAAGAGCTGGGCCGGCTGGCGGACAGGACGCGCATCCGGCTGCTGCCGGCGGCGCTGGGCAATCGCGTTTATCTGGATGATGTCGAGGTCACCAAGCGCATCCGCGAACCCGACGTGACGGCTGCCGCTTCGCGGGCCAGCGTGCATCCCGGCATCCGTCAATGGATGGTCTCCATGCAGCGTCAGTTGGGGGCTAGCAGCGGCATCGTCATGGAAGGTAGAGATATCGGCACCACGGTTTTCCCTCATGCCCAGGTAAAGATTTTCCTCGATGCAGCGGCGGAAGTGCGCGGCCAGCGACGATACCAGCAGAATGGTCCGGGTGCGGAGAAGGCTGAATCCGTGCTGCAGGAACTGCGCGAGCGCGACCGGCGGGATCGCACCCGAGCGGAATCTCCGCTGCAACCAGCGGCGGACGCAGTGATTATCGATTCCACCGATCTTTCGCTCGACCAGGTGGTGGAGCGGGTGGAAGCGATCATCGGCGAATACCTGGGGAGAAACGACCAGCGGTGAGGCGCGATGCCGGGGAAGTTTGCGCAGAGGCGGTTGAAAAACATTTCCACGAGAGGTTCGCTGAACTGCAGATCCCTCCACTTCGCTGCGCTACGGTCGGGATGACAAAGGGGAGGGTGGCGCTTCCATTGAACCTCTGATGAGTGGAGTTGAGGAAACAGCAGGTCCCTCCACTTCGCTACGCTACGGTCGGGATGACACTTCTGTTTAGGAACGGACAAAAGAACGAGTAGAAGACGTTTTTCATCCCCTTGGCGTGAGCCTCAGGTCCAACTCGTTCGGTCAGGATGACAAGGGTGGCGCTTCCAATCAGCATCCGATCGTGGCTGAGAGGACTGGCGATCCGCCGAAGTTTAGCTTGTCTCTTTTTCGGCTGTCCCGTCCGGTTATTGGACGACTGGCTGTGCGCTGGTGTCCACGCCCTTCGAAGGGTGAAGGTGGCGTATCGATTTTGCTCCGGTCCCGGGCGGTGTGGGTGGGGTCGGGGGTACTGGAGGCGTTGGAGGAATCGGTGGCGTGGGTGGAGTGGGCGGGATATCCATCGCTCCGATCTCGATATCACCGTGATCGGAGACTAACTGGATGCGGGGACCGCCGCTGCCCACCTGCCCGGTAATACTGTGTCCCTCCCCCGCACTCGTGATCGGCAGGTCCAACTTCGAATCGATGTCCCCGTTCCGGGCCGTCGCCTGCAAAGCAAAGCTCGCACCCCGGGGCACGGTGAGCTTGATCTCGCCATTGCGGTTGTGAATCTGCAGTTCCCCCAAGGGCGCGACCGCGCCTACTGAGATGTCCCCATCTCCATCCTCGACGCGCAGATCCCCGGAAATGCCAGTGCACTCTACGTCCTTGGCGCTGGTGGAGATTCTTGCCGGGCCGGCGGCGTCGTTTAGCTGCACGTCACCACTGTCGATCGCGAGGGCTCCGGAAATGGAGACCACTTCGACGTCCGTCCGGCTGGAATGAAAATGTACCGGCTGGGTTATGTGGGCCAGGTTGGTATCCCCGAAGAAATCGCCGTCCAACGCCACCCTGCCCTGCACTTCGGAAATGGAAACGTCGTCCAGCCTCCCCTGAAGCGTCAGATCGCCGGAAATGGCATGGGCGTTGAAGTCGCCTTTACCCATGCGCACATGAACTGCGCCGGCGATGTTATCGGCTTTGACGTCCCCGCGGTCCGCATTCACGTTCGCCGAGCCAGCAAGACCCTCGAGAGTGACGTCCCCATGCCCGGCGGTCACCGTGGGTATCGAACCTTTGGGGATCTCGATGGTGAGATCGGCGTGGCCACTGCTCCCATCGGCCGCGCGCAGGGTTACGCTGCCGCCGTTCACCACCAGCTTGGGAGCCAGCGCGTCCAGGTTGCGCCGCGCGGATCGATCGTTGGCCGCGTAGACCACCAGGTGCGCCTGCACGTGGATCTGATCATCTCCTGAGGGGGTAATGCTGACATCGCCGTGCGGTACCTGGATGTCGACGGGTGCTCCGGCGGGAATCTCCTGGTTGAGATTGCGATCGTCATCGTGTTCCTGGCCCAGGATTTGCGAGAAGAAATCGTCCTGCTCGGCGCCGTGCCCAAATACATGGAAGCCGCGGAGCCCGCGGGCGGTGTTGCCGGCCAGGTAGCCAAAGATGGCCAGGCAGATGATGAGCGTGATCAGACCTCCGTGCGAACGGCGGCCCAAGCCGGCATGGTTCCGATCCAGCCACCACTCGCCCAGCGAGAGCAATCCCACGCCTACCAGCAGCAGCGGCCACCAGCGCAAATACCAGTCCCACAAGTGGTACACATTCAAGCGGTTGGTTTCGACCAGCAGGGCCAGAACGCCGACCACGACCAGCACCACCGGGCCGAGTAAGGAGGGGCGGCGCATGGAGTAGCGGTAGTAGCGCTGCGCCCGAGCCGCGTCGCGCTGGGTGTAAGGCGGGGGCAGGGTGGCCATCACAGCCTCCTGGAGGGGTCGGCGAGTGGGTCATTACCCGTGACCGGGCTGTTTACCGGCGGGGCGCCCGGCGTATAGGGGTTAGGGTAAACGCCTGGCGGAAGCGGAGGTTCTACGGCGATCGCGGCCCGTTCGGCCAGCCCAATCACGCCGGCGAGGATGAGGTACAGAGGCCAGCTGCGGCTGAAGCTGAGCACCCCCCACTGGTTAAGCAGGGCGGTGACACCGAGCAGGATGAGGAAGGCTGGACCCCGCAGCCGGCGGATGAGAAACCAGGAGTTCATTGCCCACCTCCGCGTGGCAGTTCGCGGGTTCTGCGATAGAGCAGCCAGGCGCCGACAGCGATGATGAAGATTGGCCAGGCGCGGCCAATCCACTCGTCCTCGAAAATACCCAGGGTATGCAGCAACAACACCAGGCCGACGCCGATAAGCACGATGGCGCCCACCGGAGTTCTATTTCCCAGGCGATCCATCGCTACCGGCGCACTGTAGGGCGGCGCACTGTACCCCTGCGTGCCATAACCCGGCGGATTGGGGGCAGCGGAGCCGGTCACGCCCGGCGCGGGGGGCGCAGCATAGGATGCGGTATAGCCAGGAGGATAGGCGCCCGGGTCCTGACCGGGGATGGGCGTCGCAGCGGGCCCGGCCCCCGGGGGCGGGGCAAAACCGGAGACGTAGGGCGCAGCGGGCGGGGTGGGTGTCATCCCCAGCCGGGCGCCCAGATCGTTGAGACCGAAGGGATTGGGCAAAGGCAACCCATCGCGCCGCGCCTTGGCCGTCTGGGCTGCGTCAAACACCTGGTAAAAGACCCATGCCGCTACCAGCAGGCCGAAGACGGTGCTCTTATCGGAAAGGCTGACAAATACCGCGAAAATGAGCACGTGGGCCAGCGCCTTGACGAACTGTCCGTTGTACATGGCGCCCACTCCGGGAATAAAGCCCAGGAGGCCGGCCAGGAGGGGGTGAGCATGCAAGCCGGTCATGTTCGCCGGCACGGTGCCGGGAGGAACGGATAGGCGAGCTGCGAGGCAGGGTTCGCAGTAGACGACGCCCCCTACGGTACGCATGCAGGCGGAGCACAGGGGCTTGCCGCAATTCTGGCAATAGGCCACTGCGGCGACATCGGGGTGGTTTAGGCAGTTCATACCAAGCTCCTTTGCGCTTCCCCGGATTTCCTGTGGAACTTGGTGGGGTTGGCGAACTTCATGCGGCTTTCCGTAGCGAAAGCCGCACTCGCGGCTATTTCCAGCGCTACGTGGCAGGAAATCCGGGTTTGGTCTTCAGTGGTACGCGGCAAAGCCCTGAAAACCTCTTTCTGGAATTTTTCTCTTCTCCCGTTACGAGTCAAAGCGGCCGGCACCATTTCTGCCGGCAACACCGGACTCGTATCGGAGCGAGTGGGACTGCCGTTGGACGCGGGGGGAACCTGTTGCCCCGGGGGGACGGTCGAGCTGGGACTACCGCTGCCATCGCGGGCCGGCTGCTTGGGTGTTTCCCGGGGCGGGGGAGCAGGTTCGGACTCGGTCGTGCGCCTTAATTCCCTCACCCTGGACTCCATCTCGTACACCAGGCGCAAATTCTCGTAATACTTGGTCACCTGTTCATTGGTCGAATAGAACTGCCGGGTAAGATTCGCCCGCAACCGGGAAGGCTGAAAGTCGGCGGCGCGTAGTTCGGTTACCTTGATACCGATCAGGTTCAGGGTCAGGGCAATGGAGAAGAAAGCCATGGCCGCGGTCATCATCAACCTTGGCTCCATAACCTGGCGGATTGCGGGCAGGGCCACGCGGTGCCAGGCGGGGCGTGCGGGCAGAGCAAGCGCCGGCGCAGCGACCCCGGGCTCGGTGCCTCCGCTGGTCCGGGCCAGAATCTTTTGCAGCAGATCGGTGGGCACCTCCGGTTCGACTGCCAGGTACTTCATCCAGGCCCTGCCCTGCTCGGTCTGCTTGAGCATCTGGGCACACAACGCACACTCGTTCTGGTGGCGGGTAAAGGCCGCCTGGTCGGCCGGGGTGAGGGTCCCGTCCAGTGCATCGGCGAGCAGGTTTTCCCACTCGTCGCACCGTAACGCCCGGCCTGGCTCGCCTAACGGCTTATTTTGCTCGCGCTCCGACATTTACATCACCTGCCCTTTAGTACGTTCCAGCAGCCGTGCTAGTTCCGCCCGGCCGCGGCTGATACGCGACTTTACGGTTCCCTGGGGAATGGCTAGCACTTCTGCAATCTCTTTGTAATCCATATCCTGTAAATCGCGAAGAATAACAGCCTCGCGTAATTCTGGCGATACCTTTGCCAGGGCATTCTGCACCATGCGGCCCAGCTGGTTTTGCACCGCATGCTGCAGCGGGGTGGTGCGCGGGTCGACGATGGGGTCGGAGTGCGGGGCGTCGTTTCCCTGGTCCCACCCGGCGTCGATCGAGTCGGTCACCCGTTGCTGGCGGGAGCGGCGAAAGTGATCGACCAGCAGGTTGCGGGTCAGGGTAGTGATCCAGGTAGGAAAGCTGCCCTTGGCGGCGTCGAAGCTGCGCAGGTTGGCGTAAAGCTTGATGAAGACGTCCTGGGTCAGATCTTCCGCGTCATGGGAGGAAGCGGTGAAGCGGAAGCACAGGGCGTAGACCCGGCGCTGCTGGCTGACCACCAGTTCGGTCCAGGCTCCGGTATCGCCATCCAGGCAGCGCTTGACCAGTGCGGGAAAATCGGTCTCTGCCCCTTCGGACCGCCGTTCCGCCGGCCATTGCCGACTCGAACCCCCTGGGCGGTCATGTGGCGTGTTCGAAGAAGGGGTCAACTGGGGCGTGCCTCGGCCAGTAGGATATCGTCTCCCCGGATCGGCCTGAAAGCGCTCACGTCGTGCTCCGATTACCCCGTTATTCAACGCAACCGTGGCCAGACTCATGGGTTCTGATACGCACCGGTGGCGGCTTAAGTTCCATCGCCTCGCAACCGTTGGCGTGCTAGTGCCAGAGTTCGAGACAATAGCGCTCCAGCAACCAGCCAAGGGCGTAAAGCAGAGCCATGGTTCCAGTTCCCCACCAGAAAATCATCATGGGCAAGGATCCGATGACGCTGGCGTTGTGCTTGCCTGCCTTCTGCTCCCAGGCGCGGAAAATGTATCCGCTGGACAAGCAGACGGCGGCGGCCAGCAGCAGCATATCAAGCGAAGGCAGCAGTCGTTGTTGCAGATTACTCCCCGGTTCCAGAAAGGCAGAATGAAGCACTGCATTGAGCGACAAAATGCTCAGCAGCAAGGAAACGAATTTAGCGAGTTCCAAAAACACGGCCGGTTCTCAAGGCGACACCCACTGGATCTTGTGCCATTTCAACCACCAGCACGGAGCCGCCGAGCTATGGGGAAAGAGCGAGGGCACACAAGGCTGGGCCACGGTACCCATGTAGTCGAATTCCTCTTTCTGGCCCTTGAGCGGGGTGCGCAGGAACTGCTCCACCTGCACACTCGAAGAGGGCCGGCCCCCCGCCCGCACCTCGAGGAGGCCCCAATCGCCGAGATAGAGGACGACCAGAACGGCAAGCAGACCCTGGATCATCCGTCCCAATAGCCGTTTCATCGTGACAGCCATCCTACTCTTTTCCTGAACTGTCCTGAACGGCGGACGAGGCTAAGAGTGGGCCTCCACTCAATCGAAACACATTTCCAGGAGAGGTCCGTTGAACTGCAGATCCCTCGGCTTCGCTCGGGATGACAAAGGGGAGGGTAGCGCTTCCATTTGCATTGACCGGATCGGATGGACGGGGAGGAGCTTTCCGTCGTGCCCTGATACAAAGCAAAACCGGGAAATTTAAGGAAGCGCTTTGGCGTTGCTCCGTGGTTCAGGATTGTTGCATGAAGTCCGGGGAGACGGGGTTTTCGTAGAGCGAATAGTCACGCGTGACTACCGTCAAACCGCTTTGCGTTACGAAATAATTGCGCCGGTCTTCTTCCCGGTCGTAACCGATTACGGTGCCTTCGGGCAGATGCACATCGCGGTCGATGATGGCTCGGCGGATCCGGCAGTGGCGGCCGATGTCGACGTGAGTGAAGATGATGCTCGACTCCACTTCGGCATAGGAATTGACGCGCACGTCCTGGGAAAGGACGCTGTTGCGGACCACGGCGCCCGAGATGATGCAGCCAGCCGAAATCACCGAGTTGATAGCCATGCCGGTACGTCCTGGTTCGCCGAAGACGAACTTGGCGGGCGGATATTGCCGCTGCCGGGTGCGCATGGGCCAGGCTTTGTCATACAGGTTGAAGATGGGCGAGACCGAAGCCACATCCATGTTGGCGTCGAAATAAGCTTCGAGTGTGCCCACGTCGCGCCAGTAGAGCGCATTCTGCTTGTTCTCGTCGACGAAGTTGTAGGCGGAGATCTTGTAGCGGCCGAGGATGCCGGGCAGGATGTTGTGCCCGAAGTCATGCTTGGAGTTGGGGTCCTCGGCGTCTTTCATCAGCGCCGGCAGCAGCACATCCGTATTGAAGAGATAAATGCCCATGGAGGCGTCGACCATGGTGGGATTAAAAGGCGAACGCAGGTTGGTTGTCTTGGGCTTTTCCTGGAAGGCGACGACCTCTCCTGTCCGGCTCACTTCGACCACGCCGAAACGCGCGACTTCATCCGGCCGGATGGGGAGGGTGGCCAGGGTCACATCGGCGCCCGCTTCTTTGTGATGATCGAGCATCAGCCCGTAATTCATCTTGTAAATGTGGTCGCCGGAGAGGATGAGCACATGCTTCGGCTGCTCCGCGCCAATGGAGTAAATGTTCTGATACACCGCGTCGGCGGTGCCCATGTACCAGTTGGCGCTGACCCGCTGCATGGGGGGCAGGATCTCAATGAATTCGCCCAGTTCCTGGGCCACGATGCCGGTCCAGCCTTCGCGGATGTGACGATTGAGCGAAAGCGCCTTGTACTGGGTGAGGATGTAGACCCGGCGAAGATCGGAGTTGATGCAGTTTGACAGGGTGATATCGATGATGCGGTAGTTGCCGCCGAAAGGAACCGCTGGCTTGGCCCGATCTCGTGTGAGGGGGAAAAGACGCTCTCCCGCTCCCCCTGCTAGCAGTACGCCTAATGTGTCTTTCATGCCGTCACCGCGCTGCCCGTGCCAACTCTATCGCTGGAAGTGAGATGCTGTGGTTTCAACCTTCCTCGACAGAGATGCGCAGGGAGCGCAGAAAGTGTACATCCTGAGCGTTAAAGGTCTCATCCCCTTGCGGGGTTTCGCTTGCGGGAGCCTCTAGTTCGGAAACCGGCTGTTGCTCTACCTCGTTCAATCCAATCGTCGCTTCCAGCATAAGCAGCACATCAAAGCCCTGTTTGCGGATATCCTGCACTACCTCGGAGATCTGCTCGGACTCGGAAACCGATTCATGGATGGCTTCCCCCAGTTGCTGGATAAGACGACGAAGTCGTTGGTTCAATGCAGTACCCCCAATCGCCACCTTCGGGCGCGGTTTTACCTACCTTACTTCTGATGTTACAGCGGAGCAATCTGAATCAGTGGACTGATAAACTTTTGCTATGGAGCCAAAGAAAGTAGGCCGCACGCTCGGCATTGGCGTTCGCGTGGCCTCGAATATGCTCCGCCAGCGGGTGGAACAGGCTGCGGCAGCCCATCCTGGACCGGTTGAGGCAGGGAGCGGCCGTACGGCACCGCCGTCGCGACCGGCCCCGATGAGACCGAGCCTCAGCAGCCAGGCCGCTACCGCGAAACGTGGAGCTAAAGCCTTTGGACAGGCCATTCTGGGGCCGTTTACCCATGCCGGAAGTGTGTTGTGGCTGGAGATCACTGGCCTGTTTTTCGCCATTTTCGGGCTCTTTTTTGTGCAAAGTGTCTATCGGGTTCGCTCCGCGTGGAGACAAGGCCCGGAACACACCCACCTGCTGCTCTATGTCCTCCTGGCCGCCATCTTTGTCTGGTTTTCGGTCAGTTCGTTCACCCGCGCCTACCGCAAGAGCAAGCGGGGCCCGGGACTCAAACAGTAACCATGAACTCCAGAAAGACGGTCTACCAGGCAGAGGATCTGGCCGGCTTCGACCCTGACCGCGACCTCGGGTACCCGGGCCAGTATCCCTTTACGCGAGGTATCCGGCCCACCATGTACCGGGGGCGCCTGTGGACCATGCGACAGTACTCGGGGATGGGCGACGCCGAGGAGTCCAACCGCCGATACAGATTTTTGCTGGCCCAGGGAGGCGACGGTCTTTCGGTGGCGTTCGACCTGCCCACCCAGCTGGGCTACGATTCCGACTCACCCTGGGCAGCCGGCGAGGTGGGCAAGGCCGGGGTGGCTATCGATTCGATCGAGGATATGGAACGGCTGTTTGCCGGCATCCCGCTGGAGACGGTTTCTACCTCCATGACCATCAACGCAACGGCGAATATTCTTCTCGCCCTGTATGAGGTGGTGGCGCGGCGTCGCGGCTGCGATCCGGGGCGGCTCTCGGGGACGGTGCAGAATGACATCCTCAAGGAGTACGTCGCGCGCGGCGCCTACATCTATCCGCTCAAGCACAGCCTGCGCCTGATGACCGACCTGTTCGCGTGGAGCGGTCAAGCTGTGCCCAAATGGAACCCTGTCTCGATCTGCGGCTACCATTTGCGCGAGGCGGGGGCGACGGCGGTGCAGGAAGTGGCCTTCACCCTGGCCAACGGATGCGCCTACCTCACGGCGCTGGGCGAGGCCGGGCTCGATATCGAGCGGTCCGCGGCGTGCTTTTCTTTCTTTTTTGCCGCGCATAATGACTTCTTTGAGGAAGTAGCCAAGTTCCGCGCGGCGCGGCGGCTGTGGGCCCGCCTGCTGCAGGAGAAGTTTGGTGCCCGCGACCAGGCGCTGCGCTTTCACGCACAAACCGCCGGGTCCACGTTGACCGCCCACCAAGCGGAGAACAATCTAGCGCGAACCGCCCTGCAGGCACTTTCCGCCATTCTCGGCGGCGCCCAATCTTTGCACGTCAACAGCTACGATGAGGCGCTGACGCTGCCCAGCGAGGAATCCGCACGCATGGCCCTGCGCACGCAGCAAATTGTGGCCAGGGAGTCCGGCGTTGCGCAGACGGTGGACCCCCTGGCGGGTTCGTACTATGTCGAGTCGCTGACTACATCCATTGAGCAGCAGGCACGCAGCTACCTCAGCCGTATCGATTCGCTGGGCGGCATGGTGAGCGCCATCGAGCGTGGTTGGGTGCAGCGGGAGATTGAAGATGCGGCCTACCAGCACCAGCAGGCCGTCGATTCCGGGGAGGTGGTCGTGGTCGGGGTCAATCGCTTTGCCGGTCATGACGACGACTCGCCTGAACTGCACGGCGGTAAGCACGACGAAACGGTGGAAAGAAATCAGGTGGAGCGGGTGCGCGCACTGCGCGCCCGCCGCGATCCGCTGCGCTGGCAGGCGGCATTAAACCGGGTTAGGGAGCAGGCGCGCTCCTCAGCGAATGTCATGCCGGCCATTGTTGAGGCGGTCGAGGGCGGTGCTACGGTGGGTGAGATTGCCGGAGACCTACGCGAGGTATTCGGGGAATTTCGGTTTTCCGGGGCTTAGGCGTGGAGCCGGAAGAAACAGCAGGTCCCTCCGCTTCGCTACGCTTCGGTCGGGATGACAAAGGGGAGCGTAGCGCTTCCATTCAGATTCGACGCCGTGGATGGTGAACAGCAGGTCCCTCCGTTTCGGTCGGGATGACACTTCTGTTGCTAGGTCGAAAACATTTCCACGGGAAGTCCGCGGAACTGCAGATCCCTCCACTGCGCTACGCTTCGGTCGGGATGACAAAGGGAGCGTAGCGCTTCCATTCAGATTCGACGCCGTGGATGGTGAACAGCAGGTCCCTCCGCTTCGGTCGGGATGACACTTCTGTTGCTAGGTCGAAAACATTTCCACGGGAGGTCCGCAGAACTGCAGATCCCTCCACTGCGCTACGCTTCGGTCGGGATGACACTTCATTGGGATCATGGAAATTGATCGTGCAACAAAATTGTCATTCCTACCGTCGCGTAGCGGCGGTGACGCGGGCTAGCGGAATAGGTTGGTCTTGGCCAGATCGATCACCTCGTCGCCCCGGCCGCTCAGCACGGCGCGCACCATGTAGAGGGTGAAGCCCTTGGCCTGCTCGGCGGTGATGGTAGGCGGCATGGAGAGCTCCTGGCGATTGACAAGGACATCAAGCAACGCGGGGCCATCGTAAGTGAGGGCTTGCTTGAGTGCCGGCTCCAGCTCTTCCGGCTTCTCCACGCGCAGGCCCAGAAGGCCGGCCGACTCAGCAAGCTGAGCAAAGTTGGGATTGACCAGGTCGGTGGCAAAGTCGAGCAGCCCGGCGGCTTTCATCTCCAGCTCCACAAAACCGAGGGTACCGTTGTTGAAGACCACCAGCTTGACCGGCAACTTCAACTGGCGCAGGGTCAGCAATTCGCCCAATAACATGGCCAGTCCTCCGTCGCCGGAGAGGCTGATGACCTGGCGGCCAGGGAAAGCGGATTGCGCCCCGATGGCCTGGGGCAGAGCATTGGCCATCGAGCCATGGGTGAAGGAGCCCAGCAGGCGACGGTGTCCATTCATGCGCAGATAGCGGGCCGCCCAGATGGTAGGCGTGCCCACGTCGCAGGTGAAAACGGCATCGGCAGAAGCCAGCTCATCCACAACTTTGGCAACATACTGAGGGTGAATCGGCGTACGGCCGGGCTCGCCCACGGCCAGGTCGTCCAGCCCTTTGCGCGCCCCCTTGTAGTTCTCCAGGCAGAGATCGAGGTACTTGCGGTCCTGCTTGTCCTCGAGCAGCGGCGTGAGCTCCTCGAGCGTGTCCTTGACGTTGCCGATCAGGCCCAGATGAACCGGGGTGCGACGCCCGATCTGCTCCCCGCGCACGTCAACCTGGAGGATCTTTGCTTTCCCGGGGAAGAATTGCGGATAGGGAAAGTCGGTGCCCAACATGAGCAGCGCGTCGCAGTTCATCATGGCTTGGTAGCCGGAGGAAAAGCCCAGCAGTCCGGTCATGCCGACGTCGTAGGGGTTGTCGTACTCGATGAACTCCTTGCCACGCATCGCATGCACGATCGGAGCCTTCAGCCTGGCGGCCAGCGCGACCAGTTCGTCATGAGAGCCCTGGCAACCCGCGCCCCCCAGGATAGTGACTTTCTGCGCGCGGTTGAGAATATCGGCCGCCTGTCTCAGCTCGTCGATCGAAGGACAGACCACCGACGCGGATTGATGGATGCCGAGAGCCAGCGGTAGATTGGGACACTCACGCTGCAAGACGTCGCCCGGGATGACAACGACGGCCACTCCCCGGCGGGCAATCGCGGTGCGCATCGCGATCCCCAGCACGCGCGGCATCTGATCCGCCTGCGAGACCAGTTCACAGTAATGACTGCAATCCCGGAACAGATGGGTGGGATCGGTTTCCTGGAAGTAGCCGCTGCCTATTTCCTGGCTGGGAATCTGGGCGGCGATGGCGAGTACCGGTACGCGGCTGCGATGGCAGTCGTAAAGGCCGTTGATCAAGTGTAGATTGCCCGGACCGCAGCTTCCCGCACAGACCGCGATCTCACCCGTGAGCTGGCTCTCCGCCCCGGCGGCGAAGGCAGCCGCCTCCTCATGGCGTACGTGCATCCACTCTATGTTTTTGTTTCTGCGAATGGCGTCGGTGATACCGTTCAGCGAGTCGCCAGTGACGCCATACACACGTTTTACGCCGGCCTCAGCCAGGGTGGCAACGAAGACCTCAGAGACTTTCATCCCTGTTGGATCCTCCACTGACAAAATTAGTTGTGAACTTTTACAGGATGTTCACCGCACGCGCGGCGAGCAGAGCCAGGGTGGCGAGCGAGATGCTGGACTGCAGCATCATGGCTACTTTCGCCCAACGCGACAGCACCGGTGAATCGGTGGGCGAGAAGGCAGTGCTGGTATTGAAGGCCAGAAAGAGATAATCCACAAAGCCGGGAGTCCAGTGAGGGTCGAGAGGTTTCTGTGTCGCTGGGGCGAGCGTCATTTGCGGGAACAGGAAATCTCCCTTGGTGTGACAGGTGTTGAGATGGCGCGCATGCGGTCCGCCGGCATCAAGCCGCCAATACCAGGATGCGAATACCAGGACGTTGGTAGCCCAGAGCGCGGCCGCAGAGCGCAACAGCGATCCTGGGGGCAAAGTGTGTTTGGGTAGGGAGCGAACGAGCAGGTAAAGCGACCACAGCATGGCCGCGGTGACCACGGCGAGCAGGACGTAGCCGAGCCTCTGGTTGAGGTCAAACGAGCCACGCATGCGGGCGACGAGGATCGGAACCAGAAGCACAGCGACCACCGCGAGCAACAGCCAGGAGGGACCAAAGGTCAGCGGTTCCGGTAGCGACAGATGCAGGCCACCCACGGCCAGAACGGCGAGGACCGCCGGCCAGACAGGTTGCGCCGGATTAGGTTTGGCAGGGTTTTGGGTCATTTGGATCTCGAGACAGCTTATTCTTTCACCCTGGATGCTGCCCTAAGTGGCGTTCGCGCGGATATAATTCAGGCGCCATGAATAAGCCGACATCCGTCTCCCTGTTTTTTGTAATGTGCCTGGTAATGTGTCTGGTCCTGCCCCTCAGCCTACTTATGATGAATGCCTCTGCTCTTCCCGATAGCGCGGCCAAGCCGATGCTGGTGGCCACCAACCAGGGTGACCGCGACCTGAGCATCATCGATCCTGTGGCTGCCAAGCAACTGGCCACCGTGCCGGAAGGAGGCATCACCGGCCACGAGGTGGCCACGTCCCCGGATGGCCGGACCGCGTACGTGCCGATCTATGGGAGCTCGGGCGTGGGCAAACCGGGCACCGACGGCCACGAGATGGTCGTCATCGACATCGCCAGCCGTGCGGTCACCGGCAAGGTCGACTTTGGCCACGGCGTGCGGCCTCATTGCCCGGTTTACGATCGGGCAAGCGGGATGCTTTATGTCACCACCGAGCTCGATCAGACGGTGACCATCATCGATCCCAAGACGCTGAAGATCGTGGGCACCGTGCCCACCGGGCAGAAGGAATCGCACATGCTCGTAATCACGCGGGATGGCAAGCGGGGTTACACCTCGAATGTCGGCGCAGGCTCCGTCTCGGCCCTGGATTTAGTCGGCCGCAAGACGATCGCCATTATCCCCATCTCGTCTGAATCTCAGCGCATTGCGATTTCGAACGACGACAAGATGGTCTTCACGTCGGATCAGACCAAGCCTCAGCTGGCGGTGATCGACACGGCCACCAACAAGATCAAGACGTGGGTTGCCTTGCCTGCGGTAGGGTATGGGACCTCTCCCACTCCGGATGGCCGCTTTTTGCTGGTGGTGCTCCCCAAGGCCAACCAGGTCGCGGTGGTCGATCTGGCCAGCCTGAAGGTGGTGCGGACGGTGGATGTTCCCGAGGATCCGGTCAAGGTGCTGGCCCGGCCGGACGGCAAGGTGGCTTATGTCTCCTGCTCCAAGGCAAAGCAGGTAGCGGTGGTCGATCTATCGGAGTGGAAGGTTGATTCCGTGATTGACGCCGGCAAGGGGGTCGACGGGCTGGCCTGGGCGGCGCCCGCAGCCCCTGCCGGACCGCACTCTCACCTCAAGCGCGCACCTGGGCGGCAGGTCGGCGAATAAGCCCTTTTTGTCCTTTCACAACAAGACACTGTCTCGTTCGTTTTCCGCGCCAGGAACGGCTGAAGCCTGCGTGTGAGGTCTCAGCCGTCCCTGGCGGGACTGGACAGAGGTCGTGATCTGTACCCAGGACTACCGTCCTGGGCTACCTTCAGTCGTCCCTACGGGACTTAGCTGGAAGAGCATAGTTCTCACGCAGACTCCTTAGCCCCGCGCATTTTTTGATTGGGACTTTCGCGCAAATTTGCGGTGGCAGGGGCTAAAGCCCTGAGTATTTTGGCCGGGGGCGGCACGACTGAAGTCGTGCCCTGATACAAAGCAAAACGCTTCGCGCCAAAAACGAGCGAGATATGGGGCACCCTTGCTTCGTGGAAGGGACAAAGGGGGGCCTGTTTTGGCCGCCTCAATTCTGACACCTCGGGTACGCCCACGCGGGGCGAAATCCTTCCTAGGTCCGTGCTAACGTGAAACAATAGCGACTTCAGAACAAAGGAACTCCCCCGTGTCCGCTGGCTCTCTTTCCACTCCCGCCCTGCGCAAGACCGCGCTCAATGGTATCCACCGTCAGCTGGGGGCCAAGATGGTCGATTTTGGCGGATGGGACATGCCCGTCGAATACTCCGGCATTAGCGCGGAGCACATGGCGGTCCGCACCGCGGTGGGGCTGTTCGACGTCAGCCACATGGGAGACATTCAGTTCCGCGGACCAGGCTCGCTGGCTGCGATCCAAGCCCTCTCCATGAACGACGCGTCCAAACTGGCCAACGGCCAGGCGCAATACTCGGCCATGCTGTATCCGCAGGGAACGTTTGTCGACGACGTTCTGGTGCACAAATTCAGCGATAACGACTACCTGCTGGTGATCAACGCCGGCACCCGGGAGAAGGACTACCAGTGGATTCGCTCCCAGGTGGGATCGTTCGCGGGCCTGCATATCAGCGACTACAGCGATCACTACACCCAACTCGCCATCCAGGGGCCGCGGGCGGCGGAGACGCTGTCCAAGCTGACGAAAGTAGACCTGAGCAAGGTCAAGAACTACTGGTTTACCTGGGGGACCGTCTGTGGGCTGCCCAACGTGTTGATCGCGCGCACCGGATACACCGGAGAAGACGGATTTGAGATTTACGTGCCTTCCGACGAGGCCACGAGCGAGCGCGTCTGGCACGAGGTGCTGGAGGCAGGCAAACCGTTTGGCATCCTGCCCTGCGGCCTGGGAGCACGCAACACGCTCCGCCTGGAAGCGGCCATGGCCCTCTACGGCCATGAAATTTCCGAAGAGATCAATCTCCTGGAGTCCGGACTGGAACGGTTCTCAAAGCTGGGCAAGAGCGACTTTCTTGGCTCGCAGGCGTTATTGGAATTGCAGCGGAGCGGCGCACCGAAGCGGAAGCTGGTGGGCCTGGAGATGGTCGATCGCGGGATCGCGCGCGACGGCTATAAGGTCTGCAGCCTGGAAGGCGAGCCCATCGGCTTCGTCACCAGCGGATCCCCTTCCCCCTATTTGAAAAAGAACATAGCGCTCGCCTATGTGCCGGTCGACCGCATCACGCCAGGGACAGAGGTGGCAGTCGAGATACGGGGAAATCTGGTCAAGGCGAAGGTGGTGCCGATTCCCTTTTACCGCCGCCCCAAAAAAACGGCTTAACCTTTGCAGCACATGCCTATACGAACCACGCGGTAGGCACTTGGCTCTAGAATGAACGAGGAGAAGAGGACGGATGGCGTATCCAGCAACCTATCGCTACACCAAAGAGCATGAATGGATTGATGTAGCGGGTAAGACCGGCAAGGTGGGCATCACCGATTACGCGCAGAACACGCTGGGCGACATCGTCTTCGTCGATCTGCCCAAGGTTGGTTCGACCGTGGAGAAGGGCAAGACATTTGGCAGCGTGGAGTCGGTCAAAGCCGTCTCCGACCTCTATTCGCCGGTATCCGGGACCGTGGTCGAGGTGAACGAGGAGCTGGCAACGGCGCCGGAAAAGATCAACACCGACGCCCACGGAGCCTGGATCCTCAAGGTGGAACTGACCGACCCGTCGGAAGTAGATCAGCTGCTCAAAGCGGCGGACTACGAGAAGTTTGTCCAAGAAGAGACCCACTAGTTGCTGAGGGTATCGACGGGGACACAGGGATAGGGGACCAGAACATGCGCTACTTGCCAAAATCGCCGGCTGAACGGATCGAGATGCTGAAGCAGATCGGCGCCGGATCAATCGACGATTTGTTTTCCACCATCCCTCAGGAATACCGGCTGCAGAGGGATCTCGACGTTCCCCGGCAGATGGGGGAATCGGAGATCGTTGACTACTTTCGCCAGGCGTCGCTGAAAAGCGCCTCCGGCTACACCAGTTTTCTCGGCGCAGGCGCCTACCGTCACTACCGCCCGGTAATTATCGATTCGCTGGTGCAACGGGGCGAGTTCCTCACCTCCTACACTCCCTACCAGGCAGAGATTACCCAGGGGACGTTGCAGGCGATCTTCGAATTCCAGACCATGATCTGCGAGCTTACCGGGATGGACATCGCCAATGCGTCGATGTACGACGGCTCGACGGGCGCCGCGGAATCGGTAACCATGGCAGTGCGCATCACGCAGAGGAGCGGGGTTCTGGTCGCGAAAACGGTCCACCCTGAGTATCGCGAGGTGATGCACACCTACGCGCAGCACCAGGGGCTGGATGCGGAGGTGCTCGGTTTCGGCGACGATGGGCGGCTTGACCTGGCGGCCCTGGAGCGGAGTGTCAGCGAAGAGACTGCCTGCGTTCTGATACAGTCACCGAACTTTTTTGGGGTAATCGAAGACATTCCTGCCATAGCCGAGATCGTGCATAAAAAAGGTGCGCTGCTGATTGTTTCGATTGCGGAGGCGATTTCGCTGGGCGTGGTGCGGCCGCCGGTGGAAGCGGATATTGTCTCGATGGAAGCGCAATCCTTCGGTGTCGCGCTCAGTTACGGTGGCCCTTATTGCGGTGTGATTGCGGCCAAGGAAAAATACCGGCGGCAGATGCCCGGCCGCCTGGTGGGCGAGACGGTGGACACAGAAGGCCGGCGCGGCTTTGTGCTGACCCTCTCCACGCGCGAACAACATATCCGGCGGGAGAAGGCTACCTCCAATATCTGCACCAACCAGGCGCTGGTGGCTTTGATGGCCACCATCTTCCTCGTGGTCTACGGGAAAGAAGGTCTGCGCGAACTAGCGATGCACAACCTGGCCAAGGCCAATTATGCAGCGCGGCAGTTTTCCAGCGTGGGAGGCGCCCGGCTGCTCTTCGCCGCGGCTCCCCATTTCCATGAATTTGTGCTCGAGACTTCGGAATCACCGGAGCTGCTCAACACAGAGCTGCTCAAGCAGAAGGTGATCGGCGGCTTACCCCTGAACCGCTGGTATCCCGAGCTGGGCAACGCCACCCTGTGGTGCACGACCGAGCTCAACACACGGGAGCAGATCGACCATGCGGCGTCGCTGCTGCAGCAAGTTTCCGAAGAGGCCCTGACCCGGGCTTGAAAGGCAAACAACCAATGGCAACCACCACCGAGGAGCCGGGCAAGCCGTTTGAAGGCGTGCGCCATAAGGTAAGCTCCCACCTGACCCAGAACGAAGCGCTGGTATTCGAGAAGTCTTCCCCAGGTAAGAGGGGTTACAAGATGCCGCCGCTCGACGTGCCCGCGGTAGACCCCGAAGCGTTACTGGGCAAAGCGGCGCGCGCAGATCTGGGCCTCATGCCTGAGCTGAGCGAGATCGAAATCATCCGCCATTTCACACGGCTCTCTACCTGGAACTACGCGATCGACCTCGGCATGTACCCGCTGGGCAGCTGCACCATGAAGTACAACCCGCGGGTTAACGAATTCGTCGCCCGGCTAGAGGGCATCGCCGAAGCCCACCCTTACCAGCCCGAGTCGCTCTCGCAGGGAGCGCTCGAGGTGATGCGGCTGTTGCAATCCTGCCTGATCGATATCACCGGCATGGACACCATTACCCTGCAGCCCGCGGCAGGCGCCCATGGCGAGTTTACCGGGATCATGCTGGTACGCGCTTACCATCAGTCGAAAGGAAATCCGCGGACGAAGATCATCATCCCCGACTCCGCGCACGGAACGAATCCGGCCACTGCAGCGATCTGCGGGTACCAGGTAGAGAACCTCCCATCCAATTCGCTAGGGATGGTTGACGTGGGCCGGCTGGAACAAATCGTTACCGAGGATACCGCCGCGATGATGCTGACGAACCCCAGCACCATCGGCGTTTTCGAGAGCGAGATTCATAAGATCGCCGACATTCTCCATGCCAAAGGCGCCCTGCTGTATATGGACGGCGCCAACATGAATGCCCTGGTGGGCAAGACACGTCCGGGAGATTTCGGGGTGGACGTGATGCACTTGAACCTGCACAAGACCTTCTCGACCCCGCATGGCGGGGGTGGTCCGGGGTCGGGTCCGGTGGCGGCGAAGAAGATTCTGGAACCGTTTCTGCCTACGCCGGTGGTGGTGGAGGGAGCGCCTGATCAGGACGGGCGGCGCACGCTGCGCCTGGACTATGACCGCCCGCAATCAGTTGGACGAGTGCGCATGTTCTACGGCAACTTCGGCATGTTCGTTCGCGCGCTGGCCTACATCATGGCGAACGGCCCGGACGGCCTGCGCCAGACGACGGAAGACGCGGTGCTGAACGCGAACTACATTCGCAAGAACCTGGAGGACGTGTACGAGCTGCCGTACCGGACACCTACGCTGCATGAGGTGGTGTTCAGCGATCGCCGGCAGACCCAGAAGGGGGTCAAGACGGGTGATATTGCCAAGCGTCTGATCGATTATGGTTTTCATCCTTACACCACCTCGTTCCCGCTGATTGTGCCAGGGGCTCTGATGATCGAGCCCACGGAAAGCGAATCGAAGGAAGAGCTCGATCTGTTTATCGACGCCATGCGGCAGGTTGCTCGCGAGGCGGAAGAGAACCCTGAGTTGGTACTGAGTGCCCCGCACGCTACGCGCATCTCGCGCCTGGATGAGACCAGGGCGGCGCGCAATCCGGTGCTGCGGTATACGCCGCCTGGGGACAAGGGTTAGCGACGGCTTCGAACATCCAGGGCTAAAGCCCATCCCTGAGATGAGAACCGCTTTTTTCGCTGGACTGAAGTCCAGCTCCCAGTGCTGAAGCAGGGGGCTCCCACCGTTCACCCGAAAGCAGGAAAGATGCCGGCACCTCAATCCGCGATAGCGCAACGGCGGGACGATCTGGAGCGGTTCGAGTTCATGATGGGGGCGGAACGAGGGCGCCTTGCAGTCACGCTCGACATGCTTACCGATGCGCTGATCCTGATTGGCCAGCACGGCGTGTATTGTGCCTCCACGCGCAATCCCTCCAAACCCGCGCTCGATCTGGAAACCGTGCTGGCGGAGATTGGTGGCGCTAAGGAACTCATTCAGTCCGTCATGGAACAGCTCCGGCAGAAGAGCGAGCAAGCGGCAGAGCGGTAGAGGGTGTGGTGTTGTATTCTTAAGTTGCGCGCCCGTAGCTCAGCTGGATAGAGCGAACGCCTCCGGAGCGTTAGGTCGGGAGTTCGAATCTCTCCGGGCGCACCAAGGACATGTTTCTGCTCACAAAACCATGCCAAATGGTTGAAAAGACAATCGCTATACCGACATCTGACTGAGGGAATGCGATTTCGTCTACGGGGAGAGATTGTGGTACCCCACCTTTACATGAAACCCAAAAGATGGGGTACCCGGATCGTGGAAGGCAAACGTGCCTCTACTGCAGAGTTGCTTTCCAAACGGTTGGTGTGGACGATAGCACTAGTTTGTTGGGCGGATCCGTCTTACCGGGAGAGTTGACGTACAAACCAACCGTCGTGTCGAAAATCGTATAACCGCTCCCACTACTGTTGATCGTAAATGTATCCCCGGTTGAGCCCAGGGCAAGATCACCACCACTGTCATAGAGGTTTTCGGTAGTGCTTGACACGGATTGGAGTTTGCCGGCAGCAGTGTAGATAATTTGCTGGCTGCTACCGTTGTTATAGCTGTAGAGATAGACGAAATTCCCATACCCCCACTGCGGATTTTGCGCCCAACCAAGATCCATCGTGTTCCCGCTCCCATCCTGGAAGTTATAAGGTTTGCCTGTAGCCAATGACGTAGGACTCCCCCCTCCCCCGGACACGATAGGGAACATCCAAACGGTGGGTGTAGCTGATAACGTCAGCTTATTGGGAGGATCGATCGCGCTGGTGTTGTTGACATACAGGCCGCTTGCACTCGTGTCTTGAATGGTATACCCAGTGCCGCTGGAAGTAATCGAGAAGATGTCGCCACTCGATCCCACGGCGAGCGCGCCGCCATCATCGTATAGATAGTCCGCAGTGTTGTTTGATTGGAGCTTGCCGCCGCTCGTGTAAGTAATTTGCTGCGATGCACCGTTGTTGAATGTGTAGAGATAGACATAAGGCCCGTCTCCCCATTGGGGGTTCATTGCCCAACCGAGATCCATGGTATCGCCGTTATTCGGGTTCTTGATATTGTAGGTGCCGGCGGCGAGGGTAGTTGGCGGAGGTGGTGGGGTGGTGGAACCGAAGTTGAATGTCCACAAGCTATACGATGGGTCGGTTGGCTTGTAAGTGTTGTGGTTTGCGCCTGCGAGATACTCCACGCCATTCAATTGATAGAGAGTCTGGTTATGACTACCCAGATTAGACACGAGTGTCGGCGTATTGAAGCCGTTGCCGTTCCAGGGGAAGATGGCGACACGGCAACCGGAATAGCTGCTGCCGTGGTCATTGTATCCATCCCCATTACAGATGGTTGAGGCCTGCTCCTGCTCCGCTATCACAAAAAAGGGCGTTCCGTTCAGAACGTCGGTGGCAATTTCATGGACGTCTGTATAGGTGGCGTCGAGCTGATGAAAAGTCCAGGTTGCCTCAGGATTAGAGCCAGGGTCGTAATAGCCAAGTCCGGGCGACCAGGGGGGAACGGAACCGACCTCACCACTGGCGACGATCACGATGTCTCGATTCCCCACCGTCAGGGAGGCAATGGTCGCGCCCTCATTACATGCCGGCGCCCCGCCCAAAACGGTACTGGCAATGAGATGGGCTGTCCATGCCGAACCACGCGCAGCGCTGCCTCCGGGGTTTTGATACCAATATAAGCTGCTGTTATTTGAGTTGCAGCCGACGATGTTGGTACGGGCGCCTCCATTGACGCCGCTGATGCCCACTATGTCGATCGAGTCTCCGGCTGTTGGAGCAAACGATCCGAGCACCCAGGAGGTGTTGCTGTCCTGGAAGTCGATAAAGCCGGTTTTAGTTACGGTTGGGTATTCACCGCCGGAAGCCAGAACGTCCATCTTTCCATCGCCATCCAGATCCACTACGTGCAGCGTGTGGGCCCCGCGGTCAGGATTGATCGTCTGCACTCCCCAGTCACCGCAGAGGGAGCCGCCGTAGTTCAAAGGGTTCTCTAACCAGGCAACGCTGGTAAACAGGGAGGCTATGACTCCAGCGTATTTGTCTCCCGGATAGGTAAAGGTTCGCGCCCTTTCGTAGTAGTAGCCGGGCACACCTACGGAGCAGTTCTTTCCGGTTTGTGTGTCATAGATATAACCGTTGCCGGAGTTGCCGGTGCCAAGGAAAAAGCTCGGGTACGTGGTGCTGGTGTAATTCCCAATTGCTTTTTCATAATGAATGGGATCAGGCGGCTGAGCGACGATGACGGTATGGTTGAGGACTTTGGCCGTTTGGGCTTGTAGCGCCGAGACCGGGGCTAGAAACGCAAAGGCAGACAAGAGCAACAGACCACTCAAGTGATTCATATGTTCCCTCCGGGGAACTCTTTTAAAACAGGGACGCGATCGTTCACACCGTTGCTAGGGGGTGGCAACAAATTTAGCCCGAACTCACAGATAGTCAAGAGGTATTCGAGGATTGCCCTGCTGGAGTTTGTGGCAACTGTTACTCAAACAAGTGCATTCCAACTGATCATCGACATTACAATTTATGACATCAGCTATCGAAAGATATTCTCGCAGGACATCCGATAGTCATGAGCGCAGATTAAGAAACCTTCACGAAGGCTATTGCAAGGACTGCGAGCTGACTGTGACGGGCGTCACCGAGCAGAAGTGCCGTACGTTTATAACGTGCGGCCAACCGGGACCGGTGGCGGATTCTTTTGATTAGCGCCGACCGCACCATGCCGTTCGTCTCGTCCGGGTAGTTGAGAGATAAACGACATTTTGTGTGCAGCGGCCGCGCTTCGCGTAGGATATTGCCGAGCGAGTTCAAACTGGCGACCCTCGGTCGCACCATTCCAATTTCCAACTCACTCAAGTTCATCGAGGGAGAACGCATGAGGAAGGCAAGCCTGTGGTTCTGTGCCGCGATGGCAGCTTTGCTGGTCTGCCTGGCCGCGGCACTGGCTCAACCCGGTAGCAGGGTCAAAGTTGGCTATTGCGGCCCGCTGAAGGACATCGACGCCGTGAAGGCCGCGGGATTCGATTACATGGAGGTGCGCACTTCAGAAGTAGCCGCGCTCTCCGATGCCGATTTCGAGAAGGCTGCCGCCAAGTTCCGAGAGTTGGGACTTCCCGTGTTGTCTGCCAATTTGTTTCTTCCCGGGGACATCAAAGTCACCGGACCGCTCATCGACAAGGAGCGCCAGATGGAATACGTCCGGCGGGCGCTCGATCGCGTGTCCCGACTGGGTGTGCGGCTGGTGGTCTTTGGCAGCGGCGGCGCGCGGCAGGTTCCCGAGGGATTCTCGAAGCAAGAGGCCTTTGAGCAACTGGTGGACTTCGGAAAACGGATCGCGCCGGAAGCCCGATCGCGCAACATCACTATCGCGATCGAGCCACTGCGCCATCAGGAGAGCAACATCATCAACACCGCAGCCGAGGGGCTGCAGTGGGTGAACGCGGTGAATGACCCGAATATTCAGCTCATGATCGACTATTACCACTTCCAAGTGGAGAAGGAAGATCTGGCTGATATTTTTAAAGTGAAAGACCATCTGCGCCATCTGCATATGGCAAACCCAAACGGGCGCGTCATGCCGCTCAAATGGGAGGAATACGACTACGCGCCGTTTTTTGCGGATATGCGGGCGATCCACTACGACCGGATGATCAGCCTGGAAGCATCGACCAAAGACCTGCGCACGGAAGGGCCGCAGGCGATTGCGCTGCTACGGCGTGCGTTCGCGCAGTGAGGTTATTCTGGCGCCGGATAGAACACCCGGTGACCCTCCGCCTGGGCAAAATGAGTCAGGCTGTGCGGCTTGCGGGATGACTTGCCGTCCGGCAGCACAAAGATATCTTCCACGAAGCCTCCACGGGCAAGGACGGCATCGGCTATCAGGCGACGATGGCACCGCCAGGGAACGGCCTCGGCACACATGATCGCAACCGTGGTCAGGTTCTGTTGCTCCATCAGCCAATCTATCTGGTCCGCGAACTCCGATGTCTGCATGTAATCCGCATACCCGCGAAAGCTAGCGTTAACCCACCCGGTGTTGATGCTGTTCTGGTGCGCGGGCCGCCGGCCGCCGAATCCCTCGCGCCATTCAGCGCTGATACCTTCCGCATCTAGCGAGGCAAAGAGCCGCTCCCGATCGTACTGCGGATATTTCCGTGAGCCAGGAAAACGGCGCACATCCACCAGAAGACCGCATCCATTCTCTTTAAGGGCGCGCAGAAAGGATTTTATTGGAAGCGTCGAATGTCCGATCGTCATCATCGTTCGAGATCGACCAGCGATCCAGACATGGAAACAGCCTTTCGATTTCAGAGGCCAGGCTCGTTTGTTCTTGGGCCCCGGGGAAATGATAGGGCGATTTGGGTTAGATAACCCCATCAGGGCATGCGGAGGCGTCAATTTTTGTGGATAATTTCATCTCCTATGGAGAACAAAAGGCGAATATAATCGCGTTATGCCGGGACACGTCAAGCTGACCCCAATCCAAGTGCTTGAGCGACTGCAACTTCGCCTGGAGCAGCGGATGGAATGCTTGCAGCGGGTCAAGTTGGATGAGTACCGCGTGGTCATCAGCGAGCTGGAAACTGAACTCGATTTGCTGAGGAGGGCGCAGCGCTATCTGGAGGACTGAAGCTGGCCTTCACCTGGGCAGGTCAGGGTGGTGGCGCATTGCTAAAAGTACAGAGGAAGCACGGTCGAGGTAAAGCCGCTGCTGATCTAAGCCTTCTTCGCTGTGCCTGGCGAGATAGACGAGATTGGCGACCATTTCTATGCTGACGTAGAGAGGCCGGCCAGGATCGTCTTCATTTGCCGGAGTATCAGAAGAATTCATTTTTTAGCCTCGCCGCGGCGCCTTGTCTTCGTTCAGATCGATGTGCCGATCTCTGAGTTGTTCATCATTACACGAATCGTCGGCAAAAATTCGAATCGCATTTGGCAAGCAACAAAAGAGATGTCGACAGCGTCAATTCGGGTTAGACTACCTGCCTTGAGGGTTCGATGCTCAACAATCCAGCTCGCATATTGTGCATCGGCAAAGACTCCGGTTTGCTGCGAAGCCGCTGCGCCGTCCTGAGCCATGCCGGTTACGATGCTCAGGCGGTGATGTACAACGATGCTGAAAACTTACTGCGAACTGAGGAGTTCGACCTCATCATCCTCTCCGCCATCCTCAGTGGCGAGGAAAAAGATCACATCTCTGCGATCGTCAACGGTGGAGCTCCCATCCTGCCGTTGAAAAAACTTATTTTCGCTTCCGAATTGCTGAGTGAAGTGGAACAGCGGCTCCGCTCCACCAAGCGGGACTCCGTAGCCTAGACTTATCGGGCCAACTCCAGTTGGTTGGCGTTAGTGTGCCGCAATCTGGTTCACTGCGCCATGCTGCTTCGGCGTCAGACCGCCTACCGATGGTGGGAGTGATCGAGGAAAGAGGGTCTTTGAGTACCGGCGTGTTGCAGGTTCAGCGAAACAGTAACGTCGCCCTGAAAAAAGACACATTGACTGTTTTAATTTAGCCAGAAGATAATTGGCATAGGCCTCCTAGAGGTCGATTCCTGGAGGTTTCCTGTGCCATCGAATGCTTTAACTTCTGCCTGTGCCATCGTTGTCTCCGGACTTGCCCGGGAAGATAAGGAGAGACTCCTGCGTGAGCTTGCCCGTGAATGCGGCTACCATCTTCAGCCCGCCAAAGACACGCCGGACGATTTCAAGAAGAAGTTGTTCCTGGACGAGATCGAATAGACGGGCCCCGTATCTACTTTTGAGGAGAGCGCTGGAACCTAAAAGATCCCTGATGTTGGTGGGAGCTCGACTTGATCCGTGCGCTTTCGCTCCAGCCTCGAAAACCCAGAGCTAAAGAGGCTGCGGAAAAAAGTCGGAGACGGATGGAAATGCGTCCCTCAGCGGCTAAAGCCGTTCCTGTGTTCAATCGTTTATGTACGGGCTGAAGCCCGTACCCTTCAAAAGACAGAGTTTTTCGCAGCCTGTAAAGCCAACCCCTGAGCAATGAACCGCTTTTCCGCTGGACTAAAGTCCAGCAGCCCCCTACTGAAGCAGGGGGCTGCCACCGAACTCCGCGTAGAGAATCGGGAACATCTCATCCTCCCGGCTCAACCTTCAATATTTTTGGCCTTTTGACCGCTGATTGCGACGACTTGCGCGATGATTCTTTGCGCAAGTCGAGACAAGATTGAGCAGCTTCATGAAACAAAGGACTTAGGTGCGATCACAAGGGGTGAATGGCTGTACTTACCAGATAGTAATTAGGCCCGCAACAGTTACCAAAGTTCGAAACCGACATCCAAGGTGTAGTCGAAGGTGCATCGCATTTCATATAAATGGTGCAGGAGGAAGAACAATGCCTACTGAACATTGCAAACAGTGCGGCGAAATCATGACAGAGCAACCGAGTGCATATGAAACGGTGAACCTCCCTGGCGTTCCTAAACATTCCGACCGTTTTTATGAACAGTGGTTCGTCTGCCGCAATGGCCACCGGAAGGGATACATTTCCGGGCATGGCCGTGCTCCCGGAGTTGCTATGGTGGTAAGCGAAACCAGTGTGGTCACGGTTCGCACCTAAAACATTTGCCGCACATTGACGACAAACGAATGCCCCTGAACTCGAGTTCAGGGGCATTCTCTATTTTGGTTTACGCTGATTCAGGTGCCGGAATGAGGGGTTGGCCGGGATGAATCGTGCTCACAGGATTGCGGCGGCGGTATCGCTGGCAGTAGTGGTTTTGTGCTTGATTGGGATCTTCATGACCAGGGGCGTTATGGAGAATCTACCCTTCCTGCACGGGCAAAGAGCAGGTTGGAACGCCACACCACAGCCGTATGGGATTGTAGACCAACGGCCATGGCAGACGGCGAAAACACTGACGGGGTTGGCAGTATCCGCGGAGGAGTTGGAGTTTGCGCGCGAGGCAGAGCGGCTGGCGGACCACGAGGTGGACCAGGCTTTCGCGCAGTCTCTACGCCAGGCAAGTGCCGAGACCCGGGAGTTGACCGGCGCATCACTCAAGATGCAACAGCGGGTCACGGAACTGCAAGAGACGGTCAAGGAAGACCAGCAGCGAGTGGCGGCTTTGACGGCGAAAGCCACTCCCGCTTCGAGTGTGGCGGCTGGTTCGGCGCCTGCAGTTTCCCCACAGGGGGACGACCTCGATGTGGCCAAGGCACAGCTGAGCCTCGACCAGGAAGAGTTGGCGGACTCGATGGAGGATCTGGCGCGGGCGAGCGGAGATCATCGAGGAAAGATTCAGCAGGAATTAACGGCCCACCAGGCGGAACTAAAGAAGTACAACCTGCAGGCCAGCGCTGGCGATGGACAAACCGCGGTGATCTCAGCGGCCCAGTACAAAACCCTGGCCGGCCAGATTGCCGAATGGTGGGCATCGCAAAGCAGGCAGAAACTGATCGCCCAGGCGGAACAGCTGGCCAGAGCGGATGTCGCTGCACTCACCGCAGACAACGCGAGGCTGGAGCCTGAGGCCGAGGCCGCCGAAGCAGCGGCTGCGAAAGCGGCCGGAGAATCAAATTCGACCCGGGTGAAAGCCCTGCAGAGTGTGGCTACCCAACGAACCATTTTGAGCATACTGGACGACCGTTTGGCGGCACAACAACAACTGGTCACGCTCTACGGCCGCTGGAGTAACCAGGTACAGCTACAACTCAAGATCCTGGTACACCTGATGCTGCAGTCGCTGACGTTGATTGCGGTGATCGTTCTGCTGACTATCCTAGCCGGCTGGGGTTTGCAGGTACTGTTTGACCGGATGTCGCGGGACCGGCGACAGAGGCAGACGCTGCGGATCATTCTGAACCTGGGGACACAAGTGATCGGGTTGCTGCTGGTGCTGTTGGTCATCTTCGGAACTCCGCAGCAGATGCCGACGATCCTGGGGCTGGCCACGGCCGGGTTAACCGTGGTCTTCCAGGATTTCATTCTGGCTTTCTGTGGTTGGTTTGTGCTCATGGGGCGCAACGGGATACGGGTGGGCGACTGGGTGGAGATCGATGGGGTGGGTGGTGAGGCGGTGGAGATCGGTGTGTTCCGTACGTGGCTGTTGGAGACGGGCAACTGGACCGCAAACGGCCATCCAACGGGACGGCGGGTCTCCTTTCTGAACGGGTACGCGATTCATGGCAAGTACTTCAACTTCTCCACCGCGGGACAGTGGATGTGGGACGAGATCAAGGTGAGTATTCCGCCCGGAACCGACGCTTATCCTCTGATCGACAAGATCCGCGATGCCGCGGTCAAGGCCACGGAGGCGGACGCGAAGATGGCGGAGGAGGAGTGGAAACGTGTGACCCATGAAGAGGGTTTGCCGCAATTCAGTGCGACGCCCTCGGTGGATATGCGGCCGGCGGGCGGGGGCGTGGACATCGTGGTGCGCTATGTAACCCGGGCTGGAGTACGACTGGAGACGCGGAACCGACTGTTTAGCACGGTGGTGGAGTTGATGATGGGGGCGCGGGAAGTAAGCGCCAAGTAGCGTGCGGTAGGCCAGAGCTTTTGAGAATGTGAGATCGCCGTATGGACAGTGTTTGTTCGTCCCTGCTGGAAATCGTTTATGAACAATCTGGACCGAGCGAAGGCCCACCAATTCTGTTGCTTCACGGCTGGCCCGATGCACCCCGCGGCTGGCAAAGCGTGGCCGACCAGCTTCATGCGGAAGGATGGCGAACCATCATCCCCTATTTGCGGGGCTCGCGGCCTACCAGATTTTTGCATGAGGACACCCCGCGATTCGCCGGAGCAGTCGCCCTGGCACAGGATGCGATCGACCTCGCGGACGCGTTGAAGCTGGATCGTTTCGCGTTTGTGGGACATGACTGGGGTGCGCGTGCTGCGTACACCATGGCCGGTCTCTTTCCTGAGCGATTGACGGCGATCGCAGCACTTGCGCTTGGATATCAGCCTCGCGGCGTTTTTTCCCTTCCCGATTTCGAACAATCCCGGCGCTTCTGGTACCAGTGGTTCCAATGCCTGGATGGAGGTGTTCAGGCGGTCCGTCGTGATCCGGTGGGCTTTGCCCGCATTCAGTGGAATACATGGAGTCCGCAAGGATGGTTCGACGAGGCAGAATTCATCGCAACCGCCGAGAGCTTCAAAGATCGTGACTGGGCGGCGATCACTTTGAATGCTTACCGCTCTCGCTGGTTACCCGGGGAGGCAGTGGATCACCGTTATGACGGCTTGCAGCAGAAACTCAGCCAGACGGAATACCTGGCGACTCCCACCCTGATGATTCAGGGTGCCTCCGACTTTTGCGATGCTCCGAAGCAGTCCGAGGGGCTAGACCGCTTCTTTACGCGAGGCTATACGCGGCTTCCGATCGACGGAGTGGGCCATTTTCCCCATCGTGAAGCCCCTGCCCTCGTAGCCGGCGCGGTAAACCGGTTGCTCCGGGACCACGCCGAGGGCTAGATCCTGGATAAACCTAATTCCCTGCGCTCTTCCGGAGCGCGAACTAGTCGCCCGCAGCACAGATGCTCTGAGATGCATTCGTCCTTCTGTCGCTAGCGATGGGAAAGGTCGCGTATCCAGATGTCTTTGAATTCCATGTTGCCGCGTCCCCCGGCATGTAGCTGCAATGCGATCTTGCCATCGAAGGAGGTTGGCTTGGGATCGGTGAAGTCCACCATGGGCACGCCATTCAAGCGGGATTGGTAGCGGTTTCCGTTGACCTCTACGAGATAGTCGTTCCAGTCGCCCATGCGGACCACGCCCTCATTTTCCGGGGCCGGCCAAACCACCCACCCGCGTCCGTCCTCGGCATATACGCCGGCGGTGTGATGCATCATGGTGCAGTCGATTTCAAACTGCATGCCTTGGGTCACATCCGCGGTTCCCGGCTTGAATGCGGTATGGAAGAAAACTCCACTATTGCCATCGCCGACACATTTGAAGCGTAGCGAAAGCTGAAAGTCTTTGTAGTCTTTCTCGGTTTGCAGATACCCATAGTCCTGCGTGAGACCCTTGCCGTGGATCAAGCCGTCCTCCACCGTCCAACTCTCGTTGCCGATTTTGGTCCAACCGGTGAGGTCGTTGGTGTTGAACAACCGGATCCAGTCTTCTCCGGGAAGACGGACCTTTTGCTGGGCACTCACCCCACCGGAGACAGCGGCCATCATGGCTAGAACCAGGGCGACGATGAGAGAGGGTCGCCACAATGAAGCGACTTTGGATGGGAGCAGGCGCGCGCCGCGAAGGTCATGGAAAGACATGGCGAGAATTCTATCAGCCAGGGAGACGCGTACTACGACGGGAAAATTCGTGGCGAAGGAGAGAAAAAGCAGGTCCCTCCACTTCGCTACGCTTCGGTCGGGATGACAATTCTGTTTGGGTGTTGGGGTTTGATACGGAGAATTCGAGAGGACCGAAGGGCGCGAGGTCACTGAATGAGATACCCTGTTGTCGCTAGCCAGGGCGGTGGAGGTTGCAATGAAGCCACGAGTTTCAACTATGCAATCGCGTAATGGCTGCTGCCGGCTGACTTCGATATTTCTCGCGATCATCTTCATGGTTGCTTGTGACCCTTCCGTCGCCGCGCAAAGTCAGAATCCTGTAATGACTTCCCGGACGGCAGCCCAGGGACCTTTACCCCAGGCTTCTCCGCGCTATCAACAATTGCAAAAGCGGCTCGCCGCGGGGTGGAACACCTGGGACGTTCATAGCGTAACGACGCAGGTGCTGCTGCCTGATGGATTGGCAATCCATGTGGGACTGAAACATAACTCCACTTTGTATGGAGACGCATTTCTGGGCGATGCCCTGATCGGCAGATTGACCCCCGGCGCGGAACAGGTTTTTCCCGGGCCGCACGCCTGGGAGGGCAGCTACACCGACCTGCGTCTTTCCTGGAAAGGGCACGACCTGCGTCTGCAAACGGCGCACGATGGCGATAAGGTGGTGATGCTGGCAACGCCGCTTTCGTCACAACCGTTGTCCGCGCTCCCGGCATCCATCGTCTTTTCCGTAAACTATTTGTGGGGCCGGCCAGGAAGCGTGGTGAAGGAGTCCGGGCGAATCGAAGCGCGTTCACCGCTCCACACCGTCACGGTGTATTGCACCTGCAAGAATACGCCGCGGCGTGACCTGGCAGAAGATGTGAACCTGCCTGTGAGCGATGCTTATTTTTCTACAGATCTCGTTGAACCCGTCGGGGTGAGTTCGGGAGCGCCCCTTAACATCGAGAAAATCCGGGCGATCATCGATCGCGCGAGTCAGAATTATGCGCAATCCGTTGGGCGCAGCGGGAAGACCGCGGAGGTCGTGGATGCGATCCAGACCGTTCTGGGATGGGACACGATTTATGAGCCCGAAGGCCGTCGCGTCCTCTCACCCGTCAGCCGGGTCTGGAGCGTCAGCTGGGGTGGCTATGTGATCTTTGATTGGGATACATTCTTTGCCGCAACCATGGCATCCGTCGGCGACCGCGACCTGGCCTACGCAGATGCGATTGAGACTTTGCGCAGCGAGACGCAGCAAGGCTTCGTGCCGAATTATGCCCGTTCCGGGGGTTGGAAAAGCTCTGACCGCTCCGAACCCCCGGTCGGATCCATCACGGTGCTCGGCACCTACCAACGATTCCACGATCGGTGGTTTCTCGAGGAAACCTTCGCTCCGTTGTTGCGCTGGAATCGTTGGTGGGCCGCAAATCGCGATATTCAAGGCTATCTGACATGGGGTAGTGACGGGAGCAATGCGCCGGCCAATCTGGACGATACCGCGCGGGGAACTCGCGCAGGCGCGATTCTCGAGTCCGGGCTGGACAATAGTCCTATGTACGACGATGCCGTCTACGACGCCGCGACGCACAAGCTGGAATTCGCGGACGTCGGGCTCATGAGCATGTATATCGCCGATTGCGACGCGCTGGCAACCATGGCCGACATCCTCGGTGAGGCGACAACTGCAAATGAGATTCGGGAGCGTGCGACGCGCTATCGCGTGAAGCTCGCGACCTTGTGGAATAACGATGCGAACATATTTCTAAACAAAGACCTACACACCGGCCAGTTCAGTCCTCGCCTGTCGCCGACCAATTTTTATCCATTGCTGGCTAAAGCAGCGACGCCGCAACAGGCTGAGGTAATGATCAAGAACCATCTGTTGAACCCGAAAGAATTTTGGGGAGAGTGGATCATCCCCTCCATCGCACGGAATGACCCGGCGTTCAAGGATCAGGACTATTGGCGCGGGCGCATATGGGGGCCGATGAATTACCTTGTGTATCTTGGGTTGCGTAATTATGACCAGCCGGCGGTGTCACGCCAGTTCGCAGATAGATCCTACGAACTCTTTCTTCAAGAGTGGAAAAAGAATGGTCATGTGCATGAGAACTATAACGGCATGACTGGTGCCGGGGACGATGTGCGTAGCAGTGACAGGTTCTATCACTGGGGCGCACTGCTTGGATACATTCAGTATCTTGAGGAGACAGAACGCCTGCCGTCTTCAACGACTGCCCGCTAGACGAGCGAATACTTACTCCGCGCGCAAGGCACTCAAAGGGTCAACGCTTGCCGCTCTCCGCGCCGGGATGAGACTGGCGGCCAGTGCCACGCATACTACGCCATACACAGCCAGCGAGTAACTCAAGATATCGTAAGGCTTCACTCCATAGAGCGCAGAGGTAAGCGCCCTCGCCATGAGCGCAGCCAGCGGGATACCCATGACGACGCCAATCGCCGTCAGGAAGAGGCTGTCACGCACCACCATCCAGACCACCTGCCCGCGCTGCGCACCCACCGCCATGCGCACACCAATCTCAACCGTGCGATGATTCACGCGATAGGCCAGCGTACCGTACAGTCCAGTGGCGACCAGCAATACCGCCAACAGGCCAAAGAATCCCCCCAGCCGAGCAAAGAGCAGCTGCTGGGAGATGGTCTGCTCATATTGCGCCTGTTGTGTGATGGGCTGTATCAGGGGCAGCGCCGGGTCCATTTGCTGCAATGCCTTCCGTGCGGCAGGCAAGATCGCAAGCGGGTCGCCGTGGACGCGCAGCTCGACATGCATTTTGCCGGTCATCGGTATCTGGGCGTACATATACCAAGCCATCGGGATAGGCGTCTCATTGATGCTGCGGTATTTGTGATCTCTGACCACGCCAACAACCGCCATCTGATATTTTCCATCGTCGGTTCCGATACTGTGACCGATGGGATTCTGATTGGGAAAGAAGCGCTGGGCGAACTGCTCATTAATGATGCCGACGTGGGGCGAAGCCGCGGTATCGGAATCGGAAAAGTCGCGACCGGCCAGCACGGGCACGCCCAGCGTATGGAAGAAGTCAGGACCTACCACGTTGCTGCGTACCGTTCTCGAGCTGCCGTTGGCAACATCCGGTAACTTGCCGTCTACCATCATGTCACTGTTATCTGACCACCACGTCCCAAGGCGCTCTTCCATGATGGTGACCGATGCAACACCGGGAAGCACACGCAGCTTGCGCATCAGCTCCTGATAAAAGGCGATACCTTCGGGAACTGAGTGTATCTTTTGTGGATTCACTCCGAAGACGACGAGTCCTTCGGTAGGAAAGCCCAGAGGAATATGCTGGAGGTTGCGTAAGGTGCGAACCAGCAGCCCACCGCCGACAAGCAACACTACACACAAGGCCATTTGCAGCGCGACAATCATTTTGCCCGCGCGGCTTTTGCCTGCGTCGGTGTTCGACGTTGCCGAGGAGGTCTTCAAGGCCAATCCTGGCCCGGCAGAGAGCGCAACGCGCAGGGGCGCTAACGCAAACAGCAGCGCAGCTAGAACCAGGATGCTCAAGGTGAAGAGGAGCACGGTATTGTCAGGCGCAAGGCTGGTCTCGATGCGGGCCCACGCCGCGAGCGACCTGGTCGCAGACGTGGCAAACAGCCAGGCCAGCCCACCCCCAAGCGTCACCAGCAACAGGGCCTCGGTGAGCAACTGGCGAAACAACTCCCAGCGGCCGGCACCCATCGCCAGGCGCAACGAGAATTCACGCTGCCGGGTCGCATTGCGAGCCATCAACAACATCACTACATTGCTCAGTGCTATCAGCAGGACGAGCCCTACCATCGCCATCAGCATCCTCAGCGGTTTGCCATATTGCTCGTCGTAACCAGGAAAACTCTTCGCCTCCTGCAAACTCAAGACCGGTCTCTGCTCGCCCGGTTCCGGGTTGCCGAGCCCGATATAGGCCGCGGTTTGAAATGCAGACTGCAGTTGCATTACCGCCTGTGCCCTGGTCACACCGGGAGCAAGGCGGCCAAGCATCCGCATACACCACCAGGTCGCATTTTCGCGGTACGTCTTGCCGTCTTCCAGGGGATTGCCCCATGCATTTAATTCAGGGCGGCTTTGCAAGGGGATCCAGAAATCAGTCGATCGGCCCGCTTCTACACCTTCAAATCCCTCGGAGGCGATGCCTACGATGGTCAGGGGTACTCCGTTCACGTAGAGTGTTTTGCCCAGTACATCCGGGCTGCGCGAGAAGCGCTGCGTCCAGTAGTTGTAGCTGATCACGGCGATCGGCGCATGGCCAGCCTCATCCTGCGCGGTAAAGCCACGACCCCGCGCCAGCTTTACGCCCAGCCCGGAGAAGAAGTTGCCGCTCACCATGTCGCCTTCTGCTTCCTCGGGCTCTCCCTCGTAACGCACGGGGACTTTGCTGGTGGCAAGAGGGACGTAGGCCATCACCTGCGTTAGACCGCGCTGTTGCTGACGCAGGGTGTCGTACACCGGATAGGAGAAGGTTTCATGGGAGTCGATTGTGCCGGTCCTCCTGGGTGCTCCTGAGGTGTTCAGATACACGACCCGCTCCGGATCGGCAACCGGCAAGGACTTAAGCAGCACGGCATTCAGGACTGTGAAGACAGCGGTGTTTGCACCGATGCCGAGGGCGAGCGTGAGTACGCAAGCGAAGGTAAAGCCGGGACTCTTTCGAAGTTGCCGAGTGGCGTAGCGAAGATCCATCCATAAGGCATTCGCGGTCGATTCCCATCCTGCAGACCAGATCTTCTGCTTTACCATCTCCGTACTCCCGATCTCCGCCCGGGAGGCGCGTAGAGCATCCTGCCGATTCATACCCCGCCGCATCTTCTCTTCGACTGCGGATTCCAGGTAGCTACGCAGTTCCTCATCCATCTCCTGGTTTCGTTGCTCTCGATGAAAGAGTGCCTTGATTCCCATTACCAGATTTCGCAGCATAACCTTTGCCCTCTTGCTAACTTTCCAGGATTCTGCTGATGGCAGCGATCTGACGTCCCCAAAGCACGGTTTCGTCTTTAAGAGCTTTTCGGCCGAGGCTGGTGAGAGCGTAATATTTGGCCCGGCGATTGTTCTCCGTGGCTCTCCACTCCGCTTTGATCCTGCCCGCACGTTCCATGCGGCTAAGGGCCGGAAGCAGTGAGCCGGCGTTCACCCGGAATACTCCTTTGCTGATCTGCTCGATTCGCAGCGAAATGCCATAACCGTGCATAGACTCCAGGGCCAGAGTTTTCAGGATGAGCATTTCCAGGGTTCCCTGAACCAGCTCACTCGGCGGATCAGGCATTGATCGCATCTCCTCTTGATAATCTAGAGTAACGCCTTTCTCCATTAGATTGTCAAGAGGAGCGGAAAGACCGGATACCAGTAAAGCAGTTCATTCCAAGTGCTCAATGGGGTTTGTCGCCAATTCAGCGAAGACGATCGTTGGGCTTCGCCCATCTTTTTCGGCCCAGGTACGCTGGGGCGAACCTGGGGCACCCGTCTATTCCTTCGGCTCCTGTTGAGACACGGACTGGGACTTGCGGGTGGGATACGTTCAGGCTGAGAAGCAAACTGTTGCCAAAGCACCGTCTCGCTTAGTATTTGAATGGCAGCCAAGACAGTGGCCGGGGAGCTCACTTTTATGACAGAAGAAACTCTTGTTGCAGCGGCTTTGCCAACAATCGAGGAGATCCAGGCGGCGCAGCAGTTGGTTTACGCGATGATGCCACCAACACCCCAGTTTGTTTGGCCTTTGCTGAGCGAGCGGCTCGGAGCAGAAGTGTGGGTGAAGCACGAGAACCATACACCGATCGGGGCATTCAAGGCTCGTACCGCGGTAGTCTATACGGCGGAGCTGTTCCGCGAAGCCAAAAGCATTTCGGGGTTGGTCACAGCAACGCGCGGCAATCACGGACAGGCCGTGGCACTGGCGGCGACCCGGTTCAAGGTGCCCGCGTATGTCGTGGTGCCGCGGGGAAACAGCGCGGAGAAGAATGCCGCAATGCGCGCGCAGGGCGCTAACCTCATCGAGTTTGGCAATGACTTCCAGGACGCGAAAGAGCACGCGCAGCATCTCGCACAACAACACGGCTGGCATTTCGTGCCTAACTACCATCGCGACATTATTAAAGGCGTAGCTACTTATTGGCTGGAGTTCTTCTCCGCGGTGCCCGATTTAGAAGTGGTGTACGTGCCCGTTGGGCAAGGATCGGGGATATGCTCCTGCTGCGCGGTTCGCAATGGGATGCAATTGAAGACAAAGATCGTAGGGGTCGTCGCCGAAGGTGCGCCTGCCTATGCACTTTCGTTTGAGGCGAGACGAAAGATCGCGGCCCCGGTGGCCACGTTGCTAGGGGACGGAATGGCCTGCCGGGTGCCGGATGATGCCGCGCTCGCCGTGATGCTCGAGCATGTCGAACGCGTGGTGCGCGTGAGCGAGGAGGAGATTCGACAGGCCATGAAGTTCTATTTCACCGACACGCACAACGTAGTGGAGGGATCAGGCGCAGCCGGATTGGCTGCCGCTCTCAAAGAGAAACACGTTCTTGGGGGAAAGCGTGTGGGCCTGGTGGCGACAGGCGGGAACGTTGACCACGACGTATTTGCGCGGGTTCTGCTGGATTGAGGTGGACGGTTTGACACGGGTTTTTATCTGTATATACATATACTATGCGAGCAAAGTCTCCTGCACTTTTTGAGCTGCCGTGTGCTTGTCAGAACCTACGCCGCCTGACGCGGATCACGACCCGGATTTACGACCAGGAATTGAAAAGGTCCGGACTCGAAATCACGCAATTTGGGCTGCTCACCGCACTGACTAAGACCGGCGAGATCAATCAGAAGCGGCTGAGCGCTGGTTTTGCGATGGACAGCACAACACTGACGCGCACCCTGGGCCCACTGCTGAAGAAGGGCTGGGTCCAGGTCAAACGTGGTAAGGACCGGCGGGAGCGCTTGTTCACCCTAACGCGCGCGGGCGAGCGGCAGCTGGTTGAGGCGCAACCGTACTGGGAGGCGGCCGAGCAACGGCTGCGGCGTGAACTTGGGGATGCAGGCTGGAAACAAATGAAAGCGAGTGTATCGCGCATGACAGAAGCGGCCATGAAGGCGTGAATTCTCTGCAACTAGGTAGATGTATTTACATCTACTTTAGCAGAACACCCCATGGCTTAGGGGAAAGGAACCCTCTTATGAAAACCGCACTGTATGTATCGGCTGCGCTGCTAGTACTCGGAGTCTTTCTCGTCAGCCTGCGAAAAACACCATCCCGTCCGATTGCGGGGCCGGAAAGCTCCCCTCGCCCGGAACTTGAGTATTTCAAAGCCGTCAACCGCGTGGCACCACCGAAGGATCCACAATTGCTGTTTCTGCTGATGGCACAGTATTCGAATGCCAATATGCAAAGTGACGGTGTAGAGTTTTTTTCGGCGCGGCTGAAGGAGTTCAGCCCGCGTCTTACCGAGGTGCAAAAGGCCTTGTATCTAAGCGCGATCGGCTTGTTGCGGGCCCAGCACGCAGGTTCGGTTTCATTGTTGCATCGCGTGGGATACGTGAAAGACACCATCACGGTGCTGGAGCAGGCCAAGCAGCTTTCCGGAGGGCAGGTCTTCGTTGTGAACTGGATTGCCGGGGTGGTCTACTCTCAGCTTCCGGGTTTCTTTGGCCAGGGAAAGGCGGCGCAGGACGAACTGATTTGGTGTGAGAAACATGGGGACAAGGCGCCGGACGCGGGCTGGTTACGTGAGGTCTACTATCGTCTGGGGAAACTCGCTCTCGCCCGAGGAGAACAAACCAAAGCGCAAGAGTATCTGAAGCGAAGCGGCTACCAGGACTTCAATAGCCCGATTACGCTGGTCACTCCGTTTTCGGAGGATGTGTTGACCGGGCACACCTTCGCGCCGCGGCGCATTGCCGAGATTGTCCCAGGGCGGGTATACGTGCTCACGGGTTTCGAGTTCACGGAATATTATTTCGTGGTCTCGGACAATGGCCGGGAGCTGATCGGCATCGACGCTGGGACTCGACCGGACTCGGCGAAGGCGGCCTACGAGGCGCTACGAGCGTATGCTGCTGGCCTGCCCGAACTGAAGACTGTGTTCGTAACCCATTCTCACTGGGACCACATTGGCGGCCAGACCTATTTCCGTTCTCTGAATCCCCAAGTGCGCTTCTATGCCAGGAGCAACTATGCGGAAGAAATTTCCCACGATTTCAGCGGACCTGAGGTTCTCGCTAAGCCCTTCTTCGGAGAGCGTATCAAATTGGAAGACATACGCAACTTCAAGCCGGACGTTTTGATCGACCGTCGAACCAAGTTGACGATCGGAGGAACGCCGATCGAGTTAATCCCCGTGCAGGGGGGAGAGACCCACGATGGAATGTTCGTCAACCTGCCACAACAGGGAGTCATGTTCGTGGGCGATTTCATCATGCCTTATCTGGGAGCTCCCGTTGTTCAGGAGGGCGATCTGTCTGGTTTGCTGGACGCGATTGATGTTGTGGTCCAGGAGAATCCGAAGTATTTACTGCACGGTCATGAGCCGCTCACGCGGAATTTCGCGTCGACGGTCATGCTGTCGCAGCTGAAATTGGATCTTGGCTGGTTGCGCGGGCAGGTGCTGAGCCGCATCCGCAGCGGAGAAGAACGAGCCATGATTCAACAGGAAAATTTGATTCCGCCGGATCTGTTGGGGGGAAATCCCGACGTGTATCTGCCGTATTTCATCATGCGCGAACATGTCATTGATCGTCTGTACGACCAGAACGTCGGCTACTGGCAAGCGGACCTGCAGGGCCTCGACCATATCAGCCGTGCCGACCGCGCAGAACTGCTGGTTGACTACCTTGGCTTGTCGGAAGGCCAGCTCACAAAGACCGTGGAACGGCTGACCGCAGACGGCAAATACGAACTCGCGGCCTCGCTGCTCGAATCGTCTGAAGGCAGGTTTGAACACAGTGAAGCTGTGGCCAAGGTCAGACGGCTCGTCTACCTCAAGCTGATGGAAAAGAACCAGAACACCGACCCGTTCAAATACATCCTCTACTCAGCGAAGATCGGGGAACCGACACAACAAATGGCAGTCACCCCGCGTCCGTGACCAGCGTGTTGTCGAATGAATTGCTCCCCGACGAGTTAAAGGTGTGGAGCAATGTTACGAGCGAGGAACCCGGCAAAGCCGTGCCAGGCCGGCGTCATTCCAATGGGCACGGCAAGGGCTCCGAAGGCGAACGTAAGAGGTGCGGCCCAGAGCGTAGACCGATGGATGCGATGGAGCGAGATGAGATCATAGGCGATCAAGAGCAGGACCAGGATGCCGAGGCCGGTGACAGCCCCCGCAGCCTGTGGGAACCCGATCTGATTCCATGGAAAACGGCCGAACGCGGCTTCCGTTAGCCCCATCGTGGCTAGAAGGATCAGGCGCTTATGAGAGTCGGGCTTTCGACGAGCCCGCCATGACGCGAAGATGGCGATGGAAAAGCCTACTATGCCGATCAGCGGGATAGCCGAAGAGACCGCCGGATCAAGTTTACCGATCGAGACTTTGCGGCCCAGGGCATCGATAGCAGCAATCACGCCGAGGATGATCATGACCGGGGGAAGACAGAACGCGATTGTGCCCAGGGAACGGTGCCAGGCGACACGGCGCGCCGAGATGAGAGCCGTCTGCACGACATACAGAACCATCCAGAGGGTGAAAACCGCCCCATGCACATGAAGAATGGGACTAGGCAGCGGTGCGCGCAACATACCGGCACGGAAGTACGTGGGTGAAAAGCCGATAAAGACAACCGCACACAACAGGATTGCCATACTGCTGAAGAAGATGCGCTCGGCGGTGCGGTTGACCGGCCGATAGACAGGCGGGCGGGGGTTAGATTTTGGTGGATAGAGGGTCTCTGTTGCCATGGTCGTTCTCCTGGTAGAAAGAGACAGAATCTGCTGCAGGGAAGGGAAACAGGGAGAATGGAGCAGAAATTGTTACCGGAAAGCTATCACGCGGAAGCCGCACCAGCCTACTAGTTTTTACAAGCAACGATCTCATCAGGCCAAGCCAAATTTACGCTGGCAGGCGAATCCTCCACCCGCCTCCGAACATCAACACTGAGGAACCGAATGCCGGCCAGGCGGTGCGATGGGCCGGCTCCGAGATAAACGGTGCGAATCTTTTACTTATCAGCGCTTTCTCTTTTGCTTTTAGGCGTGCTAGGCATGTCGCAGGCAACAACGGCGGCTCAGGGCGCTTCGATTGCAAACAGCGTTCTGGAACCAGTAAATGCTGATTTGACTGTGGGCAGGGCAGACGACGCAATTTCGCGCCTGAGCTTGTCGCTGGCCGCGAACGCGACAGATGCGGAGGCACACAATCTGCTTTGCCGCGTGTATTACCAGGAAGAGCGATGGGATGATGCGATCCACGAGTGCGAAACGGCTGTCCGGCTGATGCCGCAGGAGAGCGAGTATCACCTTTGGCTGGGCCGGGCCTATGGCGAAAAAGCCGACAAAATCCATTCCATCAAGGCCTACGGACTAGCAAAGAAGGTGCGCGATGAATTCGAGCGGGCTGTCCAACTTGACGGCGCAAACGTAGATGCTCTCGCCGACCTGGGCGAGTTCTACACGGCTGCTCCGGGGATTGTTGGCGGAGGCAAGCAAAAGGCGCAGAACGTGGCCCAGACACTGGAACGATATGGAGCGGCGCAGGCTCATCAGCTCAAAGGGCGCCTGGCGGAGAAGGATAAAAATCTCCCCCTGGCGGAATCGGAGTTCAAGGCGGCGGTCGAAGCCTCCCACCAATCCGCTGACGCGTGGATGGCGTTGGCCTCGTTCTACACGCGCCACCGGCAATCGGACAAGATGCTGGAGGCATTGCACGCCGGGATCGATGCAGATGCGCAAGCCGCAAAACCACATGGAGCCGCGTTGGTGGACGGGGCTTCCCTTCTTACCCGCAATAACCTGGAGCCGCAACTTGCTATCCAGTTACTTAGGCTCTACCTGGATTCACCCAATAAATCGGCGGACACGCCTGCCTTCCAGGTCCATGCGCAGCTGAGCCGTCTTTTAGAGCAGCAAGGCGACCACGAGGGCGCGCAGCAGCAGATGGCGGCTGCGGCCGCGCTGGCGCATGAATACCACCCAAAGACAGGGTGATGGGCCGCGCTCTTTCCCGGCAGATCCTTCCGGCCAATCAAGGTAGACTTAGACAATGCACGCCAGAGGGCCCATACCGTATAGAGGCGGCAGGAGATGAGCCAGCCTTCTCAACCGCCGGCGGTCTCACCGGCTTTCGCTGAAGTTGAGCGAGACGCAATCTACAGGGTGATCCGTGCCCGTCGTGACGTGCGCCACGGGTTTCTGCCGGAGCCACTGCCAGATCCCCTGCTGACTCGCTTGCTCAGGGCGGCTCATGACGCACCTTCGGTCGGACTCATGCAGCCGTCGCGCTTCATCATCATCCGCTCACTCGCGATTCGCCGTCAGGTTCATAGCGCATTTCAATTCGCGAACCAGCAGGCACTGGCCAAGTACCAGGGCGACCGACATGATCAATATGCTGCGTTAAAGCTCGAAGGAATTCTGGAGGCACCGCAAAACCTCTGCATCGTGTGCGACGCGGAGAACGAACAAGGACACGGCCTTGGGCGCCAAACGATGCCACAGACGGCGGTCTACTCGACTGTCTGCGCGGTACAGAATTTATGGCTTGCTGCGCGAGCGGAGGGCGTTGGCGTGGGCTGGGTCAGCATTCTGTCGCCGGACGCGTTGCGTAGCATCCTCAGCATTCCCGCTCATATTACGCCCGTGGCCTACCTCTGCCTTGGATACGTGGACAGCTTCGGGAATGAACCCGAGCTTGAGCGGGTTGGCTGGGAACGACGGGCGCCACTCAAGAGCGTCGTCTTCGAAGAAGCCTATGCCCCGATAGAGAAGCCATAAGAAGTCAAGAGCTGATGACCGGCGTGTAGTGGCGCATCTCGGTGATTTCTTTTACGAACCCTCCGATGGCTTTGAAGAATGGCGGAAAATTCGGACCTTTACGAAAACCCTGCAGATGAGCCTCGGTGGAAGCCCACTCGATGCGGAGGATGACAGAGGTGCTGTCTTCTTCACAAACACCGAGTTCGTAGGATAGGCACTCCGGCGCCGCGTCGAGGGAGGTGACCGCGGTGCGATAGGCGGAGATGAGCTGGTCTCTCCTGGTAGCGTCTTCGACGGTGTAACGAATGTATTCGACAGTCATTTAAAGTCTCACGTTTCTCTGGCCCGTGCGTCGTGGACGTCGCCAACCCGCTGGCCGCCAGGTTCATAATGAGGTTTTAACGTCGTTACTTGATGACCGCAAGTACGCACAAAAAGGTGCGTTGCCATCGCGTGAACCAAGGGTTCATGGTAGATGTCAGGGAGGCGTGGAGATGTTGCTGGAAGAGTGCCCGGTGTCGATAGCGCTGAGGGCAATTGGGGGCAAGTGGAAGCCGCTGCTATTAAGGGAGCTCAAGACTGGGGCACACCGCTTTGGTGAGTTGCGCAGACGTGTGCCGGAGGCTTCCCACAAGGTTATGACGGAACAACTGAGGCAGTTGGAGACCGCGGGAATTGTAGAGCGAAAGATCGTTCATGGCGCGGTTCCCGGCGTGGAATACAGATTGACGGAATATGGGCGAACGCTGCGGCCGATCCTTACCGATCTAAGTAAGTGGGGTGAGACACATCGGACGCGAGTGAATCGTGCGGCTCAGTCGGCCAGAGAGCAGACGAAGGTCTTGCGAATAAAGACCTAGCGCTTCTTCGGCTTTGCTGCCGCCTTCCCCTTCGGACGCTCACCGACTTCTTCGCGCGGAACGCTGCCAGGCGAGCGATCAACGTGGTGGCAGGGGCTAAAAGTGTTTGCGTGAGAAGACTCTAAAGCCCTGACCGTTTCCAATCTTTGCGACACGGCCCGGGCGCATGTTGACAAGCTGCTCTCTTTCAGGATACTTTGCATTGTAAAGTGATGACCTGTGAATGAACTGAACAGAGCTTTAGGCGACATCAGCAGCATACGCAGGCAGATGGCGCGGAGCACGGAGTTTCGGGGTTACGGCCCAGCAACTCTCGCCGCAACCGGTGTTATTGCGCTTCTGGCTGCAGCGATACAGGCTCTGTTCATACCAGATCCGGTGAACCACATCTCAACTTATTTGAGTGTCTGGATCTGGACCGCCGTCCTTTCGGCCGGCTTGACCGGAGTACAAATGTATACCCGCACACGCCGCATGCATTCGGGAATGTCGCAGGAGATGATGCACATGGCCGTGGAGCAGTTCCTGCCCTCCGCTGGAGCGGGCCTGCTGATCACCATCGTGCTGGTACGTTATGTTCCGGCGGCCCTTTGGATGCTTCCCGGAATCTGGCAAGTCATCTTCAGCCTGGGTGTGTTTTCGTCGTGCCGCTTTTTGCCCCGGCCGATGCTCGCAGCAGGGGCTTGGTATCTCCTGACTGGCCTGGTCTGCATCGCCTTCGGCGGCGGCCGGGCTCTTTCACCATGGGCAATGGGTATTCCTTACGGAGCCGGACAACTCCTCGTCGCAGGAGTTCTGCTCTTCAGTACACATGAGGGTGGAGATGAAAGCTAAGGTACCGCCGAGAGAAGGCCGATTTGCATATGAAGGATTGGATCGCGTGATCCACGAACGCGCTCGACTTAGCGTACTCACCTCTCTGATCACAAATCCCAAAGGACTGACTTTCGGCGATCTCAAACAACTTTGCGGACTTACCGACGGTAACCTGAGCCGTCATCTGCAAGTGCTGGAGAAGGAAAGCATGGTTGACATAGTCAAAGGGCATGATCACAACCGGCCACAGACCATGTGCCGCATCACGGCGCCGGGCCGCAAACGCTATCTCGAATACCTTTCCACTCTCGAGCAGGTGGTTCGAGATGCCGCGAAAGTAACAAAAGAAGAGCCCGCCTCCAGCTTGATCCGCGGCCTCACGCCTACCCGAGCCTAACCTTTTTTTTTGCGAGGTAACTTTACGATGCAAAGTAATCAAGCGATATCCGAAATCTTTACAGTGCAAAGTGAGAAACCCGCAGGACTGCATGTCGGGATCATCATGGACGGCAATGGACGCTGGGCTGCGCGACGCAATTTACCCCGTGTTGCGGGTCATCGTGCGGGAGTCGCGGCGGTGCGGCGCATCGTGGAGCACGCCCCCGATGTGGGCATTCGATGCCTGACCCTATACGCATTTTCGTCTGACAACTGGCGGCGGCCACCCGCCGAGGTAAGGAGTATTTTCTGGCTGCTGCGAGCGTTCCTACGGCTGGAAAGGGAAAGACTGAGGCAGGCGGGTGCACGGCTCGAAGTCATCGGCCGGCGCGATCGGATACCGAGGTTGCTGCTGCGCGAGATAGACCAGGCGATCTCTGCGACCGCCGAAGGACGGAACCTTCTCCTGCGGGTGGCCATTGATTATTCTTCGCGCGACGCCATCATGCGCGCTGCCCTGTCTGTCTCCAACGGCCATCTCCATGGACATTCGGCTGAGC
>JBEKNJ010000028.1:0-75825 GCA_049522955.1 Acidobacteriaceae bacterium
CCGACCGACCCCAACAAGTGGGGAGCCGACGCGATCTTCAATCTGAAAGACGAAAAGCTGAAACTGGTCGGCTACTACAAACTGCCGGCGGCGCAGGGCGACACGGAGAACTGCGTGGCGCATAACGGCTCGCTGGTCCCGGTGCCGGGGCGCGATATTGAAGTGCAGGCCTGGTATCAGGGAGGCATTTCGGTGATGGACTTCACCGATCCCGCACATCCCTTCGAGATTGCCTACTTCGATCGCGGACCAATTGACTCCAAAATGCTGGTCTTGGGCGGTGACTGGTCAGCCTATTGGTACAACGGTGCGATCTACGGCTCAGAAATCGCGCGCGGGCTCGACGTGTTCGAACTTACCCCAACGAAGTTCCTGACCCAGAACGAAATCGACGCAGCGAAGACGGTAAGGGTGGCCGAGCTGAATGTGCAGAACCAGCAGAAAATCGAGTGGCCTGCTCAGTTAGTCGTGGCGAGAGCCTATGTGGACCAGTTAGCGCGCTCGCAGGCTTTGCCGCAAAAACGAATCACCGCTCTCGAGAAAGCGATGCAGGCCGCAGAGAAGTCGCACATGAGCGAAACCAAAGTGGCCAAGCTGCAAGCCATGGCCCCGGACCTCGAAAGGGACGCCACCACCGCCGGCAATCCAACAGACGCGAAACGTCTGCAGGCATTGGCGGATATCCTAAAGCACCCGGCCGCCTAGTTAACATAGTGGAGAGACCTGCTGTTCATCATCCCGAGGATCGAATCCGAATGGAAACGCTACCCTCCCCTTTGTCATCCCGACCGGAGCGGAGGGATCTGCGGTTCTACGGATCTGTCTTGGAAATGTTTTTCGACGGAGCGTACAAAAGAAGCCAATGGACTCAGCGATTACGTTTACAGAATTACTAAACTACAGTGAGCAGGAAACCAAGCGATGGAAAGAGTGGTTCGCCTCACACCCCGCAGCCCTCGACGTTCCCTTCCCGATCGCAAACGCTACCAACGTGAAAGGACTCCTGACTCACATCGTTTCCGTCGAACTTCTCTTCGCGCGAGCAGTATCGAATCTCCCTCGGCTTAGCTGGCCTGAGATGCACGCTCTCGCCGACCCCGACCCGTTCGCGGTAAGTGAGGATGCGACGAAGATGTTCCGAGCGTTTATCGATTCCGCGCACCCCGAAGATTGGGCCGAAGTGAAAGATGTAGGTTTCAGCGGCTTCAAGGCAAGCAAACGGAAAATGCTGACGCAAGCGCTTCTCCACGGTGTGAATCATCGTGCTCAGCTCTCCACCCATCTGCGCCAGCAAGGATTTGGAGATATGTGGAGGCATGACTTCATCGCCACGGATGTAATGCCCTAGAGGCAGATTGCGAGAACGATGAAAACGCATGGACTAACCTGCTACGCGGCGACGATCCTTTGTGGAGTGTGGTGCAGCATTCCTGGGCAAAGCCAATCCAGCTCAGATTTTCCCCGAACCCCCTGGGGAGGCTACCCGTATCCCGCAGCCTACGACGCCGAGATCGCCGACCCCGATGTGCACCGGGTGCTGTTTGAGAACGAGAACATCATGTTCTTAGAGGTAGCGAACCCACCCGGGCTGGACGTGCGCATGCACGGTCACCCTTATCCCTCGGTGTTCGCGCGCGACACCGGAGCGGGAGATGGCCCAGCCGGCATTCCCTTGCAGGAAAGTCACATCGACCCGGCAAGCCCTTTTGCAGGCAAAGGCTGGAGCCAGGGACCGCCGCCCACCGGATTGCAATTTCCTCGTTGTACGACAGCCCCGCCCGAAGCGCCGCATAAGCCGATCAATCCCGGCAAGGTACCGGTCCACTTTTATCGCATCGAATTCCGCCGGCTGGACGGCGAAGACTATCGGACCCATTGGAAGGATTGGTATCCGTGGATGTTGCAGACCGGCAAACTCTCGCCGAAGCAGCAGTCCGCATCTTCATCGGCCAACGATTCCCTGCTAGCAGCGCCCAACAACTACCGTCTCCTCTATGAAGACGGACATGTCCGATTGCTCGAAGTGACCATCCGTCCCGGCGAAACCACTCCCGTGCATGTCAATCCCTACGCGTCTGTGCTGGCTTTCAATACAGCAGCCGTTGATCAACGAGAGATCATCGACACAGCGCTCATCGTGTACAAGCCTGGCCAGGGTCCCGCGCCGAGTGTGTTCAATATGAGCGCACCCACCTGCACCACGGTCGCTCCTGCGGCGCCGCATACCATCCGCAACAACAGCGCTCTTCCGTTGCATTACTACCGCATTGAATTCAAGCGCATCGATGGCGACGACTTCGCCACCCACTGGCAGGAATGGTATCCGTGGATGAAGTACATGCAGAACATGCGCTCCAGCCCACCGCAATAGAAATCGTTCTCTAAGGCTTGGTCATTTTCAAATCAGTGACGGTGCCCTCGGTGTTGTGGGAGAAGCGAATGCCGTAGATGCCGTCGGTCGTCTTCAGTTTTCCATCCGTGACCACGTCAGCCTTCGCATAGCTCGCAACCACCGTGCCATTGATGGCACACTCCACCTTGTCGCCTTTCACCGAGAGGGCGATGGTCTGGGTCACGGGTTCTCCTGGAGCGGCAGCCTTATGGACAGCAGGGTTAGCCTCGCCGTGGCCGTTCATTTGGAACGACTCGGGTCCAAATCCACGCACGATGAAATTTCCATTGCCGTAGGCCGCACAATACAGCTCGCTATGCTCGGGAGTTCCCAGACCATTGCCGGCGATGAAAAGTCCGTAGGGATGCGGATGGCTATTCAAGTTCATGTACTTTGGCTCATTGAATGTCGCCGACACGGTATAGTTGCCGCTCGCCTTGTCGGCGGGATTCCAAAAGCTCGCCGCCGGACCCGTGGTCACCTGAAGCGTCTTGCCAGTTTGGGTAAGCTTCGTGTCGTTGACGGTTTGGCCCGCCTTCTCCGCTCCGGCGTCGACCTGTCCCGTCCAGCCCGGGGCAGAGATGCCGCCACCGGCAACGGAGCGGGAAGCGTCCTGACCCTGTGCAGGGACCAACGCGGCGATAAACAGGACGAGGGTGGGCGCAACAACGAATCCGCGGATGAGACGCATAAGGTGTCCTTTCAGATGCCGAACAACACGCGAGAATTGTAGAGATCTTTGCCGTCACCGACAAGGGACGCCATCCCTAGCTGCGGCCGGAATCCGACTTCAGGAACTTCAGCAATTCCCGATTGAAGGTGTCGGGCACCTGGATGTGGGGTACGTGCCCCACCTTTGGAATAATCACCAACTCGGCGCCGGGTATAGTGTCGGCAATGTGTTTGGCCAGCGCGGGGAAATTCTGGCCATCCAACTCTCCTCCCAACACCAGCGTCTTGACCTTGATATGCGCCCAGTCATCGACGACCGGATCCAAGTATGTGATCTGCTGGTAAATGGAACGCACCATGGCCATCCGGGGCCAATCACCGCTGAGTGTCGGGGCGTAGAGGATGCGCACATACTGCTCATACTCCGGTTTCCAGGCACCCGGGAAGTAGCGCTGAATATTGGCATACGCGGCCTGCCAGGCCTGATCCTGGCTTCGCGCCATGGTTGTTTTGTAAGCGTCTTCTGCGCTGTGCCACGGCTGGCTCCAACGGACATCGGTCAGGCCGATAGGGTCGTAGAGTACGGCGCGCTCGGTCATATCCGGATAAGAAGCGGCAAATCGGGCCGCCAGCATCCCGCCCATAGAGTGGCCCACGATGGCCGCCCGGGCAATGCCCAGCGATTGCAGCAGGCTGCGCGTGTTCATCGCCATATCGTGGAAGTTGTAGGGGATGATCGGTTTGGAGGAGCGGCCGAACCCAATCTGATCGGGCACGACGACGCGAAAGCCTTCCTTGCGCAGGGCATCGATCGGGCCGCCCCAGTAGAAGCCGCCGAAGTTCATCCCGTGGAGCAGCACGACGGTGCGGCCGTTCGGCTGGCCGGATGGTGGGACGTCCATGTAGGCCAGGCGCACATCCTGGCCGTACAGGGTCAGAGGAAGGTACATTACTGGATAGGGATACGGGATGTCCTCGTAAGTAATACTTCCAGGTTTTACGTCGGCGGGAGCTTTGGGGAGCGCGCCCTCAGCCCCAGGGGCCTGCGCGCCCACCGAGGGGGCCCAGCAGCACGCGAGCGCTGCAAGCACGCAGATCAGCCGGCGGGAACGATTTGACCGGGTCATCCTATCTCCGCGTCGTTGGAGCGGCGACGGGACCGGATGCGCTTACTCCATTTTCCCTCAACCACTCTTGTGACCGTTGATCGCCCGCTGCCGCTGCCTTCCGGCACCAGTAGACTGCGAGATTATGATTCATCGGGACGCCCCTCCCATCCCAGTAAAGGATCCCGATATTTCGCATCGCGGCAGCGTTTCCTTCATCAGCCGCCTTACGATACCAGGCCATCGCCTGCTGATAATTGATGGGCACGCCACGACCCGTACCGTAATCAAAGCCGAGTGCCAGGGCCGCGTTGGAGTTCCCGGCGGCAGCGGCTTTGCCATACCAAGCCATTGCCTGCTGATTGTCGCGGGGGACGCCCTGACCGTTTTCGTACATCAGGCCGATACTGTTCATGGCGTCGGCATCGCCCGCGTCGGCGGCCTTGCGATATTTCGCCATCAACTCCTGGTCGGTGGGTACGATGGGCGGTAAGGGGGAGTCGTCGCGCTGCCAGACGACGGCCTGTCCCAGCGTATTGGCGCAGATGACGGTCTTGTCGTTGACAAAGTGGTAGGTTCCACCATTATTCGGCGGGGCCGAGGTAGCTGTCCACTTACCGTCCACTGCGGAAAACGTACCGGTCTCGGCTGGCATTACCCCGTTGGGGACCAACGTATAGTTCTTGAATCCCCGTCCATCGTGGATAGAAATAAGGGTGATGGTTTGGCCGTTGTAGGGAAAGCTGGTCTTCCATTTCCCAGCGAAGCGGGCGGTATCATTCGCGGCGCACGCAGCCGGAATCAGCCCGATCGAGCCGATCGCCAGGGCCACGCAGATACCTATTGATTTCGGTCGCACCATGATCCCCTTGCCCCACCCGAAGGCGACAGGGGAACAGTATACCTATGCAATACGGCTTATCTGGCGTCGGCCGAGATCGAGACGGCGTCCTCGCCGAAGAAATTCATCCGGATGAGGGCTTCTCCTTCGCCCTGACGGCCCAGAGCCTGATACTGACCGTAGTGCCAGCGCCGGACCGCACGCATTCCGGCTTCCGCCAATTTAGGGTCGCCACTGACTACAGTCACATCTTTGACCGCGCCGTCGGCGCCAATCAACGCTTTCAGGTGCAATTCTCCCACCAGATTTGGGTCTGACACGACTGGTTCCACCAGGTGACCCTGAGGAAGTCCCGAGACAAAGAGCGGCTCTGAGGCGCCTGAAGGGGCAATCGGGGCCTCGACGTGCGGAACTGCGGGGCCACTCGCTACTATCTGTGGCTCCGGAACACTTATCGGCTGTACGAACTCTCGGGCAACCGATGTTGGCTTGGGCGCCGGGGGCAGGATGGGATGGATTGGCTTTTTAACAACCGGTAATGGCGCGGCCAGCGGTGAAACGCGAGTCTTAGCCTGCTCGATGGGCCGGGCAGCCGCCGCGGGGTTCCTCGTCAAGGGTGTTCTGGCAGGCGGAAAGACGCCGGAAACCCGTGCCACGACCACCAAAAGGCAAGCGGCAGCAAGCACGCCCAAAGCTCCCCATTGCCGGAAGCCGCGAGTGCGCACGTTTGTGGCGCCATATTTTGCGGAGACAGATGTAGAGCCCCTGACCGCCGCAAGATGCCGGTCTGGCGCCGGCATCGGGATGACACGATGTGCGTCCGTCGACTTCGTACGCGGCTTCTCGACTACCCCGAAAATCGTCTCCCTCGCCACCGGGAGAGGCGGGGTCACCTGCGCTGACCGGGAGAGTTTCTCGATCAGCAGCTGGTTACGGCGGCTCAAGACCTGTGGCGGAAGAATGTAAAAGTGGCGGAAAGCCCAGCGCAGGCGAATACGTTGCCAACGCGACGGACAAATGTAAACGGTTCCCGACTCGGTGCGCACCTCCAGAAGCTGCGCGGGATTGTCTGCAGCTCCGCCGAAACGCTTGCCGTCAGCAAGCGTGGAGTGCAGCTCTTCCGGGAAGAAAATCAGCGGCCGAATGCTCATCGGGGCCTCCGCACGGAGTACCTACAGGGGGGCCGATCTGCACTTCTTCGGGGGGTATCAGGGAAGGCAGAGTAATTCAGGGGGAACAGGTACTTCCTTGCACCTATCTTATGCCAGCACCGTGGTTGTTGCCAACTCGACAGGCCGATTTGCGCTTTCCTTCAGGCCGGGCCGTCTTTTGGCCATAGAATGGAAATCTTGTCACCCTTCGTCCACCCGTAAGTCTTCCCATCCCTGGCGTCGGCGAAACCCTGACCGCTCAGGTAGGCCCAACTAACGCCCATCTTCTCCATCGTCATGAGGAATCCGTTATCCGGCGCGCCGGCTTCATTGGGGGCCAGCTCAGTCATTACGATTGGGTACGCGGACTTCAACGTCTCGATCAGCTTAAGCAGTTGCTGCATCCGTGGATCACAGCCAAAAGACGAAAGGCCCAGCGCGTCGCAGAGCTTATTCCGCGTCCGGTAGGTTGCATAGGGATGAAAACCCACCGATGCCTTGCTGTAGTCAACCTCCGGAAAAGACCGGATGAGGGCAAGAGGATCGGTAAGATGGATGAGATTTTCTACGGTCCAAAGGATGATGTGCGTCTCCGGAGCGAGCGGTCGCATCACTCCGTACATCGTCCGTTCATATTCCGCGAGCCCGCTGTATTGCCAGGGCTCATTCTTCAACTCGTAAAACACGTGCGTGTGGTCTTTATATCTCGGGGCCACCGCCTTCCAGAAGGCCGTGTCGTTCGGCACATCCTGGTTTCCGCAGCATTCTGAATGATTGTCGATCAACAGGTACAGCCCTTCGCTTCCGGCCAGGTCAACCATTCCGTCCAAACGGGGAAGCAAGGTCTTGAGGTCCATGACCTGAGTGCTCTTCGGCCAGCACCCAAGGAAGGCCATCACGCGAACCGTGTTGAAGTGCCCGACATCGCGCATCGCTCTCCACCAGTTGACATCTGTGTAGTGAGGCGAAAAGTAATCGTGGACATAGCTATGGACCATGCGCAGCAGTGATCCATCGTCCGCCAGAACCGTCCCGTTGCCAACTTTTACCCGTCCCCGGGGCTGCTTGCGAGGCATCTGATTCCTACCCAATAATATTTCTTTAATTCCTTGCGAGTGGTCCATCGAAACACCCGTAGCAAAGCGTGCTGGAAGCAGATGCTGTGATCCGAGATAGGCAAGCCCTTTCATGAAGGCGCGGCGGTCGTGCCGTGGATCGGGCATCTATGGAATCACCCCGTGGATGGATGCGCCATCTGCAAAACATTCAGAGCAGGGAGTCTCTGACGAGTATGACTGGGGAACCGGTTTTGCGACGGGAAACGGGCTTACTTTTTGAGGGCACTCAGCAATTCCGGAAAGCCGGTGACGGTGTCTCGTTCCGGAACGTCCTTTTGTTCGACCAGTCCCCGTGCTTTGGATTTGGAGATTCTGTCGAGGTACCGCCTGAGGTAATCGTGCAGTGTCTCTTCAGTTGTGAACGGGTTCATTGCAATCACCTCAAATCCAGTGGATGAAACACAACAGCGATTCTCCTTGTGCCCGTTGATAAAGTCCCTCCCCCGAAGGAATCGATCAAGAGGTTCTTAGAGAATCGCCGCTTCTTAATGAGCATACGGGTTCTGGCGTCGTTCGCTATAGTTCTTGCGTGACAGGTGGAAACTTCTAGTTGTACGCTCCACGGCGGGTTGTCGGTAGTGCCAGGAACCTTTGTGGGACGGGAGATCTCGGCGGGGACGATTCCATTGACCGCATCAAGAATCGCAGGAAAACAGCACTTAGGTTTCCGATCGTCCGATGAGGTGCGCGAAATAAACTTCCGACCGGTCATATTTTTACGAATCCTCCCTCAGTTGCAGAACATCTCTTACCCAGGAGATCAATACCATGGCAACTGACAAGAAAATCGCGCTGGTGACTGGCGCCAATCGTGGAATCGGTTTTGAAACAGCTCGTCAGCTCGGGCAAAAGGGCGTGACGGTCATTGTCGCTGCCCGGACTTTGAAGTCCGCTGAAGAAACTGCTTCGAAGCTCAAGAAGGATGGCGTCGAGGCGTTTCCTCTGAAGCTTGACGTTACCAACGCGCAGGATCGCGAAGCCGCAGTCAAGACGATCGGGGACAAATTCGGAAAACTCGATATTCTGGTTAACAACGCAGGCGTCGGACCACAGGATGGGTTCGTCCCGAAGACCATCAACACCACAGAAGAAGAACTGCAAAAGGTTTTCGGCACAAATTTGTTTGCCGTCATCGCGGTGACTCGGTCGCTGCTCCCATTGCTCAAAAAGAGTGAAGCCGGCCGTATTGTGAACCTTTCGAGCATACTCGGTTCATTGACTCTTCATGCGGATCCGAAGAGCCCGATTGCGGGCTTCAAAGTGTTCGCTTATGACGCATCGAAAGCGGCTCTGAATGCATTCACGATTCACCTCGCAGCAGAACTGAAGGACACCAAAGTCAAAGTGAATTCCGCTCACCCGGGTTGGGTGAAGACGGAAATGGGCACCGACCAGGCTCCCATGGAGATCCCCGAAGGCGCGAAGACCAGCGTCGACCTCGCACTTCTTGGTCCCGATGGTCCGAGTGGCCGATTCATTCACCTTGGTCAAGAACTACCCTGGTAATCCACGATCGTAGAAAAGGGACGGGAGCGACGCGGAACACGCTGCTCCCGTTTTTTCATTTGCGGGAGAAGACTCATGCGTAAGGGTGAACTAACGCGCAGGAAGATCATCGAAAGGGCAGCTCCTCTGTTCAACAAAAGGGGGTTCAACGGCTGTTCCATGCAGGACATAAGCGCGGCGACCGGCCTGGAAAAAGGCAGTCTCTACACCCACTTCAACAACAAAGAGGAGTTGGCGTCAGAAGCCTTTGACGCCGCGTGGGCGGAGACCTGCAAGGCACGCGCCGGCAATCTGGATCAGGTATCCGGAAGCATTGAGAAGTTACAACTGCATATTGACAATTTTGTTCGCAAGCCTCCCTTCGCCGGTGGATGCCCCTTGCTCAACACGGCGATCGATGCCGACGACGGCAATCTCACTCTGTACCACAAGGCGCAAGAGGCGCTTGCTGCGTGGGTCGCGCTGCTCAAGCAGATCGTTGAGCAGGGTCAGAAGTCGGGGGAGATCCGTGGTTTGGTGGACCCGGAAGCGTTCGCGACTTTAGTGATCTCTTTGCTGGAAGGTGCGTTCTTTACATCAAGACTGCAGAAGTCCAAGGCGCCGCTGCGCCTGGCACAACAACACCTGAGTCGATACATCGAAGAGTCCGTGCGCAAAATTCCAGACTGACAGGGCCGATCATCCAGCTTTGACCATTCGAAAAAATTGCTTAGAATTCCAGCTCTTTGTGCGACGATACCCAGCACATGGCTTCCACTTCAGATACTGCGGAGACCAGTCTCCATCGCCAGCTTCGGCTGCGCGATCTCATCCTCACCCAAGTGGTCAGTGTAGTCGGCAGTTCCTGGGTCGGGATCGCGGCGGGTCTGGGCCGCGCCCAGGCCGTTACCTGGATAGCCGCCATGTTGGTCTTCTACTTCCCCATGGCCGTGTCGGTCATCTACCTCAACCGCGAGATGCCCCTCGAAGGTGGCCTTTACGTATGGGCTCGAACCGCCTTTGGCGATCTTGGTGGCTTCATGATCGCGTGGAATATCTGGGTTTACGGGCTCGTCATCACCGCCGCCATCCTCTATGAGATGCCCACCGGGGTTTCCTATCTCATCGGACCCACCGCTGCGTGGCTGCCAGAAAGCCATATCGCCGTTTTCGCCATCGTCGCAGTCATCACGCTTGCCATCGCGGCCGCGGCCGTTCGCGGCCTGGCCATCGGTAAGTGGATCCATAACATCGGCGGCCTCTCCATTCTCGCGGTGTATACCGCCCTTATTCTGCTCCCGGTGTGGATGATCCTCCATCACAGCCACATCCACTGGGAGCCGCTTCCCTTCCATCTTCCTCAGGCGAACATGGTCTCCCTTGCCCTATTTGGCCAGATGATCTTTAACGCCCTGGTTGGCCTGGAGTACATCGCGATCCTGGCCGGAGAAAGCAGAGATGCCGCTCATTCCATCGGTAGGTCGGTCATCTTCGCCTCACCCATGATCTGCGCGATGTTCATTCTTGGCACGAGTTCTGTCTTAGCTTTTGCCCACGATCGCATCGACTACATCGCCCCTATTCCGCAGACTTTCCGCTACGCCCTGGGTAACACCGGCCTCGGTAATCTCGTCGCCGTGATTGCCATCCTGTTGCTGCTGTTCCGCCTGATTGCCGCCGCTAGTCTCATCTTCACCGGGATAACTCGTCTTCCTCTGGTCGCCGGGTGGGACCATCTCATTCCTTCCTGGTTTACTCGTCTTCATCCCCGCTTTCGCACGCCGAGCAACTCCATCGGCTGCGCCTGCGCCCTGGTATTGCTGATCCTCCTGCTTGCCGACACGGGAGTTCACGCGCAGGAGGCCTTTCAAGTCCTCTCCAACGCTGCCACCGCGCACTATGAACTTGCTTACCTGGCTATGTTTGCTATTCCACTCGCCGGCGCTGCCACTCTGCGCGCTCGTCTGCCGCGCTGGATCCGTTGGACCTCGATCGCGGGGTTTATCGCCACCCTATTCAGTCTGCTCATGTCCTCGTATCCGTTCGTCGACGTTGTCAATCCCCGCGCCTACGCTGCCAAGATTCTCGGCACTACGCTGGTCAGCAACATTTTCGGCTACATTTTTTATCGAACACGCGACCGTAACGTGGGCACCGAGGGAGACTAGGACCCGCGGTTGCCCTACTTCCCCGAATGCGTGCAGCAGCTTGCCATATTCTTCATCGGAGGCAAATCAATCACCGGATTCTGATCAAAAAAACCCGACGGAGCCAAAGTAAACCCGCACATCACGCACGACTGCACCGGGTGATCTTCCGGCCGCGGCAAATGGTGCACACCGAAGCTATGCCAAAGCACCACATCCGTGTTCTCAATCGATCGATTTTTAGCCGTCCAGGCCGGCAGCCCATCATCGCCCGTAGACTGGTTGACAAACTCACCCGCTGGAAACCGCTCATTCTCATCGAACGGCGTCACCCACAACTGATGCTGCAGGAACCTACCCCGCCGTCCCGACGGACTATCCGGATGCGTAAACGGTTGCACCGCCGAGCGCACCTCGAGCTTGTACGCCGTCGGTTTTCCCACCCAATTGCTGGTGTTCGGGTTGGTAATCCGCCAATAGCGCATCTTCGAAAAGTCAAAATCCCGTTGCGCCTCGCCCTCAATCTTCAGTGGCGTCTCTTGCACGTAGTACGCATTGCCATAAGGATTCTCCGGTCCCACCGGCACCGCCAGCGTATCGCATTCCGTCACTGTGTTATTAGGCCCATCCACTTCCATATCCAGCCGGGCGGAAAAAATGTGTTGGTGGATATGCCCCACAACCCCGGGAGCTACCTCGTTCCCAAATTTCCCCGGCTGTCCTGGAATGCATCCCGCGGTATTGATAATTCCCGTAGCCTTCATCTCGTATTCGATCCGCCCATCCTGGTGCAGATACCAATACGACGCATATTCATAATTGCCAATGGTTGAAATTGAAGAAATGACGAGCTTGCGCGCTCGCCGCACTTCTGTGCGATCGGTGCGCAGATCGAAGTGCTTCCACGACATGCCTGCGTCTTCCTCGTGGAGGCAGATGCATCGCTCAATCGTGCGTGGAGCACCAAACACATCCGGCACCACCGCATCGAAGTAGTGGATCACTCCCAGGCAATCGCAACCCAATGTTAATGAGTTCGCCATCCGGCCAAAGCCAAGCTCGCCGCTGTCGAACACATTCTTCCGGTAATGGCTTCTCTCCGACGTTCCATACGGCACCACCATCTCCGCGATCGAAGCCCGATACACGATCGGCCGCCGTTTGCCGTCCTGGGTATAGCCGATGGTGTATAGCACCAGCCCCTCGCGGCCATTGAAGCCCACGCGAAAGTCCCAATTCTCCCACGTCACCTGGGTGCCCTTCACCTTGAACCCGGGACCATCCGGCTGCACCACATCGAGCCGCGAAGACGGCTCGCGAAACTTATTTCTCAATGCCGCATCGTAATTGAGCGGAGTACGCGGAACCGGAATGTAATCGCCCGTGGCCGCAAAATGATCGTGCACATCCAGCACTTCCAGCGTGCTCACATCGATCAGCGCGTGGAGCCCTTCCACCGGGTGAGCGTAATAATTGTCCAGTGGAAACATGCGCATCCAAATGAAGCAATTCAGTACCCGCCTTCCCTGCTCCAGCGGGACGTTGAAGTCGCCCACCGTCCAGGGATCGACGCAAATGTACTGCAGTTCGTCGATTAGGCCACGGCGACGCAGTGCTTCCTGGAAACGGGCATCGGCCTTAACCGTCTCCTCGATCAGCAAAATCTCCCGCACTGCCAGCATGGGCCGTGCGCTCTCCCGGAAAACCTTCGAGATCACTTTGCCGCTACCCAGGTCTGCCAGGCCTTGCCACACGCCCATTACCCCATGCTTGTACACATTGAAGCGGGCTACCCGGACCGGTGCGGTGTTTGGATCGTAGTTGCGCACCACATCTTTCGCCGGTTCGTGGACGTCAATCGTCTCCACCCGCAAATCCGCTCCCCATTGAAAATGCTCATGAAGGATACGCGCAACCTGAGTGATCTCACCTGCCGTGAGCGGGTCCAGCGGATGGCTTACCGCAACCCCACTTCCATTCAGGGAAACCTCGTTTACCTTCAAATCCATGACGACGTCCTTTCTATTTGCTCCGGAAAACGTTTCTAAATAGAGACCAGCGAACTATTCGCTCAGCGAGCTACCGAATCCGGCGGCGAAATCACCGGCGCGTTGCCGGCTGGCCAACCGGTAACTACCGATCAGGATCCACAGCACGACCACGTAGGGCGCCAGGTTGTAAGGAAAGATCGGCACTGGCCAGATCGTGCCGTACAGTGGCAACAACAGCAGCACCATGCAGATCAACGGCACCCATACATGCTTGAGCCGAGAAAACTCATCGCGGTGTTTGCTCAGGAAGAAAAACGGCAGTGCGGCCGAAACCAACGCATACACCAGGATCAGCCCGATCGACATGATGGCCCCCATCAACTTCCACACGCCCCACGCGCCGATCCAGCATCCCACCGACAACCCCAGCACCATCGACAGTCCAAAATCGAAAAGGACGGCGTTGAAAGGCGCGCCAAACCGGTTGGTGCGTCCTAAAAAGCCTGGCAGCATCCGGGCTCGGCCCAGTGAGAACAGGTTTCGCACCATCGACATCTGGCCTGCGATGGCGTTGGCGAAGACGCTGTTGAGCACCGTAAGGTCCACCACCCAGGCCCAGTTGTTGCCCCAGAACCTGCGACAAATCACATCCAGGGGTGCGCCGTTGTTGGCGATATCCGCGGCTTCCAGATGGAAGGCGATATCCGCCACGTAGCTGCCGACGATATAGAACACGCCAATCAGGATCACCGACAAAGCGATCGCGACAGGGACATTGCGCGCCGCATTGCGCGTCTCTTCACCCAGGTTCGCCGCTGCTTCAAATCCAGTAAACGAGAGAATCCCAAACACCATCCCGGCGCCGATCGAGCTCAAGCCGTGGGGCGCGCTGTGATACATAAATGGCTGCACGGAGTTCTGTCCGCCGCCAAAGATGACCGAGCCGAAGAGCGCCAACATGACCCCGACTTCGAGCACCAGGAAGACGAGTGTGGTGCGGGTCGAGTGGCTCACCCCGAAGCACGAGAGCAGGCTCACGACCACGCCCACCGCAACGAAAAACCAGATCCAGGAAACCTGCACCGCAAACTGACGCTGCATGAATTCCGAGACCATAATGCCGAATCCGGCATAGGTAAGGGGTGCAATCATGGCATAGGCGAGCAGCGCGATCCAGCCCGCCATAAAGCCGAATTTCGGCCCCAGCCCGGCAGAGGTATAAGCAAACGCGAAACTAGCGCTTTGAATCTTGCGTGAGAACGCCACCACACTGGCGGCCACGAATAAAATCGCAATCATCGAAACCAGGAACGAGAGCGGGAAAGCCGCCCCTGCCACCGCCGCGGCCGGCACAATGTTGTAAAAAATGCTGACCCCTGGGCCCATGAAAGCCGCGGACATTGCCAGAGCCCCGAAGAACGATACGCTGTTTTGCCGGAGCTCGTGGCGCTGTGGGTTTGGCTTCAAGGGTTCATCCTTCACGTCAGAATCTATACCGGAGCGAGAACTCCATCACGCGAGGGCTGGTGAGCGTAGACGAAAAGTTCCCGAAGCTTCCTGCTTCCGAGATCTCGTTGGCGTTCTGATACTCACTCTGCAGCACATCAAAGCGCACGCTGTTGGTTACGTTGTATACCTCCCAGCCAAAGATGATGCGCTGTTCTCCGAAGACTGCCCAGGACTTATTGAGTCCGGTATCGATATCGAACAGTCCCGGACCGCGAATCCCATTGCGCGGGCCCGACTGCCCGGGCAGAGGATACTGGAAGGCTGCTAACGCCGCTGTCGGATCCTTGAACAAATTCGGATTGCCGTTGACCGTGTGCACCCCGGTCTTGACCGGCGCGAGCTGCACAGCCGGTGAGATCAGGTTGGCATCCGTGGACCAATATTGTCCCGGCATGATCGAGATGGGGAAGCCTGTCGACCAGCGGTAGATACCCGTCAACTGCCATCCGCCGATGAACGCATCCACCAGGTGGGGTACGCCGGATGCGAAGCGGGCACCATTGCCGAAGGGCAGAAGGTAAAGCCAGTTGGCATTGATCTGATGGCGCAGGTCAAAGTCAGAGCTGCCCCGATTCTGTTTGGGATTCCATATGTTCGGGATGGCATTGCTGGCCGAGACTGAGCCGCTGTATCCGCCCCCGGAGAAATAATCCAGTCGCTCCGCATTTGACCCCATGTCGATGGAGTGGGAATAGGTGTAGTTCAGATCGAATTGCAGGTTTCTGCCCTGCGCCCGCAACGTCGCCTGCAGTCCGTTGTAAACGCTGTTGCCGATGCTGCGATAACCGATCAGGGCGGAATACTGCGCATCCCAAAAGGCGTAGGGATGGCTCTGTCCGTTGATCGTGGCACATGCCGGGAAGCAGGGACCGCCGGTCACTTGCGGCACATCCGCGTAATAAATGGCCGCCGTGGAATTCTTGGGATTGCAGGAGAACAAGTTGTAGAGCGCCTGCGTGGGGGTCACATTTGTCTGCGGAGCAACCAGGGTTGTGCCGGGCGCGCACTGGCCGCCGTAAGCGCCAAACAATTGGGTTGACGCGGGTCCTCCGGCGGTCGGCCAAAAGTCCTCAAAGTAAGGGATCGACCCAATACTCTGAATCGGTACTCCATTGCGATAGTCCGTGATCAGCTTGCCCGCCGCGGTAAAGTAATCCATTCCCGACTGCGGATCAACGATGTTTTCCGGTGTGGCGTAGTCCTCATCCTGCAGCAGGTGGTGGCCGAATCGCCCCGTATACGAAGCCTCGAAGACCAGCCCCTTCGGCAGCTCGCGCGAATAGGTAAACGTCACCACATGGGAATACGGAGTCTTGGTCTTGTCGTCGATCGCCATGGACGTGGCGAAGCCGCCACTGGAAAGGCTGGTCGTCGGATAAACCGGGAACGGAGATGGGTTGGCCGACGGAATCATCTGGCAGGGCGGCGCGGCGCAGCCCCCCGCCGACTGCGTGGGAATGTTGTTGATGCCCGTATACCGCGGCGAAGTATCCGGGTCCAGAATGCCCGGCGGGGTGCTGAGAGACGTGCTCAATCCATACGAGCCGTTCTGCGCAAACGACGAGGTAAGCGCCTCGCCAAAGTGGTCGTAGTAGATTCCGTAACCACCTCGCACCGTGCTCTTGCCGGCTCCTCCCAGCAATCTTCCGAACATTCGCGGCGTTGTTCCGGGCGACCATGCAAATGCGAGACGGGGCGCGAAGTTGTCGTAATTGGTCGGCCAGTATCCAGGCTTACCATTTGCCTGGCCGGAAAGATTAAAGCCAATCAGCGGCGTGTACGGCTGGCCCTTCAGCATGCTGGCCAGCCGGTTCTGCAAAAAGCCCTCCAGGCTGACGGTCGGTGCAACCTGCAGGCCGGTGGTCTCGTAGGGCGTCTGCAGCAGGGTGTAACGCACTCCGTAGGTAATGGTCAGGTTCGGCTTGATCTGCCAGCTGTCCTGAGCATAAAACTCCCCTTCGTGCGACCTGTAGTGGCGGGGTACCAGAGTGCCTTGCGGATACAGGGAAAGGCTCTTGGTGAATTGATAGTTGGCCGTGACACTGGGAATAATGCCGGTAAGGTAAAGCACCGCATTGTCGTAGCTGGTGCCATAACTGGAGTTGACCGCCGGCAACCCCAGCGAAGCGAATTGCGAGGCGCCCGGGTCGAGGCTCTGGCCGCTGTTCGCGATCGCAGCATATTGAATATTTGCGGAGGTTACGTTGCCGGTAAAGTAGGTGCCGTTGTTGCTCTGCGCCTCGATGTTGAGCACGCGCAATTCGCCGCCGAAGCCCAGCGTGTGCGAGTGCTTGTTCCAGGTGACGTCGTCGGCGAAGCTGTTGACCGGGATTTGTTGCCGGGTCGTGTTCGTTTCCCCGGTCAACGGAGAAAGTGTCGAGAAGTTGATGTATGAAGAAGTTTCCAGCCCATTGTTGGCGATGCTCTGCCGGATATATCCGTAGCGAAAGTTGTTCACTACGTTGGTCGAGAGAATCCCCGTGTACCCGCCCACAATCCCCGAGTTATGACCCAGCGTAGTAATGTTTGGTGCGTCCCCGGGAAACTCCGGGCCGTTCAGGCCGGTGCCGGCCGCGGTATCCTGCTGCAGGTTGGCGCGCCCAAAGACCTGGTGGCGCGAATCCGAGGTGATTTTGTAGTCCAGGCGAAAAATCGAAGTGTTCTGGTTCGCCGGCGCCGGAGCCGAGAACGTGTAGCCGCGAACGTTATAGCCGTCGCCTACAGAATTCGTATTCGGTAACGGATATTTGTTGAACAACGCTTCGATCGCCGGATTCGCGCCCGGGCCCAGCGGACACGTGCCCGAAGGAAAACCCGGGCTCGGCGTGCTGCAGTTAGGATCGATCGACGCCAACTGCGACGCGCTCATGGTAAACAAGCCCGAAGCGGGGCAATTCGCCCCCGAACACAGGTAAGACAGGATGCCGTTGCGCATATCTGCGCTGGGTACGGTACGTGTCACCTGCGTGTTTTCCCGCTGATGCAGGCCTTCGTAGGCAAAGAAGAAGAACACCCGGTCGGTCTTGATCGGGCCGCCCACCGTCCCCCCGAACGTATTGCGGATCAACTTTCCCGGAACATTTGGCTCCCCATTCTGTATCTGTGACAGCTTGTTGAACCAGTCGTTCGCCACCGTGTTGTTGGGCCGGTAATATTCATATGCCGAGCCGTGAAACTTGTTAGTTCCGCTCTTGGTCACCATGGTGATCTGCGCGCCTGAGGATCGACCCGCATCCGCGTTGCCGCCGGTCGTGGTCACCCGAAACTCCTGCAGTGAATCGAGCGTCGCCCGGAGCGCCCCCTGGAATGCCTGGCCTTGCAGCGGGTCATTGTTATCTACGCCGTCGATGGTGATATTCGCCTGGTCGCTACGCGCGCCGGCAACGGCGCCGGCCCGCGTGTCATTGGAGTTGTTCACCGTGCCCGTGCCGGTCGTGACCACGCCAGCCTGCAAGCTCAGAATGCCCGCTGGATTACGCCCCTGGAAAGGCAGATCTACCATCTGCTTGGAGTCGAAGGCATTGCCGAGCGTGGCATCGCTGGAGACGGCAAGCTCCGGGCCCGAGTTAATCTCCACACGCTCCGTGGTGCCTGCGACCGTCAGCTTTACGTTCAGCACCGCATGGGTATCGACCACCAGGGTTACGTTTTCGTTGGTGAAGTTGGCAAAACCCGCGGCGTTCACCGTCAGCTGATACGTAGCCGGGGGAATCTCGGTGAATTCATACCGGCCGCTGGAGTCGCTCCTGGTTGATCGGCTGAACCCCGTTGCGCCATTCAAGAGAGTGATGTTCGCGCCCGGGACCACCGCACCCTGCGCATCTGACACGTCTCCGCGCAGCGTCGCTGTAGCGGTTTGGCAGCTCGCATCGACGGCCCCGAGAACTACAGCAAATAAAGCCACACAAAGACGAAGGCTCTTCATCATTGGCTCCTTGGCGTTTTTATGTAAGAAAGATTTATGCCAGCAAAACTTCGTTTACGGCCCGGAATGCCTGATCGATGGCGACCACGGTCAGCGGCTCACCGCCGGCGTCGCTGTTCGCAATGGCGATACGCCCATAAGGCTGGCGTCCGCGAACCATGTACGGTACATCCTTCGGACTCGGTGTCTCTTCCCATCGGGCATAACCGTGTCCCCAGCGATTGACCGTGATCCCCAGGATGTCCTCTGCGGGATTGAACCCATAGGGTCCGAGTGTGCGGCCCAGTTGGTCGCGCAAATTGCGCTCAAATGTCTCGAAGGTGGTTTGGTACATCTCCAGCCGGCCCAGCCGGTACTGCTCTGAAATCGGCAGCCCGGGCCGGATGTAGCCCCGCAACATCGTCAGCACCGTGGGATCGTCAGGCGTACGCGAGTGCGAGTAGCCGCCGATCGTAACCGGCTGCTCCAGAATGATCGACGCAAAGTAGCTGGTTGGTGCGTTGATGAAGTTCACCTTCGCCCGGTGGAAAGCCTGCCAGTTGCGCAGCCACACGTTGATCCACAGATTCGGAGTCTTTACGTTGTGGGCCAACGCCTCTTTCTGGGCCGCCGGTAGTTCCGGGCAAATGTAGCGAATCAAAAAATTCCAACACGCGAGAATGCAGTGCCGAGCCCGGGCTGTGTACAGCTGGCCACCGCGGGAGTAGGAAACTTCCACCCAGTTCCCGCGCATGGCCGCGGGATCGCCAAAGTTGAATGGAGCGGCCGGCTCCACATGCTGAACTTTCACCACGGTACTGTTAAGCCGGATTTTGACCGGCGATTCGGCGACATCCAATGCCGCGTAGTTCACCTTGGCCAGGATGCTGTCTTCCAGCGTAGTTCCCGGTAACGCCGCGGGAATCAGTCTGCGCACCAACAGCCGCGCGATCGTCGCATTCCCGTCGGGAAAGTGCGTATAAGTGCCGGCATCTTCCACGTGCGGGATGTTCAGCCCTTGCAGCCCCGGCATATAGCCATTGGCATGAATCGCGCGCAGCTGGTCGAGCCCGGTTCCATCGCCAAAGGTACGATCGCGCAGATAGGTCAGTACCATCGGATCGCAACCTGCAATCGTGGTTACAAACTCCGGGTACTTGATCTCGCTCAGCTTCTCGATCTTTTGCTCAACCGTCAGTCCCGGCAGATAGTCGCGCTTGTCGTTGTAAAGCCGGTAAAGATCCTGCTTCACGTGCTCCGGCATCGGCGCTTCCGCCATGAATTTCTTCCAGCGCTCCGCCTGGTCGGGGGGTACCGTGGGCTCATACATTGCGACAAAATCCGTCCACGGTGCAGGATCGGGCAGCAGCTTGTCCTGCCCCCACGTCTCCTTGTCGAAGAAAACCCCCTGGCCCATGCCGAGAGATGAATAAAACCCTGGGTTGGTATTCTCTTTGTAGATCTTTGCCGCGTCGATGCCCAGCTCCGCCAGCAAGCGTGTCGACGTTTCTCCGTACTCGCCTTCAATCCAGAAAGTGCCGGCATTGGAAATCCGGACATCGCCCTTGTACTCAAACTGGTTACGTTTTGCGTGGCCGCCGAAGTCGTCGTGGTTGTCGAGAATAAGAATGCGCTTGCCGGCCTTTTCCGCCTGGCGGTAAAAATACGCCGCCGAAAGTCCGCTGATGCCTGCGCCCACAATGATCAGGTCGTACTCTTCGTGCGTATCGATGGGCGCCGGCGCCCCTGGCCAATACACCCCATCGCGCATCGCATGACCGACTTTAAACGCGCCTGGATAGCCGCTCCCGCGCATTCCCGTCAGTGCCGCTGGATTGTAATCGATCGCCTTTTCAGGTGCATATTCCCCGGTCCCCTCCAGTCCCAACAAGCGGGCCGGCAAAAACGCCGCAGCCGATGTTGCTGCTACTCCATTGAGAAAGTCGCGCCGGCTGATGTCCCGATCCATCCCGAGTTTGTGGTCACGGTCGGACGCCATGGAAGGTCCTCACACGAATGAATTGATTGGGCGACCGCTCCCCAGGAGATGTTTTGAGTAGGCCGTAAACGCACAATAGCCGCTTTGCCATAGCTCGTCAAGGATTTTGTAAGCGCTTAAGTAAATCTGCCAATAGCCGCGCCAATCAGCCTATTTTGACTATTTGCGCCAACTTTAGCGACTACGACGATTTGTCTGCGCGGGGGTTCATCGGAACCGTACAATTGGCTCGATTCTCACGCTCTGCAAGTACCCGGTAGAGGTGTGAAAAGATGGTTGGGGTTTTGAGGAAAGTCGAAGATGCGTGTTCGCCTGATAGATATTGCCCGGGATCTGAATCTTTCGTCCGTCACCATCTCCAAAGCCTTGCGAGACCACCCTGACATTAGCCAGAAAACCAAGAAGCGTGTGCAGAAGAGAATCAAGGAGCTGAACTACCAGCCTGATCTCCGCGCTCGCGCACTCGCCACGGGCAGAACCTACATGATTGGCCTGGTTGTCCCCGAGCTCGTCAATGGCTTCTTCGCCGAGATCGCCCAGGCCATCGCCAGGACAGCCGGCAAAGAAAAGTACAGCATCGTGATCTCCGCTTCGGGAGATGACCCTGAGATGGAGAGGCACGAGATCCGGAACATGCTGGCGATGGGCCTGGATGCTCTCATCATTGCGTCCGTGCAGCGGACCGTGGAAATCTACCGCCGCATCGAGGAGCAGTCCGTCCCTTACGTCCTGATCGACCGGCGCTTTGCCGGTCTCGAAACCAACTTTGTCGGTGTGGATGATGAAGAAGTGGGCTACATGGCTACCAAACACCTTCTCGATCAGGGGTGCCGCCGCATTGCCCACATAGGAGGACCATTGATCAGCACCTCGACCGGACGTCTGGCCGGGTACCAGAAAGCTCTTGCCGAGCGCGAAATCACGCCGCTCCGCGGGTTTATTCGCGAACATAGCGTACGCGACACAGACTCAGAGCGCACTGGCTATTTGGGTATGAAGAAGCTATTGCAGCTGCCCACTCGGCCGGACGGAGTCTTCTGTCACAGTGACGCTGCTGGTATCGGCGCCATGCGCGCCATCATGGAATGCGGGCTTCGCATCCCGGAAGATGTCGCCGTGATCGGATGCGGCAATGTTACCTACGGAGAGATGTTGGCAGTCTCGTTAAGCACGGTTGATCAGGGGATTGCTTCCATTGGCCACAAAGCTGCGAAGCTAGCGCTCGATGCGATCGAATCCAAGAACACGGCGCTCCCGAAAACCGTGTTGGTCAAGCCCCGCTTGATTGTTCGCAAGTCGACCCTGCATGCCGGGGGCTAATTTGGCAATCGGTGAGTGAACTCCGTCGCTCATATCGGTGACGCCGAGTCGGCGTACAAGCCGCCACCCAAGATGCCGCGCTGCAAGAAATCAACACGGTGTTTCCACGGGAAGCAGTAGAAAAGCGCCGCGGAAACCAACCGATAGACCAGGATCAGTCCACGTCCAAGGTTTCAACAGATCTCAATTCAATTGGGCTGCGGCTCTGAGAGATAAGAAACCTGTGTTAAGCTCGCGGCAATGCACTAGAAGCCGGTTCCCACATTCTGATTGCCTGAAGCACCGCTTCCCGATGCTTTCCGGTTAAGTTTTCCGGTAAATCCGTCGCTGAAATCCAATACGTTCGAACATCCGGTTCCTGCTCCGACCAAACGGCACAGCACCAGTGGCTGACTCGATTCCGGTCAATATATTGGCTTCCGAGGACGGTCAGATCGCCGAATCGACCGGCCCTCATGCTCTGCAAGATTTTGACAGGCTGCTTCATCAAGCGACTGTGATCTGCCAGATTTTGGAATAGAGTCAATGTACACCAGCGGCCACAGGCTGTCGACAACTGGATACACACAGCATACATTAACTCTCATGGCTTTGATGGAAAGAGGGACGGAGGGAGAAGGTGCCATGGACAGGACTCGGCGCAGCTTCCTGCACAATTCCGCCTTCATCGGCGCCGGGGGCTCGGTTGCGCCGCATATCGCGACCGCTTTTGCGGAGCAGGCAGTACCCTTCCGCAATCTCTACTCGGCGCCCTGGTAGAAGAGCGCAAGCCTGATTGGACAAGTCTGAGATCTGGGCCGCTGATTACAGAAACATCGACACGGCCATCTGCATTCGCCATTGAATCAGCTTGTGCCGTATCCGTCTGACTGCTCCCTTGCGGGCGGCCGGCCAGATATGCTTCGCGTATTCCTCGCGACTGAAACGGGCGAGCGAACGCCTCAGTTCGCCAGGCGCAAGCGAGCCGCGATTATGCAGGATAGAGGCGACGTAGCGCCGCCGGTCAAGTACCGGGTGGAGAAAAGTATCACCATCGGATGGCGCCAAATCTTCTTCCAGGGTGGGCGGGAACCAATCATAGCGCGCAACGTCGCCAAACTCGGCGAGCGATACCCAGTTCATTCCCGCACGCACGAGCTCGCTAGGGACAAAAAGCTCACTGCTGGGCCACGCACGGAGGGCGGGATCGTTTTTCATCGCGAGCCGCCGCTGGTGCAACATCTTCAACGCGGCTGCGGAATGAAAGCACACGTTGAGCAAAGAGAGCCTGGCCTCTTCAGGAGCATAGACATCGCGTTGATACGGCGTCCAATGCCACTGGGCGAGGTGGCGCAAGATGGGCATTGAAATCAAATCGGCGCCTCGTGACACCGCACTGGCCACAAACTTTTCCAGCGAGCATTGCACGACGCAGTCGTACTCGACGAACAGGTAATTGTCGTAGTTGGGGCACTCGGTCAGAAACTGATAGTGCGCGTAATCCGGATTCCACCACAGCACCCCACCCACCCCAAATCGCATGGCCAGACCACCCGCTTCAAGATCGGCGCAGGTGAAGCGGACGACACGGTCGAATGGTATCTGCCCGACTGGTCCGGCGGTCTCATCGACCAGGACGTAAAAATCGAGCGCGCCTGCAGCCTCAGCGAGCCTACGTGCCTGGCGTTCAACGAACGCGTCCCACGCGTAAGCTTTGAAGACGACGGCGCAACGGGGATTGGAGGTGTTCATGACCCTTCCTTCTACTACCATTTATGGCTTCGGTGATGTCGATGTTATTTCGCGTTCACTTGAGCGCCTGCGTAGCTGGCGCCTGCGTAAACCATCGGCGCATGGTGTTCACCGCGAGACGGCGAGAGCGGCTCCATGTCACTGATCACGCTGCGAAGGCTTTCCACCACGTAGTCGACCTCATGAGGAGTCATGGTGTCGTATAGAGGCAGACTGATCATCCTAGCGGAAACGTCGTCGCAGACAGGGACCGGGGTTGCCGGACACACTTTGCGGAAATATGGCTGCTCGAGTAAATGAGGGCTAAAATATGCTCCCGTTGTGATGCCCCGATTTTCTAACTCCGCACGAATCGCCGGCCTGCGTCCGCTCAATGCAGACGGCAACAAGGCGGGGACAAATTGATGTGCCTGGATACCCGGCGCAACCTGTTGAAAGTCCAATTCCGGCAGCGCAGCCCGATAGCGATTGAGCAGCGTGGCCCGGTGGGCGGTAATGCAGTCGTAATCAGTAAGACGCAAGCGCCCGAGCAACGCGCTCACTTCGCTGAGTTTGGCATTCAAGCCGGGCATCGTTGCCGAGCGCGGCTCACCAAATCCGAAACTGCTCATGGTGCGCAGCGTGGCAATGCGATCCGGATCCGCGCTGTAAATCAGTCCTGCCTCTCCCACAGCAAAGGACTTGGTGGCGTGCATGGAAAACACGACACTTCCGGAAAAGCCACTGCCAAATCCTCGACCCTGCGCGTCAAACGTGCCCAGGGAGGCTGCGGCATCTACTACAACAGGTACGCCGAGCTTGTTTGCGACTGCATGGTAGCGGTCCAGATCGATCGGGTATCCGAATGTCGCGTAGGGCATCACAACGGCAATTCTGCCCGCATAACGCCCCAGCATGGCTGATTCGGCTTCAGGATCGGCGGCCCAATTTCTGGGATCAATGTCACAGAACAACGGCGTCAGCCCGCACCAGAGCGCCGCATGCGCCGCGGCAGCAAAGGTGAAGCTTGGCATCAGGGCAAATTGTCCAGGAGTGATGTCGCCGACGGCCTCCTTGATCGCCAGCATGAGGCCGATGGTCGCATTGCAAACCGTCATGCAGGCGCCCTGCCCACCGAAAAAGCGGTCCAGCATCTCCCGTTCGAAGAGCGTATTGACCGGCCCGAAATTGGTGAAAACTCCAGACTCCTCCAGTGACCGCAATTCGGCGACGGCGAGAGAGAGCTGAGGCGGCGCGGGACGAACCATTGGGATCTTCATACCTCGAGCTCCTGTGGCGTGTCGACCTGTTCCACACGCGAGAGATCCAGAGATTCCAGCAGGTCCTCCTCGGAAAAGCGCGGAGCCAAAATGGCGTCGACAATCAAGCCGCCCACGTCACTTTGCCAGAGCCAGAGGCCGTTTGCCTGCCCCCTGAAACTTGGCTCGCCCCCGAGTTTTCCGTAGGGGACAAAGCCCGACGCCAAGCCAATAGCGAACAGGTGAGGCAGCGGGTTACCATTCGCGTCCATTACCTGGCAGTAGTTATCGACCAGCCGTGCCTGGTTACCCGTCTCCGATTGGAGGGGCACGGGATTGCCCGCCTGGTCGAAGACCGGCAGCGCACGAGGGCGGTAACCCAACGCAGCGATCACAAGATCCGCATTGTCGAGCAGCGCCAGGGAAGCCGCATGATCGACGTTGAGGCGATGTAAGTGCAGGCGAGGTTCAGCCGGCCGGCCACCGATGCCGCGAGCGCGCATGATCAGCTCTCTCGAGTCCAACCTGAATCCGCCCAAGCGAAACACCCGCCCGCTGACGGGACAGATGTCCTCGGGTCCAAATTCCGTATATCCCTCGGCAAGCGCTGCTTCCACGCTGGGGTAGAAGATCCGCAACGGACGCCGGTGCAGGATGGTCACGCCGCCGGGCCCAAACGTTACCCCAGGCATACGGTTCAACAAAGCGTGTGCCACGGCCGCGGCGCTGGTGGAACCGCCGATGATAACAACACGCGGCGGGCGGCCGAGCGCGCCGAGACGGGCCGCGACGGATGCGAAACCTGTCGTACTGAGAACGTCGCTGGATTGCAACAGTCGCTGACCGCATCGCTGGACCAGGTTGACCCCGGCCACTCTCTCCCCGCGAAGGCGTTTTGCCGGCTGGGAGGCGCCCGTAGCAAGCACAACATTGCGGGATTCAATGGTTCTCTCGTATCCGGACTCAACATCCTGGACACGCGTGAGCCAACCCGTTGGAGTGCGTTGGATCGAAATGGCCTCATGCTTTTTGAGAACACTGCCGTTCGGTGAGGCCCGAATCACATCGTTCATTGCGCGCCCGACCAAAGCCAGAAACTCGCCCGCGCGGCGCAACGGAACAGTACCGTGTCCTGCTTCCACAAACTCTTTAGTAATAGGATGGTTCCGGAGGAAAGCAAGCTCGCTATCGGGCGGTCCTGCAAGGCAATCGGCAAAGGTCAAACCGGTACTGTCGGAGTTAATGCACCAATGGCCGAGGGTTCCGGCTCCCACGGCGCCTCCCTGCTCCACCACTGTGACGCCTTCTTTTAACAACTCAGCGAGACGCCCGTGTCTATGCGCCGCGAGTAAAGGCGCCAGTCCCCCTGGGCCTCCACCGACGATAACGACCCCTGTGCGACCAAAGCTCAATGAGACCTGCTCCGGCGTGGCCTGAAATGCCAAGCTCCGCCAATCAAAGTTTTTTCAGGGGGATGGTATAGGCGGGAAACTCTCGTGCCGCGCGCCTGGAGCGAACTCCAGGCGACGTCCAACGGGTATCCCTGACCAGGAGAGTACGGCAGTCTTTGCCAGAAATCGAAGTGTTTTCAACGAACTGCGCCGTCTCTGGTAACCGAAAGATACGAGCGCAAGATACCTACTATTGATGACGCTTTCGTGTTAGCAAGTGTGGGCCGGTCTTGGTAAGCGGCAAAAAGACTCGGTAAAACGTTGAGGCCGGTGCGGCCCAGGTCCTTCGAAAGTTCGGATTGATTCGATGGGAAAGCGTCTGTTGCAACCTTTAGGTCCTTCCAACGCCACAAAGCGTTAATAAATGCTGGACAGCTGCCGCCGGGCGCTGTCCAGCGTGACAAGACGGAGCAGTCCATTCGCCGCAGCCACGGCCGGGTGAGGAAATCACGCCGGAGCCAATTTCGACACGTCTGGTTACCCCTCGATGAGGGTCCTTTCCAGCAAAAATCGCAATAAGGCAGCAGTTCTAAGAAAGAGCGCAAAGGGTTACCGAACTAACCTGTCGATGCTGATGAAAACGTAAACATAGGCTCGTAAAAACCCGCGGATTTTGACCCAGCCAGTCATGACGACGACCCTCATCGAGCGAACGAACGCTTATTGCCATCAATTTTTTGTTTCGACTCCAATGGCACGGCGCCGAAGTAGGCAGTAAGAAGTTCGAGGAACTTACCTGAGTATGTGAGCTCCTCACCACAAATCGGCCAGGCATGGCTTTCAGGAGACTCCCCAATGACCAGCATCAAACTACCCGAAGAGATCAACCACCAGCGCCGCCGCTTCTTTGGCAATGCGGCCATGACACTCGCCGCTGCGCAACTTGGCATGTTCAGTTCCGCGGAGGCGCAATCTGGCAAGGCAGCAGATGTGCCCGCAATCAAGCCGGGAACGAACACGTCGTTTGCCTCACTCAAGCAGATCCATGCCGGGCTTCTTAATGTTGGATACGCTGAAGCTGGACCGGCAAATGGTCCTGCTGTGGTTCTTCTCCACGGTTGGCCCTACGACATTTACAGCTTTGTCGAGGTTGCACCTTTGCTCGCCGCAGCAGGCTACCGGGTGATCGTTCCCTATCTGCGCGGCTATGGCACCACGAGCTTTCTCTCCAGCGCAACCATGCGCAACGCCCAGCAGTCGGCCGTTGGCCTCGACATCATCGCTCTGATGGATGCACTCAAAATTCAGAAAGCCACCGTCGCCGGCTTTGACTGGGGGGCGCGCACAGCGGACGTCATGGCAGTACTATGGCCGGAACGCTGCAAGGCAATCGTTTCCGTCAGCGGCTATCTGATTAGCAGCCCTGCGGGCAACCAGACACCGTGGCCGCCCCAGGCTGCATTCGCATTTTGGTACCAGTACTATTTCGCCACTGAAGTCGGCAAGGCCGGCTATGCAAAATACCTCGACGAGTTCAATAAGTTCATCTGGCACCAGGCTTCGCCGAAGTGGACTTTCGACGATGCCACGTACAAACGCACAGCAGCTTCCTTCAACAACCCAGACCATGTTGACATCGTGATGCACGATTATCGCTGGCGGCTCGGCCTAGCGGATGGTGAGCGGAAATATGACGATCTCGAAAAGCGGCTGGCCGCGCTTCCTGTCGTCACCGTGCCGGCCATCACCATGGAAGGCGACTCCAACGGGGCAATCCACGCGCCCAGCACAGCCTATCGCAACAAGTTCTCCGGCAGGTATGACTACCGGCTCGTCACCGGGGGCGTCGGGCACAACATTCCGCAGGAAGCCCCGCAGGCCTTTGCCCAGGCTGTCATCGATGTCGACGGTTTTTAATCGGTGTTGGCTCCCATGCTCTGCGGACACCGACCCGATCCGCAGGGCACGCGCGTGGGCGCGATCATCTGACGTTCCTTCCTGCAGATCATCTCTTTGCGTGCCGGCAGACATTACCTACGCGTGATACGTAGTTACTTTTGTTTCTTTTCGCTACACCATCGCTCTTGACTGTCAGATTCTGATACACTTCCGCCGCGATTCTCCAAATCATTTAAATTGTTAGGCAAAACTAACCTTTTCATTGGTTCAGGGTTGCGCTTTGCAACCGACTGTAGATATAGTCCTCGAAGACACACACATATCCGCAGCGCGCTTCCGGATTTCCGGACACTTTCCCCAGCGCGATTGCGAACGCGTTATTGACGATTCGGCGTTGCGGCAAGCACCTACACGCCATTTCAATCCGCGCGGCTCCTTTTCCATACCTGCCTCTAAATAACCCGACCGTCTCCCTCGAGCGGGGCTCTGAACATGCGCCCGCAGGTCACACGCACGTGCCTGCCCGCAGCATTGCCAGAGCCCTAACAGGAGGAGTGTATCGACTGACTTGAATTTTTTATTGAGAGGATGTTTATGAAGTCTTTCGTAGCCAACAGGCTCAAACGTTACGCGTTCACGTCCTTATCTCCGCTCCAATCCACCTGCTACTTACCTCTTCTACTGCTAGCCTGCTTCGTCTTACGACCCTCGCTTGGCCACGCGCAGACCGTCAGTTCCCTTTCCATAACGCCCGGTCAGCCTGCCGTCAATATAGGAGGCACGACTCAGCTTACCGTCACGGCAACTTATTCCAATGGCTCCTCCAGCAAAGTAAGCAGTGGCGTCAGCTGGAGCTCGGCCGATCCCCGGCTAGTTAGTGTCTCCGGAAATGGAGTTGTGTCCGGAATCGCGTCAGGAAACGTTGGCATTACTGCCAGCTATCAGGGGCATACAGCGTCCACTTCAGTCACCAGCTCCTTAGGCGACATCGAATGGAGCGGTCCCGTGACCATCACCAAGGGCGGCACCTATTCGGGTAATTGGAAGAGCACGAATCCGAACACACCAGCGGTGACCATCTCCACCACGGCTGCTGTCGTGATCGAGAACTCTTACGTGACCGGCCCCAACGACCTCATCTCCGACCCTGTTTCCGGAAATAACCTCACGGTTAAGAATGTGATGGGAATAGGGACCAATCCCAACGTGAAAGGTCAATCGAACGGCATTTTTGTATCTGCGCAGAATCCTAGCCTGCTCAGCGTGGAAAATTGTTACTTTGAAAACGTGCGATTTGGGGTATGGGTGCGCGGCTATGCGGGGAACCGTAACGGTACCGAGACGATCACGATCCTGAATAATCGCGGCCGTAATATTCTCGGCCTGGAAAGCAATGGGAGCAACGGCTACCTGGCCGGGGAAAGCAACTGGAATTGGGCGCATGCTATCCAGATCAGCAACGTGAACGCTGTACCCGGCATGAAGATAGCCTGGAATGAAATCATTAACTATCCTTACCAAAGCCTGGTGAATGAAAACATCAGCATGTATGAGGCCGGGGGCACGTCGAGCAGCCCAGCTGAAATCCACGACAACTATGTTCAGGGCGCATACCCCTACAATCCACCGGTTGATAGCTACAACGGGGGCGGGTTTACCACGGACGGGAGCGCGAGCGATACCGTCCAAACCGCTTCGGCGTTCAACAATGTGTATGACAACCAATTCGTCGGCACGGTCAACATGGGCCTCGAATTCGGAACCGGGCACGATAACGTGGCCTATAACAACACCGTGATCTCCAGCGGCCTGCTATCCAATGGAACAAAGATCCCTTCGCAGAACGTGGGACTCACTCTCTATGATGTCTACGGAAACATCCCTAAAGGCTCGATGTACAACAACAACATGTACAACAATACCGTGGGTTGGATGTGCTGGGCTGCACGGTGTTCGTGGGATGGATACCGGAACGATGAATACTTTCCAAACAATAGCAGCTACTATTCCACCAACCATTCGATCACCCCAACTCTCATCACATACCAACAGGAGAACAGCCAGTACTCGACATGGCTGACGAAGGTCAGCTCGAATGGTCAAACGATCGGCTCCGCCTCATCCGCGGGAAGCTCGAGTTCTGGTGGCGGTTCTGGCTCTGGAAGCGGCTCAGGATCGGGTGGCGGATCGGGTTCAGGAGGGGGATCGACGTCCGGTATCTCGGCGACTGCCTGGTACACCGTCGTGAACACAAACAGTACGCTCTGTGTCGACGCCAACGGCTGGGGTTATACCAACGGGACGATTGTCCAGCAATACACCTGCGGCAGCGCCCAAACAAACCAGGAATGGCAGTTCCAGCCTACCGACAGCGGCTACTACCAGGTGGTCAATCGCAATGCCTTGTCGCGCGCAGGTAAAAATCTTGTTTGGGAAGTCACTGGAGGACCATGGTCCACGGCTGACCAGATCAAGATTGAACTATGGACCTACGCAGGACAGACGAACCAGGAGTGGATGCCGGTAGCACTGGGAAATGGCACTTACAAGTTTGTCGCTCGCAATAGCGGCAAATGCCTCGATGTTCCCAACGCATCGTCGGCGGTGCTCACTCAATTCCAGCAATACGATTGCAATGGAACAAGCGCGCAGTCGTTCACCTTGCACCAACAGTAGTCGGGCTTCGGCAGTGTCGATCACGGCAAAGAGCTGCAGGAGAAGTTCGCTGCTTCGTCGACGCTGCCGCTGCCTTTATAACGTGCGATTTGAGGATAGGGGCAAAGAGGCCGGCTACGGTCGGCCTTCCCGTCCGTCTGATGGGAGGCGATGATACTGTCCGGCGCCTTTCCCTGTTCGACCCACTGTTCCATGACGGTCATCTTGTCGAAAGTGTCGGGGCCCTCGCCGCCCGCGCAGTGTCCCATACCTGGGACCATAAAGAGGCGGATCCAGTTGGAGGCGCCTGCGGGATCTCCGCCCAGATCGACGGCCTGTTTGTAGAAGTCGACGGTAGAGCCGGGTGCGACCTGCTGGTCTGCCCAACCGTGATAGAGCAGCAACTTACCCCCGCGCTTCGCGAATGCCGCAAGTTTCGGATCTAACTCGTCGACATCTTTATCGATCGCATGCGCCTTTGTGGAATCTCGGTTGAGGTCGAAGCTACGCCAATCCCAATTGGGGTCTTGATAGACAACATAACGAAATTGATCGAGAAAGAGCTCGGCCGGCTGCGGTCCGCCGGCAAGACGTGCCCAGCGCAGCTCGGTGCCGGGCTCCAGACGTTCGAACAGAATGTTGCCCTTCGCATCCAGAGCCGGACTGATTATGGTTTGCGCGCTCTGGACCTGGCGCGGAGTGAGACAATCGGGCGCATCCCCAGCCTTGCACGCCAGCACATTGAAATCAATGTGGCAGGTCTCCGGGTCCTGGATGAGTCCATCCTTCAGTCCATCGTTCGCGTCGCATGCATCGAGCACTGCTCGATGGATCATCGGATATTTGCTGGGCGGGATATAGGCGGCCGGATCTTTAAAGGTCTGATTTGCCAGCCACAGCGCCCAGGCATTGCGGCGGATGTTGGCCGGGTCGCCGGCGATGATGCCATCGAACTCGTCGGGATAGCGGGCCGCCTGCAGCAGGCCCTCGCGTCCACCGCCGGAGCAGCCATCCCAATAGGAATAGCGGGCGTCGCGCCCATAGAAGGCTTTGATGAGGCTTTTGGCCTCGAGGGTCATCAGATGCTCGGCCCGGTAGGCGAAGTCTACGAATTTCTCCGGATGGCCCATGATGAAGCGGGCGCTACTGCCGGTATGGCCATCGTCGGTGGCGCTGGTGGCGTAGCCGCGATGGAGTGCCTTGGCTAATGCGGCGTAGTCGATCGTGCCTCCCCAGCCACCGCTGCCCACGGCAAGGAATTTGCCGTTCCATCCGCTGACAGGGAGCCATACTTCGATTCCTATTTCCGAGTCGGTGGTCGGTTTAAGTTTTGCGGCAACCCGGCAGAATGGGGGGAGTCCTGAAATGTCTTTTGCGCTGCTAGTGACGCTGGCGAGCGTGATGGAGACTCCTGGGGAAGCCAACTTTGCAAGGCTCTCGCAGGACTGCGCGTGGGCCGCAGAGGCCGCGATGGCTAACAGTACGATGGTGCAGACAAGTGCTCGTTCCCTCATGATCGGAACTATATTCGCTTTGAGCTGCGTGGGCACCCGAGAAAACCGCAGATCCCTCGGCTTCGCTCGGGATGACAAAGGGGAGGGTGGTGCTTCCATAAATAGTGGCGATTGGGATGGTGGAAACAGCAGGTCCCTCCACTGCGCTCCCCATCCCTCGTATCAGATCCAAATGGACGTACGGCATCCGGCGTGTTCTACCTTGAATTAATCAGCCGGAGGCGCGCCGTCAGCGCTCTGCCGGGAAACTCACTGAATGTCCGAAACTCCGGTGAATCGACCACGTTGTTTACTATCGCAGGATTGCTGCTGTCCGTGGCGTTTTCCAAAACGCCGCGGAGACCGAAATAAGATCCCCGGAAGTGGAAGCGCCATTCAAGGCCGGGACTGAAAGAAAGATAGTCAGGGAAACGCATCGAACCCGCCGCACCAACAACCTGCTGGTTGGCATTGACGGCATTGAACGGAAAACCGGTGTGCCAGTCCAGGGTGTAGACGAAGTCCCAACTCCTCTTCAATCTCGGTAGCAGCAAGGGCAACCATCCCCAGGAAATCACGCGGTTGGGCACATCCCAGGCCAGCGGACCGCTCTGCTGGGGCCCCAGCAGCGAGACCGTGGGCACATAGTCGAGAGCCGCATTGGTACGCAGCGAGGAGTGGGTATAAGCCGCAAACAACCTGTATCCATCGCGAAAGGTACGGCTCAGGTCAAACTCCTCGGAAACATAGTGATCCTGCCGGGCATTGGTGAGCAGATAAGTTCCTGACAGCGCATCCTGTCCCGCCTGATTGGCATAAACGAAACCGTCTGAGGTTCGCTTCTGAAGAAAATTCGCCCCGGCGTAAATGGAACCAGGAAGCTTCCTCTGCACGCCAGCACTCCAGTTGAGGGCGCGTGCTTCCCTCAGGGAGCCGTCGTTAGCAATAAAGTTGGTCTCCAGTGAGCCGCTTGTTGGAGTGAGACCATCGGCCGCGTAGTACGTGTCATAGCGAACTCCCGCCAGGGCGCGCTCCAAGTATTCCAACTGTGTGTGGTCGTAATAGAGACCGATACCCGCCGACAGCTTGGTGGTCGCTTCCACTCCAGGCGGCGACCAAATGGCGGCGAGACGCGGTGAAAAGAGGGTGCGCCTGATGATTTCGTCCCAATCGAAGCGGAGACCGGGCTCTATCAGCAGACCTGGATGCGCCAGCCAGCGGTCCTGAAAATAAGCGCCAGTCTCAAAATCATTACGCGTGAAAGGAACCTGGGCAGGAAAGGTACTACGTCGCAACAACGTTCCGTCTTCACGCAGATAGCTTACCGGCGAGCGTGAAACGCTCTCGTCGAAGTCGATGTGGTCGACATCGATCCCCGCTTCGAGGTCATGGCGGCCTTCCCAGTGGCGTGGAGGAAGGTAAAGCGTCGCCGTTCCCTGCTCGCGTTGCGAGTGCCCGGTCAAATTTTCAAAGTAACTACCTTGGGTCTGTTCCGGAGTAATTTCATACGGGCTATTTCCATGCGGCTCGTAACCATCGCGAAAGCGTACAACTCCCGCGCCGACCTGCAGCAGTGCTCCGCTCGAGAAACTATGCTGATCACGGATGTACGGCAGCCATGCGACAGTGTCCCGCCTGGTGGTACTCTCCTGCGGTACCAGCGACGAGATGCCGTCGTAGGGAGAATGGTAATCGTTAAAGAGCAACCCGGCGGAAAGGATGTTCGCGGGAGTCAGGTTCACCTGGGCCTTCGCCAGGTTACTGCCGCGCGACAGATGGTTCGTATCCGCGTTGGGCGGAAGCTCCTGAATGTAGATGTTGTCGTACTCCAGTTCAAGGCCGTCGAAGAACCACGCACGGTTGTGCACGATCGGCCCGGAAACGGTGACCCGGGGAACAAATTTGTCGAAGCGCAGTCCATTCGCCTGGCGGAACGAGGGAAAAAAATCCGTTGTATTGAAGCGAAACTTGTTGTCGCCCATCCCGGTAAAGAAGGCCACGACACCTCCCGTGGCTTTGCCGAATCTCACTGGGTAGCGCGTTGTTTCTGTATCAATGGAACGAACAGCATCCGCGCTGACACGCATGGCGAGTTCACCACTGACTGGAGAACGGATATCAAACCCATCAAGCAGATCGAGGGTAGCGTATGTTTCCGATCCGGCAATATGAATCTGACCCGTTCCGTCCTGCACTACACCGGGAGTGAAGGGCAGTAGGTTGCGGATATCGCGCGAGGTTTCATACGGGATGTTGACGATCTCTGGCGTATTGAAGGTGCTTTTATCTGACGTTTGTTCCGTATCGATACCGGGCGTGGAAGAGACGACATTTACCTCCTGACGTACTACCTGCTCATGGGCCAGCTTTACTTCGATGGTTTGGCGACGAGCATCGGTCTGATCTTCGAAAGCCTGATAAAAGCCCGGCTTCTGCACTCGAAGCTGATAAGGCAGCTCGCTTTTAAGGGTATAAGCACAGCGACCTGCGTAATCGGTTTGCAGGTGGAGCGGGCCGCTTCCTGGCGTGGAAAGCGTAACCTGGGCATCGGAGACAGGCAGCCCATCTTCGTCAACAACCGTAAGAGTCACTGCGAGACTGGGCCGTTGCGCCTGTCCGCCTGCCATGAATCCACTGCAAGACAGAACAAATCCAAGAACCATCGCGCAGACTGGACCACGGCGCAGCATGCTCCCTAGTGTAGCCAACCTGCCCTACCGCGGTTTCCCCGTTTACTGGTTTGGATTCTCTACCTGGAACTAGTCTTCTAGGGTCTGCGGTAGGTAACCGCTCCCTGGACTAACACCTGCTGCACATGGCTGGTGTACTCAAGCGGGTCGCCGTCAAAAACTACTGCATCGGCATCCTTGCCTTTGCTGAGCGAACCAACCCGGTCATCGATGCCCAGGATCCTGGCCGGGGAGATGGTGATCGCACGTAGCGCCGGTTCCATACCCAGTCCGTTGGCTGCGGCAACGGCCGCTTCAAACAATAACACCCGGCTTTTGGGAACATACGCAACGTAGCCGGTCATGATGGAGATTGGAATCCCCGCCTGCTGCAGCAAAGCAGCGTTCTCATAGCTCGCGTTTGCCGTCTCCAGGTTTTCGATCGGCTGCATGACAGCGCCGACCAGGCAAGGCACGCCGGCTTGCTTGATTTTGTCGCGGATGAGATAGCCCTCAGTCACCGAGGCCAGCATGTACTTGAGATGAAATTCGCTACCGATACGGATCGCGGTGTCAATATCGTCGGCACGGTAGGCATTGAAGATGGCCGGAGTCTTCCCAGTAACAACATCAGCCAACGCAGCCATCTTGGGTTCGATGGCAGGCTGTTTAGAGACATCACTTCCCTCCTGCTTCCACTTGTCCCACTTTTCCTGATATTGCCTGGCCTGGAGCAGGGCGTCACGGATCATCTCCGCTGTCTTCATGCGCGTGACCGGAGCCTTGCGGGTTTTGCCGTAGGTCTGCTTAGGCCATTCTCCGAGGTTGAAGACCATCCCCGAGTTCAGCCGGACGATCAGTTGATCCATGGTGCGGAAGGGAGACTGTGGCCCCGCGGTTTTGAAGATGCCTGCGCGCCCGGCAATTGGATTCGTCGGCCCCGGAGTGACCTGGAGTGTGGTGACACCGTATGCGTTCACATATCGGTAGAGCAGATCTTCAGGGTTCAGGCTGTCGCGTACATTCACATCCGCCGTGTTCGGGTCGGTCGACTCGTCCTCATCCTGATCGGCGGGGATGTTGTACGCTCCGGAAACGCCCGTGGTGGTATCCGCATCGATCAACCCAGGGGTGACATACGCGCCACGGATGATCTCGTAGCCCCTGGGTGGCTGCGGGTTGGCGCCCGGCCGCACATCCTCGATCCTGCCATCGCGGATGAGCACCATCCCAGGGCCTCCCTGCGGCCCTGCGTCCATGGTGTAGAGATGGTCGGCGACCAGGGCGAAGTTTTGCGCCCGCAGCGGCGAAGTGAAAGCCAGGGCCGCCATGAGGGCGAGCCACGAGCTTCGCACTCTCATTGCGCGCCTCCATTCTGTGGCGGGTAACGGCCGAGTACATGGAAGCCGCCCGTGGCATAGCGCAGATCGGCCGGATTGCTGCGGTCGAAGACCTTTTCTCCTTCGATCCAGGTTTCGAGCACATGTGTATACACGCTGAGCGGGGCTCCGCTGAGAACGATGAAATCCGCATCCTTACCCGTCTCGAGGCTGCCTACCCGGCTTTGCAGGTCGAGCATTTCGGCGGGATAAATGGTGAGCCCTTTGAGCGCCGCATCTTCAGTCATGCCGCCGCGGACAGCAAGGGCAGCCGATCGCAGCAAAAGACGGGAGTTGGTGATGGGATCGTCGGTGTTAAAGGCCACCTTGACCCCTGCCTTCTCCAGGCGTGCAGGACAACTGATGCTGAAGTTGATCGTTTCCGGCTTGCCGCCCGGAGCATCGATCATGGTGAAGCTCACGCCGATATGCCGCTTGGCCAACTCATCAGCGACATCGCACGATTCCGTTCCATGGTGAACCACCACACGATAGTGGAATTCATCGGCGAGGCGAAGTACCGTCATCACGTCGTCGGCGCGGTGGGTATGGTTGTGCACAATGCGTTTGCCTTCGAGAACCTGCACCACTGGGTCGAGCGTCAGATCGTGATCGGGCTCCCTGGCGTTTTTGTCTTTCGCGGCAACCGCCTTGGCATAGGCATCCCACTTGTCTTTGTATTGTTGCGCCTTCTCATAGATGCCGCGGGCCAGGGCTGCCTCTTCCATGCGGGTCATAGGAGCCTGGCCACGGGTTCCATATCCTTTGGGATTGGTTCCGTTGGCCATCTTCATGCCGCCAATCGTGCCGGGAATCAGCATCTGCTCAATCGTGGAGCCGCGCAGTTTAACGTAGGCCGTCTGGCCACCCATCACGTTGCCGCTGCCCGGCATGATGTTAGCGGTGGTGATGCCGCCCGCGCTCGCCATGCGAATATTCGGGTCCGCCGGGTCAATCGCGTCGAGGGCGCGCAACCCCGGCTGAATGGGGCCACTGCCTTCGTTTGCGTCCTGCGAATCGGAGACGGTTGGGTTGGCGTCGATACCGATGTGAGAATGGGAGTCAACGATACCGGGCATAATGACTTTGCCCGTGGCGTCCTGAATCTTGGCTCCGGCGGGAACCTGAACCTTTCCTTCTTCGCCCACAGCGACAATCTTGCCGCCCCGAATTACCAAGACGCCTCGATCAATGGGCGGTGCGTTGATGGGCAGGATATGGGCTCCTTGCACCACCAGCACACCTTCATCGTGAGCGGTCTGCGCCGGAGCGACAGAGATAAGAGAGGCAAGCATGCCTCCCGACAGCAACATGGTAACCGCGGCAGCTTTGCTCACCCGCATCCACTAACGTCCTGATTTAGTTGCCCGAGTATACACTGCCATGGCCTTGGCCGTGTTAGATTGCGGGTATTCATCCAGAGGCCCACAAAGAGGGGGTAAACTCGTTGGCACTCACCATTACCGGTCTCTCCAAGACCTATCCAAATGGGGTTCAGGCACTCAAGAATCTTTCTCTCACCATCGGCCACTGCATGTTCGGCCTGCTGGGTCCAAACGGCGCCGGCAAGAGCACGCTGATGCGCACCATAGCCACGCTGCAGGATCCGGATGCGGGCGAGATCCAGTTAGACGAGATTAATGTGCTCAAGGATAAGACAGCCGTTCGCAAGCTGCTGGGCTATCTGCCCCAGGAGTTCGGGGTGTATCCAAAGATATCGGCGGTAGCGATGCTGCAACATCTCGCGGTCATGAAGGGCATCACCAACCGAACGGAGCGCAACCAGATGGTGGATGCGCTGCTGAACCAGACCAATCTATGGAGCGCGCGGAAGAAACCGCTAGGGACCTACTCGGGGGGAATGAAGCAACGTTTCGGGATCGCGCAGGCGCTGCTGGCAAACCCCAAGCTGATTATCGTGGATGAGCCGACGGCAGGTCTGGATCCCGCGGAGCGCAATCGATTCCTCAACCTGCTGAGTGCGATCGGCAGTGATGTGACGGTGATTCTTTCCACCCACATCGTCGAGGATGTGCGCGAACTCTGCCCCCGGATGGCAATCATCGCGAATGGAGAGCTGCTGCTGGAAGGCGCGCCCGCCGCTACACTCGATGCGCTGAAAGGCAAGATCTGGAGCAAGGTGGTCGCCACCGATGACGAACTTCGGGCTCTTGAAGCTAATTTCAACGTCGTCTCAACCCACCTGACCGGCGGCCTGCATGAGGTTCGTATCTATTCCGAAACGAATCCCGGAGAAGCCTTCCTGCCCGTTCCTTCCGGCCTGGAAGATGTCTACTTCCTCAATCTAGCCAGGCACGCAAAAAACTGACTTCGAGCCGGGAGAACTTATGGCACTGTTCTGGGAGTTTTTCTCGTTCGAGCTGAAGCTGCGGTTCAGAAGCGTATCCACTTACGTCTACTTTGCGCTTTGGTTCTTACTCGCCTTCCTTTCCATCGCCGCCGAAGACTTTTTGAACACCGGCAACGATAAGATTCTCCTGAACGGGCCCTTCTCTACCACGATCATTTACATTTTCATGAGCTTCTTTGGCATGCTGGTCATGGCTGCCATCTTCGGCACATCCATCTTGCGTGACTTCCAGCGCGATACCTACCAGATCATCTTCACCAAACCAATCACCAAGTTCGCTTATCTCGGCGGCCGCTGGGCGGGTTCCTTCGTCATCACCGTTTTGTGCTTCAGCGGACTGATCTTCGGAGAGGCACTGGGCACGCTCGCTCCGTGGGCCGATCACACCCGCATCGCTCCCGGCCACCTGGGATGGTATCTGCACGCATTCCTGTCGATCACGGTGGTGCAGATCTTCTTCCTTGGTTCGCTCTTCTTCGCCATCGCCGCTCTCAGCCGTAAGCTCTTTGTCGTCTATCTCCAGGGCGTCGTTGTCTTCCTGGTTTATCTGATTCTGACCGCTGTTTTTGACAACACTCTTTCGCTCGAGCATTTCTGGACCGCGATCTTCGACCCGGTCGGCCTCCAATTGTTCGATAGCATCACCCGCTACTGGACGGTATTTGAAAAGAACACGCTGCAGCTGACGTGGTCTGGAATTTTTCTCTATAACCGGCTCATCTGGGGTGGCGTGGGCCTGCTCTCGCTGGTTGCGACCTACCTGCTGTTTCCCTTCTCTGTCGAAGCCTTGACTGCCAGGTCGCGGGGACGCAAAGCCGCGCGCGATCTTAGCAACGAGGCAGAGGCCAGGCCCGTGCGCTCGCTGGTGGCGAAACATTTGCCTATCGTCCACCAGATCTTTGGCCCTACGACCACCTGGTCACAGTTCCTGACCCTTACCCGTCTTCGAATCAGCGTGATCCTGCGCGAGTTTCCGTTCTGGGGCATTGTCGCCGCCATGCTGGTTTTCGTGCTGGTCAACGGACACTTCGCCGGCCACAGGCAAGACAATGACGTCTACCCCGTTACCTTCCTCATGGTGCAGGCGGTCCAGGGCAGTGCGACCCTCTTCTTCCTCATCATTGCCACGCTTTACGCCGGCGAGCTCGTCTGGCGCGAACGCGATATCCAGTTTTCCGGCATTCACGATGCATTACCGCTGCGTGAGTCGACCGACTGGCTTTCCAAACTCGCCGCCCTCGCAATCATTGAACTCCTATTGCTCACGGTGGTGCTATTCTGCGGCATCCTCAGCCAGATCTTCGCCGGTTACTACCACTTCGAATTGATCCAATACTTCAAACAGATCTACCTCATCACCTTCCCTAATGTCCTTACGTTCGTCTTGCTTGCCCTTTTTCTACAGACTGTTCTGGGCAACAAGTTCATTGCCCACGGTGTTGTAATAGGCATCTTCATCCTCAACCCGGTCCTCTTCACTCATGGCTGGGAGAACACTCTTTATCTATTCGGAAGCAGGCCCAGTTACACTTACTCCGACATGAACGGATACGGGCATTTCGTGCCCGCCATCTTCTGGTCCACCACGTATTGGCTCTCCATCGCCGCCCTGCTGGGCGTGGTGTCGATTGGACTTGCGGCGCGAGGCTCGGACGACTCCTGGGCCGCCCGGCTCCGCCTCGCTGGTCATCGCGTCCGCCACCTCATTCCCGCTGCTGTCTGCTTCCTGCTCATCGCCGTCGGCAGCGGATGGTGGTACTTCTACAATGCTCACGTCCTGAACGAATACCTGAACAGCAAGGCACGGCGCGACATCCAGGCCCAGTATGAGCGCGACTTCAAGAAGTATGAGGGAATACCGCAACCCAAGATCATCGCTGTCGATGCAAATATCGATATCTTCCCCGAGCGGCGCGCTTTCTCGGGAACCGGCCACTTTGTCCTGCAGAACAAGACCTCTGCACCCATCTCTCAGCTACACCTCGTCGATAGTGAGCAGTCGGTCACCAACGTTCACCTCGACCGGCCGTTCCACAAGGTCTCGTCCAGTTCGCGCGACATGTATAGCATTTATGAATTCGAGCAGCCGCTCGCGCCTGGGGAGAAGGTCAATCTCAACTTCAACGTCGGACACACTCCACGTGGCTTCATGGACGGCAACGAGCGGCCCCAGCTGGCGTACTCAGGCACATTCTTCGACGCGGGCTATTTCCCTGGCATCGGCTACGACCCCTTCATCGAGCTCGCTGACCCGCGCCGCCGCCGCGACGAACACCTGGGCCCAGTCTCGGAGTTGCCACACCGCGGAGACCCGGTGGGTAGCCGAACCAACCTCTTTAGCCCGGATGCTGACTGGATTTCTTTCCACACGGTTGTCAGCACTGCCGACGATCAGATTGCCCTAGCACCTGGATATCCGCAGCGGGACTGGCACAGCAACGGACGGCATTATTACGAGTACGACATGGGTGACGTCAAAATCCAGAACTTCTACGCCTACGTGTCTGCCCGTTATGACGTGAAGCGAGCGGTCTACAACGGGGTCGACGGACCCATCAACATCGAGGTCTACTCTGCGCCGGCCCACCCCTACGACGTCGACGACATGATCGCCTCCACGCGAGCCGGCCTGGCCTACTACGAGAAGAATTTCAGCCCCTTCCAATATCGCCAGTTCCGCATCCTCGAGTTCCCGCGCTATCGCCTGTTTGCGCAGTCGTTCCCCAATACCGTTCCCTACTCCGAGTTTGGCTTTGTCGGCCGCGTTCTCGACCCGCAGAAGGATATTGACCAGACCTACTTTGTGACCGCCCATGAGCTTGCCCACCAGTGGTGGGGCCACCAGCTGATCGGGGCACGGGTGGAAGGCTCGAACATGATGTCCGAGTCGCTGGCCGAGTACTCGGCTCTGCGCGTAATGCAGAAGAAATACGGCGACGAACAGATGCACAAGTTCCTCAAGCACGAGCTGGATGGTTACCTTCGTGGCCGGGCGGGAGAGAGCCGGCATGAAACTCCGCTGGCTGCGGTGCAGCGCGAACCCTATGTCTGGTATCAGAAGGGATCGCTCGTCCTCTATGCTCTCTCCGACTACATCGGCGAGGACAAACTCAACCTCGCGCTGCATAATTTTCTGATGCAGTACCGCTATGCCAATGCGACCGACTCCCAGAGTGGCCCGTATCCGGATACGCGGCAGTTCGTCGCGGCGTTGCGGGAGCAGACTCCACCGGAGCTGCAGTACTACATCACGGATGGCTTCGAATCGATCGTTCTTTATGACAACAAGGCGTTGTCCGCCACTGTTTCCGAGTTGCCCGGCAAGAAGTACAAGGTGACGATGACGGTGCAGGCGCGTAAATTGAAGTCCGACGGGAGCGGAGTGGAGACGCCGATGGCGTTGAACGACTTCATCGATGTCGGCGTTTTCACCGGCAAGAAGGATCACGAGAAGGTGCTCTCGTTGAAGAAAGAGCGGTTCACGCAGGAGAAGCAGACCTTCGAGATCGTAGTCGATCAGATGCCGACGCGCGCCGGTATCGATCCGCAGAACAAGCTGATCGACCGCGTGTCCGACGACAATTTGATCGATGTCACGAAACACTGAGTGGGAGGTTGCGCGAGCACGAAAGGAAACAGCAGGCCCCTCCACCACGCGACCCCAGATTTGCTTTGTATCAGGGCACGACTTCAGTCGTGCCACCACCGGGCCACAATGGTCAGGGCTTTAGCCCCTGCCACTGCAAAATCTGCACGAAATTCCAATTGAAAAAAGCGCAGGGGCTAAAGCCCACTCTTTCTTGCGCCTTTACGGCACGACTAAAGTCGTGCCCTGATACAAAGCAAAAACCTTGTTGCGAGCCTAGTTTGGACAAGGCGAAACCGAGGGATCTGCGGTTCAACGGACTTGTCTCGGAAATGTTTTTCGACATAGCGCAGCGAATCTATCGGTCATTCCGGATCGGTCCCCGGCGTGGCTTTAGTGCTTGACACGCAATTCATATCGGCATTTAATCGCCCACGTTATGCGCCTCAGCGTCTCGCTTTTATTGACTGGCTCTCTCGCCGCATCGCTCTCGGCTTGCAAGCAGGCCCCGCCTGCTGCCGCTCATGATGGGGCGGATTGGGCGATGTATGGAAGAACTACCGACGAGCAGCGTTTCAGCCCCTTGCACCAGATCAACGAGCAGAACATAGGACAGCTTGGCCTCGTCTGGAGTAGAGAGTTGGGCACCACACGCGGCTTGGAAGCTACTCCGATAGTCTCAAACGGAGTGATCTATACCACCAGCCAGTGGAGCGTTGCTTATGCGTTGAATGCGAAAGACGGCACGGTCCTTTGGACCTTCGATCCCAAGGTGTCTCGCGCAAACGTGCGCACCATCTGCTGCGACACCGTCAATCGCGGAGTTGCCCTCTACCACGGCAAGGTCTACCTGGGCACGCTGGATGGACGGCTCATCGCGCTCGATGCCAAATCCGGAAACCCTGTTTGGGATGTGGTCACCGTGGACCAATCAAAACCCTACGCGATCACCGGCGCTCCCCGCATTGTCAAGGGGATGGTTCTCATCGGGAACGCCGGCTCGGAGTTTGGCGTGCGAGGCTATCTCTCCGCCTACGACGCGGAAAACGGGAAGCTGATTTGGCGCACTTACACCGTTCCCGGTGATCCCGCGAAAGGGTTTGAGTCGAAGGCTCTGGAGGATGCCGCGAAAACCTGGCACGGACCGTACTGGGTTGCGGGCGGCGGAGGCACTATATGGGACTCCATCGTCTATGACCCCGCACTCGACCTGATCTACGCCGGCACAGGCAATGGAACGGCGTGGTACCGCGATCTACGCAGCCCGGGCGGCGGCGACAATCTGTATCTCGCGTCTATTCTGGCGTTTCGTGCGAGCACCGGGGAGGTGGTTTGGCACTACCAGGTGACCCCGCAGGAAAACTGGGACTACGACGCGACGCAGCCATTGATGCTGGCCGATTTGAATATCGGCGGTACTCCGCGCAAGGTGATCATGCAGGCGTCGAAGAACGGATTTTTCTACGTGCTCGATCGCCAGACCGGGCAGTTCGTCTCCGCGAAAGCCTTCGTCGACCAAGTCACCTGGGCCAACGGCATCGATCCGCAAAGCGGACGGCCGATCGAATCGCCGGCTGCGTACGACGGGCTTCACCCGGTCCTTGTTTCCCCCGCCCCGGGTGGCGCTCATAACTGGTACCCCATGGCGTTCAACCCCACAACGGGTCTGGTTTACGTGCCTGCAAGACAGGGCTCCTTTGCGCTGCACGTGCCGGACAAGGGTTGGATCTCAAATACGACCAATTGGAATCGCGGTGAAGACACAACGTATCACGGGGCGCTGCTTGCCGAGGCGATCGCCAAGCCTCCCATGACCGGCCTGTTGATTGCCTGGAATCCCGCGGAGCAGCGTGAGGCGTGGCGCATCACGTTTCCCATGGTCGAGAGCGGCGGAGTGCTGGCAACCGCGGGCAACCTGATCCTCCAGGGGCGCTCCGACGGACTGTTCTGCGCCTACCGCGCAAGCGATGGCAAAAAGCTTTGGCAGTTTGACGCCGGCACCGGCATTATGGCTCCGCCGGTCACTTACCTGCTAGACGGAGTGCAATACATTACGCTGATGGTCGGCTGGGGAGGCGCTGCTGGACTCAACAATATCCCCGGCAGCGGCGTAGTCAAACCCGGCTTTGGCCGTATCCTGACCTTCTCTCTCGGCGGGCAGGCTAAGCTCGATGTTCCACCGTTCGGGTACCACGGGCCGCCTTCGCCCTCGATCCACATGAAGGCCACCCCGGCTATGATCCACGAAGGCGAAGTGCTCTTCGCGCGGCACTGCTTCTACTGCCACGGAGTGGGGGTGGTCTCGAGCTCCGGCGTTCCTGACCTGCGCTACGCCAGTGCCGCAACCCACCAGCAATTCGAGTCCATTGTGCTGGGAGGGGCTCGGCAGCAAATGGGAATGCCGTCGTTCAAAGACGCTCTCAAGCCTGACCAAGTGAAAGACATCGAGGCGTATATTTTGGCTCGTAGCGCAGATTCGGCGAAATAGAAGCGCTTACCCTCGTGCCCTTAAACGGACGGACCGCACGGAAGAGGCGTCCAGGTACGCGCATGCAAAGATAATGAGTTCATCCCGGAATGTGTCGAATTCCTTTTCGGGCGCACCGGATTCGAGCAATTTCCGGCTGATTCCGGCCATCGCCCCCTGCAGCATCGAAGCCACGAGTTGCGAATCTTTCGCGAGCGGCACGCGGGCGCTGGCCAACATACCGACAATCGCCTTGTTGGTCCGTACTCCCATCTGCTGCACTATCCTTGCGCCGTCAACATCGGAACTTACGGAGTAGAGAGCGACGCTCGTTTTCGCATCCTTCATCTTGGCTTCAAGGAATGCGGTGATCAGCGCTGTCGCCATGTGCTCCAGCGTGTTACCCTTCTGTTCGCGGCAGACTCGTTCGACTGCCTGAGCAACCTCGTCGAGGTGACGTTTCAAGGCCGCTTGCAACAATGCGCTCTTGTTGGGAAAGTACTGATACAGGGTTCCGACCGACACACCGGCTCGCAGCGCCACCCTGGTTGTGGTCAGCCGTTCCTTCCCCAGGGTGAGCAAAACCTGAATGGTCGCTTCAAGAATGGCGTCCACACTCGCTGCCGAACGCGCTTGAACCGGCGATTTGCGGGGTTCTAAGGTGACCTGAGACCGCTGAGCCAAATGCGAACTCCTAAACTGAGGCTTTCTTCATCTAAACATAGATGAGTACGATGAGTGCAGGTTTCGAACAGACCCGAGGAGAAATAAAATGACGCAACAGACAGAACTCGCCGGCAGCTTTACACTCCCTAACACATCAGTGACCATGAACCGCATGGGCTATGGCGCGATGCAACTGGCCGGCCCACAGGTGTGGGGACCGCCGCGTGACATGGAAGCCGCGGTGGCGGTTCTGCGCGAAGCGGTTGCTTCCGGCGTGGACCATATCGATACCAGCGACTTCTATGGTCCCCATGTAACCAATCAGATTATCAAACAGGCGCTGTATCCCTATCCGGAGAACCTGGTGATCGTTACCAAGGTGGGCGCTCGCCGGGGAGCCGACAAGTCCTGGATCCATGCCCTTTCCCGTCAGGAGCTGATCGATGCCGTTCATGACAACCTGCGCAACCTTGGCCTCGACAAGCTTGATGTCGTCAACTTGCGCGTGGGGGGAGTGATGGGCCCTACGGAAGGATCCATCGAAGAACCTCTGACAGTGCTCGCCGAGCTCAAGCGTCAGGGACTGATTCGTCATCTCGGCGTGAGCAACGTGAGCCCCAAGCAGTTGGCTGAGGCGCAGAAGATTTCGGAGATCGTCGGGGTGCAGAACCTCTACAACGTTGCTCACCGAAATGATGATGCCTTCATCGACGATCTCGCGAAGCAAGGCATCGCTTATGTGCCGTTCTTCCCGCTGGGTGGGTTCACGCCGTTACAGTCGTCGGAGCTCGACGCGGTAGCGGCATCTCTCGAGTCCACGCCCATGCAGGTCGCGCTCGCCTGGCTGCTTCACCGTTCGCCCAACATCCTGCTGATCCCCGGAACCTCCTCCGTCAAGCATCTGCGCGAGAATCTCGCGGCGGCGACGCTGCAACTTACTCCCAAAGTGCTTGCTGACCTCGACGTAATCGGCGGAAGTACGAAGCACTGACCACCCATGAATGCGTCTGAGCGATTCGTGGAAGCGGCCAGACGCTATCTGCCGCAACAACTGCGGGTGTTGTTCATCGCTGAAGCACCGCCCGCATTCAAGGTTAACCGCCTTTTCTACTTTTCAGAGCTGACGGACGGAGACACCCTCTTTCTCGAAATGATGAAAGTCTTATACCCGCTCGAAGTTGGATACAGTCAGGGGAGCTTTCGGCCTGGGGCTTCCGTGAAGCAGATGCGCCAACGGAAACCGGAGCTGCTGCGAAGGTTCCAAAACGACGGCTATCACCTCATTGACGCTTACGAACAACCGATGCCCGACTGTGCGGACACGGCCGCCAAGACACGGCTGATGCGAAGTACCCTGCCGGCACTTCTGACCAGGGTACGGCAGCTCGTCGGCCAGAATGATGTGCCGATTGTTCTGATAGGCGGGATCACCTACTCCGTTTGCGCTGAAGCGCTACGAATGGACGGCAGAAACGTCGCGAACGACGCTATGATCAACCATCCGGCAAGGGGCGGCCAGGTTCTCTTCCGAGCAAAGCTGGAGAGCGTGCTAAAGAAGTTAGCGGAATAGGCCGGCCCGAAAAAGAAACCGCAGATCTCTCCACTCCGCTACGCTTCGGTCGAGATGACAATTCTGTTTGGGAACGCTAAGTATCGTTTCCACGATGAATTGTCATCTCGACCGAAGCGTAGCGGAGTGGAGAGATCTGCGGTTTCTTTTTCTCACTTGCCCTACCCCTCAGCACGCTCATGCCGCTCTCACTTCACACTCTCACTCCACTCCAGCTCGCCGCGGTGCAACAGGGCTGCGCGGTCTTCGGGCAGTATCCATCGCTGCTGCACGAGATTATCGAGCGCCGCTTTGTAGCGCGTGAAATAGTCATTGCGGTCTGCGTAGCGCTCCGCGATCGACTTGCGCGGGTCGCCGGTCTTACGCCCATCGGCAGCCGTCTTCGGAAATGGGAGATAGGATGCCTCAAAGGCGACCCGTTGATCCGGTGCACCGATGGAAGGATCTCGAAGGTTCCAACCAGCGTAGGTGGCAAGGGGCACCGTGATTTCCGGCAGGCGCACGCCGTCGCGCTCGTTCCCGTCAGCGTCGACCTGCGGCACCAGCACTGGAAATGCCGCACCGACCTTGGGTGGCTGTACGCTCAGAATTCCCTGCTGCCAGTTGGGTCCATAATCGAGCCGATACGCACGAGTAGCCTCGTGCGGCAGGTTTACCTCAGGGATGTGGGGGAAGGCGTATTGGCTCAGGGGCACGAGGTTGCCATCGGCAATCTTCGGATAGCTGTTTGGAGGCGGTAAGGTGCCGCTGCGCACCCACGCATCCATGTTGGCAATCATGGCGCGCCAGAAGTACCTGATGGGCAGCGGCGATTGCGGTTGTTGTCCGAGTTCGTCTCCAGATCCCTTCCCCGGCGGGAATGGAACGGAAAAGTGTTGCAGCCCGGTAAAGTGGTAGATCCGCACCAGGTCTGAGAGAGACGCATCGTGCTTTCCATCAGCGCTCACGTGAATCAGTGCCGCGGCACGACCCCAATATTCATATGAGGTGTTAGAGAAAAAGATTTTGGGCACGACCTTATCGGCAGTGGCGCGATCGAGCAGCCCCGCTGTCTCGCCGGTGACGGGGTCTTTCTCCGGTTGATCGGTGAAGGGAAAAATATCCGTGGGAAAAAAGACCGATGAAGTGGGCTGGGCGTCACGCGAAGGCTGGGCAAAGCGATAATTGAAACTACCGCGACCCCCTCCCGCCACGTGCGCGAGAACGCCGTCGAGCGCGATCCTTCCCTCCTCGTCGGCATTGAAACCCTCATAGAGGAAGTCGCGCAAAAAACGCCCATTTTGCGAAATGCCCTCGCCATAAACCCGCTCTACAGGCGTGATGGCGTCGGGATCGTGTTTGGCATAGGAAGCAAAGTCGCGAACGACCGCGAAGCCTCCTCCGGCCACGACCGGATCGACTACCACATAGACGTATTCGTAAATCTTTCCCGGCTGGAAGCCGCCATCTAGGTGTATGTAGCGGTCGGAAGGAACGAGTTTGCCATCGACAGTATGCGCAAACTGCCACGAAGTCCGGGGGATGATGGAGCGCTTTCCTTCGCGCGAGTCGCGGACGGTGAGCACGTTTCGCGGATCGTTCCTCACGGCCACCGGATACTCGATTCCACCAAGATGGCCCCCTGAGAGGTGGCCCAGGGGAATCTCTTGCAGCACCTCTGAGAGCATCAGGTCGCCCCGCAGCAGGCCGGTGATGGTGTTTCCATTTTCCTTCGCAATTGGGGCAAAAAATCGCAGCGCTCCCGGAGCCTGCGCATCCCACTGCCACCCAAGGCTCACGATGGTGTAGCCGTTGCGCAGTAGCCATGCGTCGCCCGCATCGTGCGCCAGATCCTGATCGCCACCGTCGACCAGCGAAAGAATGCGCTCATTGCCGCGGTTGGGGACCTCCAGCAGCATCGAGCCATTGCCGAGGCGCACATTCCTGGGACGGACGGCAACGAAGTCCGAGGAAAACTCAACCTCGCCGTCCTTCAGGTTCACCGCGTTGCTGAGATCGACGATGCGTGCATTGTGGACGTTGGTCACAGGGAGGGAGAAGTAGACGCGCCCGGTAATGCGCTCGTAGGCCCCGGCATCGCCGAACGCTTTGCCGTTGAGCACGGTTGTGCGGGAAGCGACCTCGACACGAAGAACCCTCGCGTTCAGAGGAAAAGTTATCAGCAACAACGGCAGGAAAAAGAGGCAGGAGCACATCCGCAGCCGCATGCGCGCAAGCATAGCACGCGTGCTAATAAGGTCGGAGGCAATCGACGGGTGCCCCACGTTCGCCAAAGCGTACGTGGGACGAAAATGATGGGCGCAGCCCAACGATCGCTTTTTCCCCGCATCCCAGATCAATCCACTCCTGCTCATCACACGGTGGAACGAAGCGCCGCACCCATGCGGCATGCGATGAGGAATGCCTGCACCGTCGCCTCGACATTGGCGTTGTTCTGGCCCGAAATATCGAAGGCGGTGCCGTGCGCCGGGGTTGTGATTGGGATGGGCAAGCCTCCGTGAATGGTGACTCCCCTTTCAAATCCCAACAGCTTGACCGCGATCTGCCCCTGGTCGTGATACATGGTGACAATGCCATCGTATTGACCGTCGCGGGCTTTCAGGAAAATGGTGTCGGCCGGAAACGGTCCCGCCACGGGATAGCCGCGCGCATTCGCCTCGCTCACGGCTGGCGCAATAATGTCAATCTCCTCCCGGCCGCAGGAGCCGCCTTCTCCGGCATGAGGATTGAGAGCAGCCACCGCCACGCGCGGATGCTCAAACCCAGCCAGCCGCAACGCATCGTAGAGCAACTTGACGGCATCGAGAATCCGTTCCCGGGTTACATAAAGCGCAACGTCCTTCAAAGGAACATGCGAGGAGACACGAGAGGTCCATAGGCCGCCCAACGTATTGAACTCGCTCAGATAAGAACCTACCTTCAAATGGTCTGCAAAGAAGTGCAACTCGTCGGGAAACTTCATCCCCGCCATCTTCATGGAGAGTTTGTTCAAAGGGGCAAAACAGATGGCGTCGATCAGGCCTTCCGACGCAGCGTCCAGGCACATTTCTAAAACCTTGAGTACCGACGCACCACTGGCAATGGACGCGGTGGAGCGTGCGATGTCACTCGGCCGGGCACTGTCTACGCGAAGAAAGAGTGGTGAGCCGTCTGGGAAAGCGCGGACCTGATCGAATCCCTGGACGATACGAGTGGGCACGCTCACCCCTGCAATCGCCTGACCTTCTTCCCACAGCCAGGGGTCACCGACCAGGACGACTTTGGCCTGCTCAATGACCTCGCGGCGCGCCAATAATTTGGCCATCAACTCGGGACCGATGCCGGCAGGATCACCCAGGGTGAGCGCCACCGTCGGCCTTTCCGGAATATTCACCAGCTCCTCCGTCCTCTATGACTCAGATCTATTCCAGCCCCATGCTCACAGGCGCGTGCTCAGGATCCCCTCGCAGCTTATCCGATTATCGGGCCTGCATGGCCGCTTCCACTTCTTCCGCCGTGTGCGGCAGTTTTTCAGCAAAGTCAATTAATTTTCCCTCATCGTTGACGTAAAAAGTATCTTCGATCCGTACGCCGACCTTCTCTTCGGGAATGTAGATGCCCGGCTCAATGGTAAACACGGCCCCAATCTCGAAGGGCTTGTCGTAGTCGTAAGGATCGTGCACGTCGATGCCGACGGAATGCCCAAGGGTGTGCACGAAGTATTTTCCCAGGGGATCGCCGTGGAGATCTTTCCCATGCGTATTGATGTAGTCGAAGGCCACCTTGTCGAGCCATCCCTTATCCGCGTCTGCGCCGCGGTGATCGATTGAGCCCATCTTCGATTTACCGGCAACGAACGCATCGCGTGCTGCTTTCTGGGCACCGAGCACGATGTCGTAAATCTCTTTCTGCCGGGCGGTGAAGTGGCCGTCGACCGGCATGGTCCTGGTCAGATCACTGGCATACATTGAGTACTCGCCTGCGGCGTCAATGACAACAACATCGCCTTTTTCCATGATCCTGCTGCCATCGGCATAGTGAAGGGTGGTCGAGTTGACCCCCGAGCCAACGATGGCAGGGTAGCTGGCGCGTTCGCATCCTTGTTCCAACATGGTCGCTACTTCGATCCCGGCAACCGTTCGCTCGCGTACTCCTGGCCTGATGGCGCGCATGCCGGCCAGTTGCGATGCGATCGAGGCATCCGTGGCTTTCTGGATGAGGGCAATTTCAGCCGGGGTCTTCACCATGCGCAACCGCTCGGTGAGGTCCCGAACGTCGTGACTGGGAGGTGTGACATCCGTGCCCAACACCGTGGAAGTAAAAACCAGCGCTGCACTGGCAGTATCCAGATCCTGCTGGGTCCAAACTGCTTTTGCGCGGCGGGTGTCTTCGGCTAGAAAGCTACCGAATACTTCGGGCAAGCTGGCGAGAGGCATCACCTCATCCACGCCGAGGGCTTCTCGAGCGCCTGGGGTAGCGGCGTCGATCTTTTTTCCGGTGTACTTTTCGCGGACGAGATTGCGCATGGGAAGGAACAAGATCTCCCGGTAGGAGTGCGCTGGGATGGGGCCGAGGCGATTCGCCGTCGCCGGCCCGTCGCCGATAATCAAAAGCGCGCCACCGGGCTCGTTGGAGCCGGTCAGGTAGAAGAAGTCTTCATCCTGGCGGTAGTCCTGATACTCCATGGGCGGCTCGTGCGCGGCGAAAATCACCGCCGATCCACCGTGCAGCTCTGCTGCGAGCTTGACTCGCCGCTGCCGGTACTCGGCCTTGGGCACAGAATCAAAAGCATGGGCCGCTTGTGCAGCTAGTAGAAGCACAAAAAGGGTCATTCCGCTACGCAATGGCAATCTCCGAATGTTCCCCTCAGTGTAGCGTCAGAAGCGCATGGCGGTTCAGGAGAGCGCGCGTAAATTCTTGCGCAACCGGTCGGGGTCTCCCTCCGGAAGCAGCCCTTCCACTTCCTCGTGGGTACGTTGCCAGACCGGAACAGCCCGGGACAGCAATCTCATTCCCTGGGCGGTCAGCGTGAGGAGGCGGCTACGCCGGTCCTCCGGGTCTGCTGTAACTTTGATCAGGCCACGACGCTCCAATGGCTTCAGTGCGGCGGTCAACGTAGTCCTGTCGACTGCGAGAAGAGACGCCACGGCGGCCATCGCAGCCGGTTGCGGGCGGTTCAGCGACATCATCAACGAGAATTGCCCATTGGTCAGTTCGAACGGCCGCAACGCATCGTCAAAACGCCGGGCCACCACCCGCGCCGCACGTTGGACATGAAGGCAAAGACAGCAGTCGCGAACCAAAAGCGTCGTTTGGTAGGGAACCTGGACGGTCTTTGACATACCTAGATACTGTTGATATCAACGTATGTTGTCAAACCAGAAATCAACCGCGGATCACCAGAGGAGCCCCACGATGAAAGTGAACCCCTATCTCAACTACGGCGGCAACTGCGAGCAAGCGTTCCGATTCTACGAACAGCACCTGGGCGGCAAGATTGTCGCGATGATGAAGCACGGCGAGCAACCTGGCCCCAAGGATCCAGCGGCCCCGGAAGGTATCCTCTACGCCCACATGATCTTTGACGGGACGGAGATCATGGGCAACGACGTCGCGCCGGCGAGATTTCAACCGATGCGAAGTGTCTATCTTTCGCTCGCCGTCAGCAGCATAGAAGAGGCGGAACAGGTTCATAGCCTGCTCGGGGAGGGCGGCGAGATTTTCATGCCCATGCAGGAGACCTTTTTTGCCTTTCGCTTCAGCATGCTGAGGGACAGGTTCGGCACCTCGTGGATGATCATCAACCAACGGCCAATGCCCCAGAACGCCTGAGCCGTATCTCTCCACGTCCAGCTTGGTGGGAGCCCCCTGCTTCAGCAGGGGGGAGCTGGATTTCAGTCCAGCGGAAAAGCGATTCATTTCTAGAGGTATGGACTGGCAGGTTCTCACGCAAGCACGTCGAGGCCAGCGCTAAAGCGCATGATCGATGTCGAACACTTTCCCGCAACGCTGAAGCGTTGCTTCCCTCTGCTGAAGCAGAGGGCTCCACCCCTGCCACCGCGAAATCTGCTCAGCGACAAAAATCGTCGCTCTTGCATAATATTGCAATATGCGATATCGTTATCGCAATCGGCGATAGACATGAAACTCTCCGACAAGCTGAAGTACCTACGGGAAGTCGAGGGCAGCCTTCGCGGGCTGGGCCGGGCAATGACGCAACAGGAACTGGTTCGCGCCATCGCGGCTGAAATGGATTCCCCCATAAGCCAGAGCTACCTCTCCCAGATCGAGTCGGGCACTCGGCCGCACCTCACCAACACCACCCGTTTGCTCCTGGCGAAGTTCTTCAAGGTGCACCCCGGCTACCTGGTAGAAGACCCTGAGGGTTACCACGCCGAACTTCTTTCCGATATTCGCACCCAGGAAGAGAAGCTCGACCTATGGCTGATCGCAGGCTCAGACCGCTTTCGCAAGGATCCGGAACTTTGCCGCGCCTTAAGAGCCGTCGCACTCTACAAGGACTCGCGACGCAGCCTGCTGCTGCTCGAGGCGGTGCTGGAAACGCCAGTGCTGATGGAACGGCTACTCGAAATTCTTCGCCCCTCGGAACACGCGGCGGTCGACACACCGCCGGTTAATGATGGGAAAGGAACACGCCGCACGGCGCGAAATTCGGTGAAACAAAAATGACGTGGGAACTCTTCTATCTCGTCTGCTTCAGCCTTGGCCTCCTGTTGTGTGTGCTGTCGCTTTTCACCGGCGGCCACGCGCACGCCGGCCACTTTCATCTGGGCGGCCACACCCATCTTCATGTACCTCACGGGGCGAAGGTCGCGCACAGTCATGCGTCCGCCGGTGTGTCCCCTATCAATGGCTTCACCCTTACGGCCTTTCTTTGTTGGTTCGGCGGTATCGGGTACCTGCTGCGCACGCACAGCGGACTGCTCGCGCCGTTGATCCTGCTGATCTCTACACTGGCTGGGCTTGCCGGCGGTGCGCTCATCTTCTGGTTTTTGGCTTCCGTCCTGTTGCCGCACGAGCGTGCCCTCACCGCCGAAGAAACTGAGATCACGGGGGTGGTCGGCCGCGTCACCGGTCCCCTGCACCCCGACGGCACCGGCGAAATCATCTACACCCAACTCGGGGCACGCCGGTCTGTACCAGCGCGCTCCGAAGATGGAACCAGTATTGACCGCGGCTCGGAAGTCGTGGTCTTGCGCTATGAGCGAGGCATCGCCTATGTGCGTGCCTGGCACGATATCGATCCTTAATGCATGGCGCAGTATCCAGGCGCGACTACTGTTTTGAGTGGCCGCCGGCAGTCCCACCATCGGCTAACCACGAAGGAAGGCTTTATGCCGAACACAGTGATTGTTGTCATCGGTCTTTGTTTTCTGGCCACCATTGTTCTACTCACCGTCCTGGCACGCATGTTCCGCAAGGCGGGCCCCAATGAAGCGCTCATCGTCTACGGTTTCCGTGGTCCGCGTGTCATCAAGGGACATGCAACCATGATCTTCCCGGTGGTGGAACATTGCCGCCAGCTCTCGCTCGAGTTGATGAGCTTTGACGTTGCACCGCAGCAAGATCTCTACACTCGCCAGGGGGTCGCGGTTACGGTTGAAGCGGTGGCTCAGATCAAGGTTCGCTCTGATCAGGAATCGATTCTTACCGCGGCAGAGCAATTCCTGACCAAAACTCCCGATCAGCGCGAGGGCCTCATCCGCTTGGTCATGGAAGGCCACCTGCGTGGCATCATCGGCCAGCTCACGGTTGAGCAAATCGTGAAAGAGCCGGAGATGGTCGCCGAGCGCATGCGCTCTACCTGCGCCGACGATATGAGCAAGATGGGGCTCGAAGTGGTGAGCTTTACCATTCGCGAAGTTCGCGACAAGAACGAATACATCACCAATATGGGGCGTCCGGATATTGCCCGCATCCGGCGCGATGCGGAAATTGCCAGCGCGGAAGCGGAACGTGATACAGCCATCCGCCGCGCCAACGCGCTCCGCGAAGCAGCCATCGCCAAGGCCGCCTCCGATCAGGACCGGGTGATCGCGGAAACCGCATCGTTGGCGAAACAGGCGGAGGCACAACGCGATCTCGACATTCAGAAGGCGCAATTCGCCGAGCAATCACGGCGCCAGGAGGCCCAGGCCGACAAAGCTTACGAACTGCAAACCAACGTCATGCAGCAGAAGGTCATTGCCGAGCAAGTGAAGGTGCAGCAGATCGAGAAGGAAGGTCAGGTGAAGGTGCAGGAGGCAGAAATTCTCCGCAATGAGAAAGAGCTGATCGCCACTATCCTTAAGCGTTCCGAGATCGACAAGCAGCGTGTTGAGAACATGGCAAACGGTGAGCGCGCTCGTCTGACGGCGGAAGCCGAAGGCCGCGCCTCTGCCATCCGCCTGCAGGGTGAAGCGGAAGCCGCCATCATTCTGCAGAAAGGTGAAGCCGAGGCAAAGGCGATGAACGTGAAGGCCGAGGCCTATCAGGAATGGTCGCAGGCAGCCGTGGTCGACAAACTCATCACCAACCTGGCTGATGTTGTGCGCGCCATGTCCGAGCCGCTATCCAAGGTAGATAAGATCACTATCGTCTCCACCGGGAACAACGGAAATGTCGGTGCTCACAAGCTGACCGGTGAGATGACCGAGATCGCGGCACAGGTCCCTGCTCTGTTTGAGGCGCTCAGCGGGATGAAGATGTCTGACCTGATGTCGAACGTGAAGCAGATGACATCTCGAGCAAACGGCGACGCGAACAACACGCCGCTAGGTTAATCCACAGGTGCCGTGTCAGCGGCACCATGCGACGAAAGGATAAACGTCATGGCACTCATGGAACGCGTCACCACCCTTCTCCGCGCCAACCTCAACGATCTGATCGACAAGGCGGAAGACCCAGAGAAGATGCTCAGACAACTCGTGCTCGACATGGAAAACCAACTGCTGCAGGTAAAGACCCAGGTCGCCATTGCGATCGCGGATCAGCATATCCTGGAAAAGAAAACAGCCGAACATCAGACGGCGGTAGAAACCTGGAAGAACAAAGCCGCGCTGGCGGTTGCCAAAGGCAGGGACGATATGGCGCGGGAAGCCCTGGAGAGGTCGCTGTCGCACGCGCAGATGAGCAGGAGTTTTGTCGAGCAGCTGGAAGATCAGCGGGCCGAAGCCGAAGCCCTGCGCAGTGCCTATCACAAGCTGCAGCAGAAGCTCACGGAAACACGCGCGCACTGCGATCTTTTGGTGGCGGAGCACCGAAGAGCTCGTACCATAGGCAGATCGCAGCAAGCAAACGCCGCAGCACGTACGGAGAAGGGCGCTGCTTCGATCGACCGGTATAAGTCACGTATCAATGTGCAGCAGGCCGCAAACCACGCGAGCAGAGAGCTTACTGTTGGCGACTCGCTGGAAGACCGTTTCGCCATGCTCGAACGTGACCAGCAGGTGGAGGCTCTGCTGGAAGAACTGAAGAGCAAGAAGGCCTTGCCAGCGTGATCTTTGCAAAGGCTGTTTTTGTCTTAGGGCACAAGTCCTGAGGACCGGTCGAGTCCCGAAGGGACGTCTGAAAGTAGCCCAGGACGATAGTCCTGGGTACACCCGCGAAGACCGGGCCAGTCCCGTTAGGGACGGCTGAAATCCTACACACTCGCATTCAGCCGTCCCTGACGGGACTTTTCAGATGTTTCGAATCGGAACCCAGGACTATCGTCCTGGGCTACTTTCAGACGTCCCTACGGGACTCAGATTCATTTATCGGGGTGCCTTCGTCGCCACGACGATCGGCTGATAGAACGAAGTGGAAGCTGGCTCCAACCACTGAATATTCGTGAAGCCTGCTGACTGCAGGGCAGAGTTCAACTCTTGCCGCAGCAGAGCGCGATACCTCGAGACGAAATGCTTAACTCTCCACTCGCTCTTCATTTGCAGCGTCAGATAGAGATGTAGCTCATATTGCTGTCCCTCCCAGCGCCAGACCTGATGAACAAAACGGCGCCTTCCCTCTTGCTCATAGAACGCAGGAGGCTGCATCGTGGGTCGCGTGGAAATCAATTGGTCATAGTCTCTGATCGTCGCCAGCAGAGTTCCCGAGTCTTTCAGCTTCGCGGCCATCCCGACTACCGCGTGCTCAAGATCGCTTTGTAACAAAAGATGAGGCAGCGCATTATCCGCGATCAGTACCGCATCAAAGCCGGCTTCCGGAACGGTACGCAACGTTCGCATATCCGCCGCGTGAAATGTGACGTCAAGGTTTCGTAGTTTCGCTTCTGTGCTCGCCCGGGCTACGGCCGCTCGACTCGAATCGGAACCGACGAGAACATGACCTCGTTGGGCCAACCCGAGGGTCTGTGTTCCGATCCCGCATGCACAGTCCAAAACATAGGGCGAAGCTTTTCCGGTGGAACGCTCCAGGATGGGGCCGATGACCGCAGCTTGTGCGGCTATGCTCCGGTTCCAATCCTCAAACATGAGGTGATAGAACTCGGCCAGCTCATCGTAGAAAGCTTCGCCCATTTGCAGTTCAGAAGCGAGGCACGTCGGCCAGGCGATTCACGTTCTGGAAGGGGACCATCCATCCCGGGTATTCGGGCGGCAGGGCGCTCACCTCATCGAGCCGTTTGATCTCCTCTTGCGTGAGTTGGACGTCGACCGCGGCCAGATTTTGTTCCAGCTGGTCGATGCGCTTGGCGCCAATGATGACAGAAGTGACGAACTGTTTCGTCAGCACCCACGCCAGCGCGATGGTCGCCACGCCCGTGTTGTGGGCCTGGGTGATGGGGCAAAGAACATCCAGAATGCGCCAGGTGCGCTCCTTGTCGACGATGGGGAAGTCGAACGCGGAGCGGCGTGAGTCCTCAGGCTTCTGGTGTTCCCGGGAATATTTCCCCGAGAGCAAACCTCCAGCTAACGGGCTCCAGACCAGCAGGCCAGTTCCCTGATCCTTCAGCAAAGGAACCATTTCGCGCTCCAGGTCACGACCGGCAATGGAGTAATAGGCTTGCAGCGTATCCATCCTGGCCAGATTCTTCGCCGCAGAGATACCCAACGCCTTCATCAGCTGCCAGGCGTACCAGTTGGAACAGCCAATGTAGCGTACCTTGCCTTGCGACACAAGCGTGTCAAGAGCGTGCAGCGTCTCTTCGAGAGGGGTCACGGAGTCAGCTGCGTGGATCTGGTAAAGATCGATGTAATCCGTCTGCAGACGCTTGAGCGACTGCTCAATTCCATCCATGATGTGGCCGCGTGAGGCGCCCACGTCGTTCCGTCCTGGGCCAGTGCGGCCATACACCTTGGTCGCGATCACGATGTCTTTGCGGGCGATTCCGACATTGGCAATCGCCTTGCCCAATGACGTCTCTGACCCGCCATTGCTGTAAACGTCCGCGGTATCGACAAAGTTGACCCCCACGTCAAAGGATCGCTTGAGCAGTTGGTCGGCAAGATTCTGCTCGACGCCGGAAATGTTCTTCCACATGCCGTCACTGGTGGCGAAGGTCATGGTACCTAGACAAATTTCGGATACAAGAAGGCCGGTTCGGCCGAGAGTGTTGTATTTCATGGGAACCTTTTCGCTGGAGATTGGGTTGCGCGCGCCCAGTCTATTGGATGTGACCGGGTGGGCTGACGACTCAGCCCAGGGCAGGCATCACTTTCTTCGTTTTCTCAGCACCCAGGTGGTCATGCAACGATAGTCCTGAACGATCGTGGTCTTCAACGGGTCCACCATCACACCGTTCATCGTCTCGGTCAACCCCAGGAGCATCTCCTCATCCACCAGGAACCACTCCGAACCATCGCCTACGAGAAATATATTTTCGCGAACAGGCTCAAAGTCCATGCCGATCCTTGAACCCAGGCGACAGAACAACATCCCACCCGGCCGCAACACTCGCCAAATCTCCGCCAGCATAGCGAGAAAATGCCGCTCGTCGCGGGCAAAGTGGAGCACAGAATTGCAGATCACCACATCGGCAAAGCCGTCCGGAAATGGCATACGCTCAATGAGCCCGACCTGGAAATTCTCAACCGGCAATCCAGTTTTGAGCGACGCGGATAATTGCCGGACGTGTTCTACTCCGTCGCCATCCGCGTCCAGGGCAAAGATCTCGCACCCTTCGCGCAGCAGATGCACCAGGTTACGTCCGTACCCACAGCCGGCATCGAGTACACGCATACCAGGTGCGATATTCCCGCGCAGGATTTGATCGAACACGTAGATGTCAATCTGCCCAAACTGTTCCTGGACGCTTAGCATCAGCGCGCCGTCCAGCCGCCGTCGATCACCAGGGTGTGCCCTGTGATGAGGGAGGCCGCCGGCGAAGCGAGAAAGACGACAGCGCCGGCCACTTCGATCGGTTCTCCGATGCGATGCAGGGCGGCGATACGGTCAATCACGTCCTGGCGAAATTCGGCATCGGCCAGTGCGCCTTCTGTGCCCGGAGTGTGAATGAAGGTGGGCGCCACTGCGTTCACGTTGATGTTGTATTTACCCCACTCCACCGCCAGACACTTGGTCAGATGGCTGATGCCCGCCTTGGTCATGCAGTAAACCGATTCGGTCGGCAATGCCGCGAAGCCTGCCTGCGAGCTCATGTTGATAATGCATCCGCTCTTCTGCTTGATCATGATCTTGCCCGCGGCCTGGCAGGCGAAAAATGTGCCCTTCAAGTTGATGCCGACAGTCTCGTCAAAATCTTTCTCGGTAACGTTCTCCGCCAGGTTGTCGGGCGCGATCCCGGCATTGTTGACCAGGATGTCCAACCGTCCGAATTCGCGCACCGTATCGTCGAAGGCCTGCCGGATCTGCTCCGGGCTGGTCATGTCCATCTGCAGCGGCAACGGCCGCCGTCCGCGGGCAGCAATTTCAGCAATCACGCCGCTGTCGCTTCGGAGGTCACGTAAGCCAACCGCAACATCCGCGCCGGCCTCGGCGAGCGCAAGCGCAATCGCCCGGCCCAGTCCTCGTGCGGCTCCGGTCACCAGCGCCACCTTCCCTGGCAAATCAAATTTCGGTAGAGCTTCCATTCGTTTCCCTTAAGTCCTGTTAAGAATTTTTGCAACACATCTGAGGCATATAGTCACCAGAATTGGATCTAAGGTAATCAACCTCAGTTTAGCGTCGGATGCCCGGAACTGCAGGAGCTAGAATAACCTGCAGTGGCGAAGCGTTGGCGGAGCAGGCTTTGACCTGAGCAAAACCCTCGCTTGCCGCTCGGCTCTGCATCTTGCAAGCATCAATTCTGAGTTCCATGATGGAGAGACTATGCGATCCAACCGTTTGCTCTGTCATCTTTCACTTTACGGGGCTTTGTTGCTACCTTCGATAGCCGCACTCGCGGGCAACACAGACACCCATTCCAGATTTGCCGGAGTTTATGTCTCTCGACCGCGCGATGGCGCCAAAAGTGGTCCATTCATGAATTTGAGTCTGGGCCGCGATGGCACGGCGACCGTCACGGAAGATCCAGGTGACGGTGGCACCAGAACCCTCTTTGGTCACTGGAACGACACCGGCAGCCAGGTCACGGTCACGTTTGACGCCGAAGAAGGCAAGCCGGCCGAACCTGCGATGGCCTTTCAACCCGGCCACGACGGGCTGCAGGCGGTCACCTGGAACCGCGGCACTTGGGGCAAAGAGAATCCGCCGCCAATGAAAAAGGGCGGAGCCAAGGTGAAAGACCTGTATTGGTTCACCACCAATCCCTAGGATTCACCACCAATCCCTAGGATCTGTCCTGCCCAGCGGAGAGAAGGGCTTCGCTACGCGACTTTCTCCTGGCTGACGCTGCTGCCGTCACCGCGTTTCAATTTGCGAAAGATGATGGTGGATAAGATAGTAAATCCGCCAAGAACCAGCAGCGCCTGGTGGATGCCGTGAATCATTTCCCCCTGGTTAATGTGAATACGGGCGGGAACGAAAAACGCGGTTGCAAGGCCAGCCGAGGCAACCCCGAAACTGATGGACATTTGCTGCATGGTGCTGGCAATGGAACTTGCGTTGCTGGTTTGTTCTTCACTGATGTCGGCATAAGTCAGGGTATTCATGCTGGTGTATTGCAGCGAGCTGAAGGTGCCATAGCAGAATGCCTGGAGCACGATCAACCAAACCGGGGTGTGCAGTCCGATGGTCGCGAAAAGGATGAGCAGAACGCCGAGGATGACCGTGTTCGAAATCAGTACGCCGCGGAAACCAACCCGAGAGAGAATCTTGGGCATGAGGAATTTGGTGCTCATGGCCGCAATGGCCTGGGGCATGATCAGCAGGCCGGACTGAATCGCAGTAAACCCGAGACCAACCTGATAGAGCAGCGGTAAGAGAAAGGGCACGCCGCCGATGCCAAGCCGGGTAAAGAAGCTGCCGCTGACCGCCGCGCTGAATGTGCGAATGCGGAATAGCTTCAACTGCAGTAATGGGTAGAGCTTCCCCTTGGCGTGCAATAGGTAGCCCGCCAGCAGAACCAGTGAGATGGTCAACAACCCGAGGATTTCGCGCACGCTCAGGGTGTGCTCACCAAATATCTCGAGCACGTACGACAGCAGGGCGATGCCGGATCCGAACAGGATGAGCCCGACAATATCGAGCGGGTGGTTGTCTTCTTCGCGATAATCCGGCAGGTGGAGATAAACCATCAATAAACCGACAATGCCGATGGGGATGTTCACATAAAAGATGAACCGCCAGTGCAGGTATCCCACGATCAGGCCACCCGCGACGGGACCCAGCATGGGGCCAACCAGCCCTGGAATGGCAACGAAGCTCATGGCGCGGATGAGCTCGGACTTGGCAAACGTTCGCACCAGGGTCAACCGGCCCACCGGCACCATCATGGCCCCACCACAGCCCTGCAGGATGCGGCAGGCGACCAGCCAGTGGATGTCGGTCGATATGCCGCAGAGAAATGAACCCAGGGTGAAGAGGCCAATCGCGGAGGCGAACACCCGGCGGGTCCCGAAGCGGTCGGCCATCCAGCCGCTGATGGGAATAAAAACCGCCAGGCTCAAGGTGTAGCTGGCAAGCACAGACTTCATGCTCAGCGGAGCCACGTGGAGAGCGGCCGAAATGGCAGGCACCGCGGTATTCAGAATCGTGGTGTCGAGCGACTCCATGAAAAATGCCACCGCAACCAGCCATGGGAGGAGACGCTTGCTCGAAGCGGCGGGGGGAGGAGTGAGCGACGGAACGCTGGAGGTTTCAATGGGGCCCATAGGCTTATGTTCAACCACTTTACTAGGAAGCTGGCTGCCCCCCGTACCGGATGCACTACCCTCCCCATAGCTGGCACTTTTCCGTCATTGTTTATTGGAGAATTTTGCGTCATTGTGTATTGCACAGAATATTCCGCGCACCGCGATTTAAAGACATGCGTCTCTTCTTAACAGCCTTGGTATTAGCAGTCACGGCTTCGGCATCCGCGCAAATTGCGGCGGCCGGCGCCCTTTTGTTGCCGGTCGAATCGTTGGCTCTGCCAGCCGCTTCGCTCCTTCCGCAGGATGCCTCTTTGCCGGCAGACGGGTCCCAACAGCTGCTTCAATTCAAGGACTCCGACATCAAGTTCAGTCTGCCTAGCTTGATGGAGATCCTGCGCGACCACCAGCACGAGGGCTGGGTTCTGGCAGCCTACCCTGATCCCAACACCCGCCGGCCGCTCATCGGCGCAGGGTTCAGTCTGGATGTTCAGGCAGTGGACCATCCGCAGCTCGATCCTCTGAATCCTCATCCTTTCGTTGAACCTTCGTCGGCTCAACTCTGGCAGGCTGCCGGACTCGCTCCGGAGCGATTACAGCAAATCCTCGATCAGTTTGATCGTGACTCAACCAGGTGGACGGCGAAGCAGTATCGTCGAAAGGTCATCCGGCACACCCTGATCCCCCAGCTGACGGACGAAGAGGCCACCCGTCTGCTGCGCATTTCGGCCATACAGGCGGTCTACAATGCCAGGGCCTACTGCCGGGGCTTCGATCGGCTCACCGCGTCGCAGCAGATGGCGCTCAGCCAGCTGGTCTTCCAGATGGGCACGAATCTGCAGCAGTTTGTTGAGTTTCTTGGCGCCATCAATGATGAAAACAGTGCTCGCGAATTGCCCCAACTCGACGGATATATCGAAACCGATCGAGAGCATTGGCAGACCGTGCAGTACATGCTGATGGACAGTCAATGGGCCCGGCGGTACAGCATTCGCGCCACCACCGTCATTGCCATGTTTGATCCCGACTACATCCAGGGGCCCACTGCGGCCGAACAGCGAGTGCAGGCTGTGCTTCGCCCGCCCGTAGTGTCTCGGCCCAGGAGCCGGTCCACGGCCACTCTTCGCGTGGCGAGCTACAGCAAACGATCCAGCAAGACCCACGGCAAGAAGGTGGTCCACTCCCAGTCAAAGCGCAAGCTAACCTAAGCCGGCCGCGCAGTTTGCCTCTTTCCTGCAAAACGTCGGACACTAGACCAGGAGGATGGCTATGCAGCGCGTCAAGCTAGGCAAGTCCGATTTGGAAGTCCCCGTGCTCTGTCTCGGAGGGAATGTTTTCGGGTGGACGCTGTCGGAAGCGGATTCATTCCGACAACTGGATGCAGCCCTGGAGGCGGGACTGAACTTTATCGATACCGCGGACGTGTATTCACGTTGGGCCCCCGGACATATCGGCGGTGAGTCGGAGACCATTCTCGGCAAATGGCTGGCCAAGGGAGGCAAGCGCAGCAATGTGATTCTGGCCACCAAGCTCGGCATCGATATGGGCGATGGCAAGGAAGGGCTTAAGCCGGTATACATTGAGCAGGCCGTTGAGGCCTCCTTGCGGCGCTTGCAGACCGATTACATCGACCTCTACCAGGCGCACAAAGACGATGAGAAGACGCCGCTCGAGGAAACGCTGTCTGCCTTCGACAAGCTGGTGAGACAGGGCAAAGTGCGGCACATCGGCGCTTCGAATTACAGCGCCTCACGGCTGGCCAAAGCGCTTCATACCAGTAAGGAGAACGGGCTGGTCAGTTACATCTCGCTCCAGCCGCTGTATAACCTCGTGTCGCGCGAGCAGTTCGAGACCGAGCTGTTGCCGGTGGTTGAGGAACATACCTTGGGCGTAATTCCCTACTACTCGCTCGCGGCGGGCTTTCTCACCGGCAAGTACCGCTCGAAAGCGGATGCGGATGGAAAGGCCCGGGGTGGGAGCGTAAGCAAGTTCCTGAATGATTGGGGATTCAACGTACTCCATGCGCTGGACGAGGTGGCCGCCGCGCACCATTCGACGCCGGCCAGGGTGGCGCTGGCGTGGTTGATGGTGCAACCAGGCGTGACCGCTCCCATTGCGAGCGCGACCAGCGACAAGCACCTGACTGACCTGATCGAGGCAACCAAATTAAAGCTGGATCACGCGTCACTTGAAAAGCTGAACACCGTAAGTGCTCCCGCGGCGGCGGTGGCTAAAACCTAGCTTCTCGATGTTGAAGGGGACGGCCTTCAGAGTCTGCGTGAGAACTCCAGAATTTGGGAAGCCCGAGGGGCGCACCGCAGATCCCTCCGCTACGCTACCCCGATTTCCTGTGGAACTTCGTGGCGTTGGTGCACTTCATGCGCCTTTCCCTTACGGAAAGGCGCATACGCGGCCTTGTCCAGTGCAGCGTGGCAGGAAATCCGGGTACGCTCCGGTCGGGATGACAATTCATCTTGGAAACTATACTTAGCGTTCCCAAACAAACTTGTCATCCCGAGCGCAGCCGAGGGATCTGCGGTGCGCCCCTCGGGCTTCCCAAATTCTGGAGTTCTCACGCAGACTCTTCAGGCCGTCCGTCATCATGGAAAAACAACTTGCTGCTTCTTTCCTGAAAAAACCCCTCAGAGGCTAAAGCCCATCAAGGTTATGAGGGTTATGTACGAGCTGAAGCTCGTACCCTTCATTCTCCAACCCCGGATAAATGCCTTGCCCGCAAATTCCACCTCATGTACCCTCCAGCTACCTTCGTGTCCACCACCACCTTAGATCCGCTGGTCCCTCCGAGCCCGAAGTCCGCCAGTGGGGCGCTGCAAATCGCCGCCGCGACCATCGGCAATGCGCTGGAGTGGTTCGACATCCTGATCTACGGCTACTTCGCGACCACCATCGCCGCCGTCTTCTTTCCTAACTCGAACCCGGTGGTCTCGTTGGTGCTCACCTTCGGATCATTTGGTTTGTCTTATTTGGCCCGGCCGGTCGGAGCGGTCGTTCTTGGCGCCTATGCCGACCGCGCCGGCCGCAAAGCCGCGCTCGCGCTCTCCATTCGACTGATGGTCATCGGCACGGCGGTACTGGCCTTCATGCCGTCCTATGCCGCGATTGGACTCATTGCACCGATCGGAGTTTTCGCAGCGCGCCTGCTGCAAGGCTTCGCGGTAGCCGGAGAGTTTGGCAGTTCCACCGCCTTTATGATCGAGCACTCGGCCCACCGCAAAGCCTTCTTCTCCAGCTGGCAGTTTTCCGGTCAGCAAATGGCTAAGCTGTTGGCGGCGCTGTTCGGCGTTGGGCTGACCACCAACCTCACTACCTATCAGCTGCACGGCTGGGGTTGGCGGATACCTTTTCTTTTCGGCCTGTTGGTGGGACCCGTGGGGGTCTATATCCGTCGCCGCGTGGATGAGACGCCGGAGTTCATGCGGACCATCCACACCCGAACCCCGGTCCGCGAGCTGTTTGCCACGGAAAAAACCGGGCTGTTGCTCGGCACCGGGCTGGTGGCTGTGGGCACTGCCAGCACATATTTCTCCATCTACATGCCCACGTACGCCACCACGCGTTTACATTTGCCGCCCGCTACGGGGTACATCGTCACTGTCGTGCTTGCCCTGATCGCCACGGTGCTGTGTCCCGTAGCCGGAAACCTGGCGGACAAGGTAGGACACTCGCGCATCATGCTGCCTGCCGCGATCCTGATGTTGTTGTCGTTCTATCCCCTGTTTCTCTTCATCACCCGACGCCCCAGTCTGCCCACCCTGCTCGTGGGACTTATATGGGACGCAATGAACCAGGTCGCCTATGTCTCTGCTCTACCGGCCGTGATGGCGACCCTCTTTCCCGCACGCACCCGGGTCACTGGCCTTTCGCTCAGCTATAACCTTGGCGTCACCCTGTTCGGCGGCTTTGCCCCGGCGATCTTCACCTGGCTAACCGAAGTCACGCACAACAACACCGCTCCCAGCTTCTATTTGATGGCCATGGCGGTGCTTAGCATCACCACGCTCGTGATGGTGCAGCGCCGCACACCGCATGTGTAAATTGGCGAACTAAGGCAACGCAAAAGCGAGAACATAGTCACCCTGCTTGGTGCCCAGCTTGCCGTGCCCACCCGCCGCGATCACGACGTACTGCTTCCCCTTCCGGGTGTAGGTCATCGGGGTGGCGTGGCCACCCGCCGGGAGTTGATACTTCCAAAGTTCTTTGCCGCTTTCGAGATCGAAGGCGTGCAGGAAAAGATCCAAGCCAGCCGCCGTGAATACCAACCCCCCGCCGGTGATCATCGGGCCGCCGAGATTGATCGAGCCGGTCTGCTGGCCGGGAATCATGGTGCCCAGCGGGACGTCCCATACCTGCTTACCGGTAAAGAGATCCACCGCTTCAGTAGTGCCCCATGGCGGCTTGTTGCAAGGCACCTTGGCAGGCGACAAGAGGAACGTGCGATAGAGCCCGTAGGGGGCGCCTTTCTGCTCTCCAAATTCCCCGTAAATACGGTTGTGCTGGTCCTTCTTGTGCTCGTCTCCAAACTGGTCGCGCGGAATCAACTTGACCCAGGCGATGAGGCGATTCGTATTGGCAACCATCACGTGATGCGCCGGATCGTACGCGGCACTCCCCCAGTTCACCCCGCCCACGTTGCCCGGAAAGACCAGTGTCCCTTGCAAGCTCGGGGGCGTGAACATGCCATCCCAACGCGACGCTTGCATCAGCTCCCGGCAGCGCGCAACATCCTCCGCGCTAATCCCCCAGGCATCGCTGGGAGAGATCCGTTCCGGCACTAATGAAATGGTCGAAAACGGTTGCGTGGGTGAGCTCTGTTCGCCTGGGATGTCAGACTGTGGCACCGGCCGCTCTTCCACCGGCAACAAGGATGCACCGGTCAAGCGGTTGAGCACGAACACATGGCCCATTTTTGTGTTGATTACGATCGCCGGGGTCCCGTCTTGCCAGGTGAAAAGCGTAGGCTGTGAGGCTACGTCATAGTCCCATAGGTCGTGGTGAACCACCTGGAAGCCCCACACGAACTTGCCCGTGGACGCGCGTAAAGCAACGACGGAGTTGGCCCACTTATCGTCGCCTTTGCGAAGGCCGCCGTAGTAATCCGGGGCGGAACTACCGGTGGGAATGAATACCAAATCTTCCTTCGGATCCACCGAGAGCGTCGACCACGCATTGCCCGCCCCGGTGCGGGGTTCTGTCTTATCCGCCCACGGTGTGGGGTTCCACGTCCAGCGTAGTTGACCGGTCCGGGCGTCAAAGGCACGAACAATGCCTCGGCCTGTATCGACCTTCCAATTGTCAGCAATCGAAGAGCCGGTGATGACCAGGTCTTTGGAGATTGCCGGAGCGGAGGTGACCTGGTAGCCGCCGATCCACTCTGTCGCTGTCGCAGCATCGTCGGCCAGGTTCACCTCGCCCATCTGAGCAAAGTCGAGGCACGGCTTGCCCGTTTCGCCGTCGAGTGCGACGAGCCTCCCATCCAGCGTCCCCATGAAGATGCGCAGCCGGCAAGCCTGCCCTCGCTTCGCGTGCGGGTCGACCCATGCCGAGACTCCTCGGGAGGAAACCTCGGAGTAGTCTTTGCCGAGGTCCACATGAGCGTCGTACTCCCAGAGCTTGACGCCGCTTTGTGGGTTCAGCGCAATGACATGGTTGTAAGGGGTAGAGAGGAAGAGTTTGTCTTCTATCAGGATCGGCGTGGCTTCAAAAGCCGCTTTGTGGATGAGCGCCGTTTCCTGCTGGTTCGCACCCGTTCGATAGGTCCAGGCCAGTTGTAATTGCGCGACGTTGCTGCGATCGATCTGCCTTGCGGGGGAGTAGCGCCCACCGCCGGCGTCGTTCCCATAATTCGGCCACCCGGTGTCGGATGCGGATTGCGCAGGCACACCGCGCACCAGACAGAGCATAACCATTGCCAGCAGGAGCCAGGAGTTACGCATGGTATTCACTCTCTAGCAGCGACATCAGAACAAGTGAATAGTAGGCTCCATCCCGATAGATCGCGTCCCGCATGATGCCCTCTTTTCGAAAACCAAATGTCTCATATACGTGACGCGCACGATCATTGTTCACGAAGACATCCAGGTAAAGCCGATGCACGCCATACTGACCGAATGCCCGCTCAGCTACCTCGGTGAGCAGCTTTGTGCCCGTGCCCTGGTTGGGAGCGCCGATGACAATTCGTTTCAGTTCCACTGCTCGGTGCTCCGACAGAATCCCTTGCAGGATGGCGAATCCAGCAATTTGTCCTGGCTGATCTTCCGCCACGATGTAGGATGCACCCTCGTCGGCGAGCATCTTGAGGTGCTGTTCTTCCGGCCAGGAGCCAACCAGCATCCGGAACTCCGGCCGCCGTTCCAGGGCGCAAATCTGAGGGATATCGGCGGCGGTTGCGATTCTGAACCTCATGCAAAAAGACTACCCCGCTTTGCTATCTTTGAAACAGTGAGCACCGGGTTGGAATCGCTCGCGCTCGGAGATGATTGAATCTGTTTGCGACCTGTTCGGTCGTGACTCGCCCACTCTGGCAGGGGTGAAAAACATTTCCAAGACGGGTCCGTAAAACCGCAGATCCCTCGGCTTCGCTCCCAATGAGAAATTAGTCTCGGCAAACTAGCTTTTTGCTTTGTATCGGGGCACGACTTTATTCGTGCCCTGATACAAAGCAAGCGCGCATAAGGTGCACCGGCGCCACGGAGTTCCACAGGAAATCCGCGGAAGCGAAGCCGAGAGATCTACGATTTTTTTGCCGGATCCGTGTCCAACGTCTGCCCTGAACCCTCGCCCCAATTAAAATGAAACAGAGGCATTCACTGTGCATCGACCTAGTCCGTCCGCCATTATCAATGAGCAGGACGTTGAGCCCAGGTTTTCCCCTTCCCTCATTCGTGCAGTGGCCAATACAGCCGCAGGCCGAGACGACGTTCTCCCCTTCTGGTTTGGGGAATCCGATCAGGCGACACCGACCTTCATTCGCGAGGCGGCCATCGCTTCGTTGCGCGAGGGGGAAACCTTCTATTCAGAAAACCTGGGCCGGCTGTACCTGCGCCAGGCTATCTCCACCTATCTCACCGATCTGCATCAACGTTCCGTCGGCACCGGCCGCATCGCGGTGACAGCTTCGGGTGTCTCCGCGTTGATGATCGCCGGCCAACTACTCCTCGCGCCGGGCGACCGAGTGGTGACCGTCACGCCCCTGTGGCCAAACGCGGTGGAAATACCGAAAGTGGTCCACGCTCGGGTCACCTGTGTCTCGCTTGAAGCACAGGACGGCCGCTGGACTCTCCCTTTGGAGAAACTGCTCCATGCGCTCACGCCGGGCACCCGGATGCTGGTGCTCAACTCGCCCAACAACCCCACCGGCTGGACCATAGAGCGCACGGAACAACTTGCCATTCTCGAACATTGCCGCCGCCACGGAATATGGATCCTCGCCGACGACGTCTACGAGCGCCTGGTCTACGCAGATGGCATGAAATCGGCTCCATCATTTCTTACCCTTGCCGAGGACGACGACCGGTTAATCGTGATCAACAGCTTCTCCAAAGCCTGGAGTATGACCGGTTGGCGTCTGGGCTGGATGGTCGGGCCGGAAACAATCCAGGCTGATCTCGGAGCTTTGCTCGAATACAACGTCTCCTGCGTGTCTCAATTCACCCAGCGCGCAGGCACCATCGCCCTGGAGCAGGGAGAACCCTATGTGGCTGCGTTGCGAGCCGGCCTGGCCAACACCAAGGCGAGGTTGCTGGCCGGGCTGCGTCAACTCCCCGGCCTCGAAGTACCGGATGCAGACGGCGCAATGTACCTCTTTCTTCGGGTTGCCGGCGAAGCGGATTCCGTGCGCCTGGCAAAGCGCTTGATCGACGAAGTTGGCCTGGGGCTCGCGCCCGGACGAGCTTTTGGGCCTGAAGGAGAAGGGTGGTTGCGATGGTGCTACGCAGCGGAGTGGAACAAGATCGAGTCAGGGATAGAACGTCTGGCGCGATTCCTGTCCAGGTAACCTGGCGGCCGCGCTGCTACAATTCCCGTTCCGAAGGAGGAGACGATTGCACACCATCAAGATTCTGCTTCTTGGCCTCGTCCTGCTGGTCGCGTTTGTGCTCATTGGACGGTCATTGGGGAGCGGTTCAAGAGCAGCCCTGTACTTCGTGCCGGTATGGCTCGTGGGTGCCGCCATCAATCTCTGGTTTGGCGTAGCCCAAGCGGGTTACTCCCTGCGCGATGAAACGCCAATCTTCCTGCTTATTTTTGCTATTCCCTCCGCGTTGGCTCTCCTCACCTGGTGGAAATTTCCCCTGAGGTAGTAACGATATGGTCGACTCAAGGGCGCGCTTCGCCTCAATCACCTTCGTCATCGTAGGAATTCTGGTGACGACCGCCTTCAACATCGGATGCCGCTCGGCCGCGACGGCCGCCGTGTCCCCCTCTTCAGTCGAACAAGTCGATAAATACCAGTGGCTCGAAGATGTCACCGGAGAACGCTCCCTGACCTGGGTGAGGGCGCAGAACGCTCGTTCCGCCAACGTGCTTGAAGGCGATCCCCGGTTCCCCGAGCTGAAAGAGGCCGCACTCAAGGTTCTGGAGTCGCCCGATCGTCTGGCCATCCCACGGTTGCAGGAGGGAATGGTCTACAACACGTGGCGGGACGCGGAGCACGTGCACGGTATATTCCGGCGCACCACTCTCAGCGACTATCTGACTCCGCAACCCCACTGGCAAACGGTGATTGACTACGACGCGCTTGCGAAACAGGATAAGCAGGAGTGGGTGCCGAACGGCTTGGATTGCCTCTACCCCGGCAATGGCCTCTGCCTGGTCGCGCTTTCCGCCGGAGGGGAAGATGCCCAAACCTTGCGTGAATTTGATCTGAAAACGGCAAGATTCGTGGAACACGGGTTTGTGTCGCCGCACTCCAAGCAAGACGTTGCCTGGATCGACAAGAATTCCCTCCTCATCGCGCGCGACTGGGGAGCGGGAACCATGACCAGGTCCGGTTATCCGTTTGTGATCAAGCTCTGGAAGCGAGGCCAATCGCTCGAACAGGCGAAAGAGGTTTTTCGCGCAACGGAAAACGACGTAGGCGCAGCACCCGAATCGCTGGATGACAGCCGCGGGCACCACGTCGCACTCCTGCAGCGTGATGTGAATACATTCGAGAGTGAATACTCTCTTTGGACACCCGCCGGCCACAGGAAACTTTCACTCCCGGGTAAGGTGGAAGTGGAGGGATTGCTCGACAACCAACTCATCGTCACCTTGAACGAGGACTGGAAGCCTGACGGACTGGATAATACTTTCCCGCAGGGATCCGTAGTTTCCCTCGACATGGCTGCAGTCCGCAAAGACCCCGAGCATCTGAGACCGGCGGTCATCTTTACCCCGAGTCAGGTTGAGTTCGCCCAGGAGGTGCGAACCACCAGGAATCATTTAGTGCTGACCACGCTTGAGCATGTTCAGGGGCGTGCTTACATCTACACACGAAGTGCGACTGGCGAGTGGACACGAAAGAAGCTCGATCTGCCCGCCAACCAAACCGTGGACATCGTGCCTGGCAAAGGCTCCGATGACCGGTTCTTTCTCCGGGTTCAAGGATTTCTCACCCCATCGTCGCTACTCCTTGGTGACCCGCCAACCAATTCTCTGAAGACGGTGAAGTCGCTCCCGCCCCAATTCGACGCGTCGCATGAGGTGGTTGAGCAGCTGGAGGCAACATCAAAGGACGGAACGAAGGTGCCTTACTTTGTGGTCCATCGCAAGGATATGAAGTACAACGGCGCCAATCCAACCTTGCTGACGGCGTATGGCGGCTTCCAGGTCTCTAACACCCCAACTTACCGTGGCACCATAGGCAAGTTGTGGCTGGAGCGGGGCGGGGTATACGTGTTAGCCAACATACGCGGCGGAGGAGAGTTTGGCCCGGCCTGGCACGAGGCGGGGCTCAAGACGCATCGGCAACGGATCTACGATGACTTCGCGGCAGTGGGACAGGATCTGGTGACACGGCAAATTACCTCGCCGCGCCGGCTGGGCATCAGCGGCGACTCCAACGGCGGCCTCCTCGTGGGGGTTGAGTTTACCCAGCATCCGGAGATGTGGGATGCCGTGATCATCGGTGTACCTCTGCTGGACATGCTGCGCTTCGAGCAGATTGCGGCAGGCGCATCATGGGTCGGCGAGTATGGTTCCGTCTCGGTTCCCGCGGAGCGTGCGTTTCTGGCGTCGATCTCTCCCTATAACCAGCTTCGGCCCAACGTGAACTATCCCGAACCGCTGATTTTCACGACCACGAAAGACGATCGGGTCGGGCCCGTCCACGCCAGAAAATTCGCAGCCAGGATGGAGGAGTTTAACAAGCCCTTCTTTTATTACGAGATCATTGAAGGCGGACACAATACGGGAGCGAACCTGAAGGAGGCAGCGCAAACCGAAGCCGTGGACTACATCTATCTCACTCGCAAGTTGATGGACTAGCATGTCACACCGCTCAGCCAGCAAACAGGTTGATTCCCCGGACAAGCGCCTGAATATGCGCAAGCCGCTGCCCACGGTTGAGCAGCTCCACGCGCAGGGAAAGGCAATGCGGGAAAGCGTACCTCGAGAATTGCATGGGCAGTGGAAGCCACATGCACAGCGCGATGACGTCCTGTCCATCATCAAGCGCAGTAATGCGGGCCGGCAAGAGCGGCTGATTCCCCTTCGGATGGAAAGAATGGCCGAGTCTCCGTTTGCCTTTCTGCGCGGAGCAGTCGCGGTGATGGCTCACGACTTATTTCCGACCCCCACCATCGGACATAACGTGGTGCTTGCCGGAGATGCGCACCTGGGCAACTTCGGCCTATATGGCTCACCGCATCGTGAGCTGGTCTTTGATCTCAACGATTTTGATGAGACGTTGATCGGCCCCTGGGAATGGGACCTTAAGCGCCTGACTGCCAGCGTCAATGTCGCAGGACGGGAGAACGGCCTGTCTGCCCGGGAGCGGCGAGTGGCGGTCATGCAAGCCGTCCAGGGTTACCAGACAAACATGGCGCGCCTCGAACCCATGGGGACGCTGGACATCTGGCATCTACACTCCTTTCCCGGACGGTCCACTGAGCTGAGAAAAGTGCCTGCGAAGGCGCAGGCCGTGATCGAGAAAATAATGGCTAAGGCCACGCGCTCAGATCACAACGGCCTGCTACGAAAAGTGGCCGATAAAGATGCCTCCGGGCACTGGCGCTTTCGCGAGGATCCACCCATCCTCACCCGCGTGCATGCTGCGCGGAAGAAGAGTCTGATCCTCGCGTTAGAGAAGTATTCCCTCACCCTGACGCGCGAGCTTCGCTATATGCTGTCACGCTATCGCGTCGAGGATGTGGCGCATCGGGTCGTGGGTGTGGGATCCGTCGGCACCCGAGCGTACCTGGTGTTACTGATAGGAAAGCACGATAACGATCCGCTGTTCCTGCAGGTCAAGGAGGCCCTCGTTCCTGCCTTCGCACCCTATTTGCCACTTCGACGGGCAGTATTCGCGCACGAGGGCCAGCGGGTGGTGGTTGGCCAACGCGCCCTACAGGCAACCAGCGACGTGATGCTGGGATGGACTGAGATGGACGGCCGCCATTATTACGTGCGCCAGATGAAAAATCTCAAGGGGTCGGTGCCGGTTGAGTGGCTGACAGGCGACGCATTCAATTTTTATGCCTGGGCTTGTGGCGCCTTGCTCGCCCGGGCTCATGCCCGGACCAGTGAGGCAGCGACCATCGCGGGCTACTGCGGCGTCTCCAAGCCGCTGCGCGAGTCCTTTGCGGACTGGGCTGAAGCCTACGGGGATCAAACGGTAGCGGATCATGCCAGACTGCGCGCTCACATGAAGCGCGGGTGAGCCGGATCTAAGCGCCCGCTGCCGCCGGTACTTTCTCGTTGAGCGCCAGGTATTGGTGAATGAAGGCAATCGCCATGCTGCCCTCGCCCACGCCGCTGGATACGCGCTTGATGGAGTTGTGGCGCACATCGCCGGCGCAGAAAACTCCCGCCAGGCTTGTCTCCAGAGGAAATGGCGCGCGCTCACTCTTCCAGGTAGTAAGATCGCGACCGGTGCAGATGTAACCCTGGGCATCGCGTTCAAGTTCGTGGGGCAGCCACGAGGTGCTGGCATCGGCGCCGATCATCACAAACAAGGCATCTGCTTCATAGGTGATCAGCTTCTCCTCCCCACCGGGTGGGCGGACGCGGGTCACAATCCGCTCAAGATGATCCTCGCCTTCGACAGCAACAACCTGGGTAAACGGAACGACCTCGATGTTGGCCTTCGATGCGATCTCGCCGATCAGATATTGCGACATACTTAGCTTGAGCCCTTCACCGCGCACCAACACTTTCACCTGGGCAGCATAGTTGGAAAAGAACATGGCCGCCTGTCCGGCTGAGTTGCCCCCGCCCACGATGAACACCTTCTTGCCGTTCACGCTGCTGGCCTCCGCACGACCGGCTCCATACACCACACCGCGCCCCAGCAAACGGTCGGCACCCTCTACCGCTAGCCGGCGCCATTCCACGCCCGTGGCCAGCAGCACGGCTCGCGCCGAAACGCGTTGGCCGCCATCCAATTCCACACAGTAACGACCGTCCATCTGCGCTAGTTTTTCGATGCAGCGAGTCATCGCAATTTCAGCCCCGAAGCGGACTGCCTGCCTTAAGGCGCGTCCGGTCAAATCCTCACCCGAGATACCCTCGGGAAAGCCCAGGTAATTTTCAATGCGCGACGACGTGCCAGCCTGCCCACCAGCCGCCGAGCGCTCCACCATGAGCACATTGAGTCCCTCGGACGCGCCGTACACTCCGGCGGCCATACCGGCCGGACCTGCTCCGACGATGATCACGTCGTAACTGTCGCTGTTTGGTTTTGTCTGTAACTGCAAGGCATCGGCCACTTCGCGCACGGATGGCGCGTGGTCGAAAAAGTTGCCATCGATGGCCACCGCCGGGCAACCCAGATCCCTGGGCGCGAACGATGGCACCCGCTCCGGCTCCCGTTCGCGATCGATCCACTCGTACGGGATTCGATTGGCGGAAAGGAAGCTGCGGATGTCCCGGCAGTCGATGTCGTATTCCGTTCCCAGGATGAGCACTCGTGAGGATGGAACCGAGGTCGCATATTTCTGCACCCGCATAAGCCGGTCATTCATGGTTTGCAGAATCATGGCGCTGGCTTCTTTTGAGTCTCTGATCAAACTCTGAAACTGCTGCCGGTCGAGCCGCACCACGCGGGTGGGCGTTTCTGCTCGCAGCGAAACCAGGGCCTGGGTGCCCAGCAGAATCGGCGTTTCCCCAAAGAAATCACCCACCTGGTACTCGTATTCGTACAACTCCTTTTGCCGGCCAAGAACATCTTTGACCATGCGCAGGCGGCCCTCGAAAAGGATGTAGAACCACGGCGGTTCGCCCTCACGAATCAGCCAATCCCCTGGCGCCAGGCGCACGTCGGCAGCCTTCTCCGCCAACCTTAGAATCTCCGTCTCTTCCAAAACACTGAACAACTTGATTCGCTTCAGCTCGTCCGTAGTGAACATCCCATCATTCTCCCATCTCCAGCTGTAGCGGCCTAGTCACGTATCCCCGCAAGGTGCTCAGCTCTTTGTTTTGTATCAGGGCACGACTCTAGTCGTGCCACCACTCGCTCAAAAATGATCCGGGCTTTAGCCCTGCAATCGCAAAACACCGATCATGAGCTTTAACGCCGGCAATGCCAGGGGCTAAAGAGTCTGCGTGCCAACTCTGCACCTAGTCCCGAAGGGACGTCTGAAAGTCAGAGCTGTCCAAATTAGCAGGTTGGTGATTCTGTTGCGTTGATTTTATTGGACAAACTGGTGCTGCAACCCGGCATTGGAAAACCAGGTTGGGGGTAGCGGAGCG
>JBEKNJ010000029.1:0-74877 GCA_049522955.1 Acidobacteriaceae bacterium
TTTACCACTTGTTCGGCGGTCGCGCCCCTCCGCGGATCCATCCGCATGTCGAGTGGCCCGTCCGCCTGAAAACTAAATCCTCTGTGCGCCGTGTCCAGTTGCATGGAGCTGACCCCAAAGTCGGCCAGCAACCCATCCAGGCTCGCTTCTTCAAGGAAGCGGCTCATGTCGGAAAATGGGTCGCCGTGGAGCACCCATTGCGGCATCCCTTCCCCCAGCTCTTCGTCCAGTGCCTGGAACCGCGCCCGGGCTAACTCCAGCGCATCGGGATCGCGGTCGAAGCCGATCAACCGGCCCTGGCCGCCTAATTTCCCGGCGATGGCTGCGGCGTGCCCTGCGAGTCCCAGAGTGGCATCCACGTAGGTGCCGCCGGCGCGCACATTCAGATATCGGATCGCATCTTGTAAAAGAACCGGCACATGCCGTTCGTTACCCGGTGACATGTGCTCCCCCTGGGGGGCCTACCTTAAAGCCCAAAATTCGCTAACGCCTGCTGATCGTCGACAGTCAACGGATCAGTGTCCATCGATTGCTTGAACTCGTCGTGGTTGGCCACTTCGAGGTACGTCTGTTGCCCAAAAACCACGGCATCTCCCGCCAACTTTGCCGTTTCCCGTAAAATCTGCGGCAGCAGGACACGCCCTTGCGCATCCATTTCCGCCATCTGCCCGTAATAGCTCACTCGGTCCAGAAACTTCTTTTTGGCTGGGTTCAAGTTGGGTATCAACGCCAGCTTTGCCTCGATCTTTTCCCATTCCGGCAGGGGGTAAATCTCTGCCCGCCGTCCATCCTTACTGGTGATGTAAAACTGCGTTCCATAGCGCTCATCCACCAGGTGTTTGAACTCTGCCGGGAGCTTGAGCCGGCCTTTTTCATCGACGCGAGTTGGGTGATTGCCACGAAACATCGGTTACTCTCACTTTTTGTGGCTGAACCCACTCAGAATCGTTTCTTTACTTCCACTTTCGACCACTTTTGTCCACATCTTAGCCCAGTGAGAGGGGCTGTCAAAGGGGAAATTCCAGCAAATCACTGAGAAAGCGAGGGTTTTGCGGGTGGGTCCGAAAAACTACAATCTGGCGGGTGACGACCTCGCGAGTCTACTACATGTAGGGTTATCTTGGTTGGTTCCGGACATGCGAGTTGTGCTTGTCAAGGAAGCTGAATTCAGGCTAGCAGCATAACACTTAAGTGGTATGGGGAGCGGAAGTCCTTCTTAATCAGCGCCGAGCTACGGGAGCCTCCTGGCGCGCCCGGACCTTTTCGTTGACCACATGGGCCAAATAGATGAAAACGGCCAGATTCAGCAGGGTCAGCACGACCTTGAGCACGGTGACATGGCGGATGATCTCGTACAGTTCCCAAGGCAGGAACGACCCCGTCAGGATCAAGGTGAAATACTCGGCCCAAACCTTTTCCAGCACCAGCCCGGTGCCCTCGATGATGTCCAGGGCGGCATAGAGAAAAATAGCGAAGCTGATCTCTTTGAGCCGGTGGGGGCTGAGCAGGGCTGACTTCTCCAACAGGACGTTGACGATCCGGTTCTCAGGATCGAAACGCAGGGCGGTCACCGCCCGCAACAGGACGTCGGCGATGTCTTTGTGCAATAGCCTGATGACGCCAAAACCCATGGAGACGAAGAGCACCGCCTTCAAAAGCTTCAGGACGCCAATTGCGATGAGCCAGCGATTGCGGTTTGGATGGGAATGCGTTGTCAAAGCGCCGTTAATAGTCAACCGTGCATTCAAGGCGATGATACACCCTGAGCGCGGGGCGGCGGCTCACACCGCGGGGGCATAGACACGCAATGCCCTGTTTTCGCGACAGCCTTCGCGGGCGGGGCGAAGGCCGGGTGGAAGGCATTATCGGCAGCCAGAACCATCTCGAGTAGACCAGCGCCCGCCGTTGGTGTTGATTACGTCACCAGGACTGAGCCACTCTCGCTGCTGGATCAATAGCAGGCAATGCAAAGATCCGCTGCCGACTCTAGCCCGTACTAACAGTGCAGCCGATAAAGAACGAGAGTGAAAGGAATACTAAATGAACAAACGAAATATGTTCGCCGTTGCCGCAGCACTGATGTTTGGATTTTCCGCTCTTCACGCGTCCGCACAGAAGGATCCCATGGTCGGTGGCGCAGCGATGTATCCCACCAAGAACATTGTCGAGAACGCAGTCAACTCCAAGGATCACACCACGCTCGTGGCCGCAGTGAAGGCTGCCGGACTGGTGGAAACCCTGGAAGGCCCTGGACCGTTCACGGTCTTCGCACCGACCAACGAGGCTTTTGATAAACTGCCTGCCGGGACGGTAGATACGCTGTTGAAGCCGGAGAACCTGGCTACGCTGAAGAAAGTTCTCACCTACCACGTAGTCGCCGGCAAGATGACCTCGAAAGATATCGCCAAGAAGATCAAAGAGGGTAAAGGCAAGGCGACACTGACGACCGTTGAGGGTGGCACACTCACCGCGATGATGGCGGACGGTAAGCTGGTTCTGACTGATGAAAAGGGTGGAACATCCACGGTTACGATTGCGAACGTCTATCAATCGAACGGTGTGATCCATGTTGTGGATACGGTGTTGATGCCTAACTGATTCTTTGGTTCTCAAACGCAGGCGCTCAAGGGCGCCTGCGTTTGCATTGGGGCAACGGATGCGGCATAGGTTCCAGACCGAACAGTGGGTTCCCTACCCCAGGGAGCGCGTCTTCGCGTTTTTTTCCGACCCGGCAAATTTGCCTCCGCTGATGCCTGGTTGGCAGCACGCCCGGGTGGAGAGGGTTGCGCGGCCCTTACTCTCTCCGGCAAGTATTGCTGCCGGCGAGGGGTCACTGATCACCATTAGTTTCCGGGCGATTCCCTGGGTTCCCGTGCGCCTGGAGTGGGATGCTTATATTGCAGAATTTCACTGGAATGAGTCCTTCTGCGATGAGCAGCGGCGTGGTCCGTTTAAATACTTTCGTCACTGCCACCGGATATGGGATGAAGCGAATGGCAGCGTGGTGAGCGATACGATCGAGTACGAGCTCCCGCTGGGGATGCTTGGTGAATTGGCGAATGGTTTGGCGGTGAAGAGGCAAATCCGCGCGCTGTTTCGTTATCGGCAGAAGATGCTGCCGGATTTGCTGGCTCGGGGCTGAAGATTCGGGAAGGCCGAAGGGCGCACTGCAGATCCCTCCCCTTTGTCATCCCGACCGGAGCGCAGCGTAGTGGAGGGATCTGCAGTGCGCCTTTCGGCCTTCCCGAATCTTCCGTATCAAATCCCGTCACCCAAACAGAAGTGTCATCCCGACCGGAGCGCAGCGGAGTGGAGGGACCTGCTGTTTCTCTTCCCTTGAAGTGCTGCTAGTGCGCAATCAGGCGTTTGCGGGTCTTGAGCAGATACGGGGCCAGCTTTTCCATGGCTGCCTCGACACTGATACCGTACTTGGCGCGTAGCTGATCCACCTTTCCGTGCTCAATAAAACGGTCAGGCCATCCAATACGCACCACCGGCACTTCCATCTGCATTTCGCTCAGCGCTTCAAGCACGGCACTGCCAAAGCCACCCATCAGGACATGATCTTCGAAAGTGACAATCACCCCGACGCGGCGAGCGTACTCGGCAAGCACGTCGCGATCGAGCGGCTTTACAAAGCGGGGGTTGATGACCGCCGCGGAAAAGCCCTGCTGCCTCAGCTCAACGGAGAGTTGCTGGGCCAACGGGAGCAAGGCTCCCAACCCGAAAATCGCCACCTCATCGCCGTCGCTGATAACCTCGGCTTTGCCGATGGGCAGCGCCACGGGATGAGCCTTGACCGTGGCCCCCGGCCCGGTGCCACGGGGATAGCGCACCGCGGTCGGCCCCGGTTGCTGCAACGCAGTGAACATCATGTCCGCCAGCTCATCCTCGTCTTTGGGAACCATGTGGATGATGTTGGGAATCCCACGCAGATAGCTGATGTCGAACAGGCCGTGATGGGTAGGGCCGTCATCCCCGGAGAGTCCGCCGCGGTCCATACAGAAGACGACGGGCAGGTTCTGCAGGCAAACATCGTGCACGATGGGATCAAAGGCACGCTGCAGGAAGGTGGAGTACATGGCGCAGAAGGGACGGAAGCCCATAGTGGCCAGGCCGGCAGCGAAGATGACCCCGTGCTCCTCGGCAATGCCGACATCGAAATACCTGCGGGGATGGTGGGGACGGAACAGGTCGAGCGCGGTCCCATTGGGCATCGCCGCGGTGATCGCCACTACCTTGGGATCCTCATCCGCCAGCTTGACCAGGGTTTCGGCAAACACCTCGGAGTAGGTACGCTGACCCGCCGGGGTAGTCTCGCCGGTATCCGGGTCGTAAGGGCCGAGGCCGTGAAACTTCTTCTGCTTGTCCAGGGCCGGCTGGAAACCGCGCCCCTTTTGGGTAATGGCGTGCAGCAGGACCGGGCGCTCCTGGGTCTTCAGGAACTGAAAGGTTTCAATCAGCAGGCCGATGTTGTGCCCATCCAGAGGGCCGTAATAGGTGAGCCCAAACTCCTCGAAGAGCATTGAGGGCCACAACATGCCCTTGGCTGCTTCCTCGGCCTTGCGCACCATCTGGCGGGCAGTCTTGCCACCCAGTTTTTCCAGCAAACGAGCCGCCGAATCATGCAGGTTGGTATACCGCTCGTTGGTGACGATCTTGTGCAAGTAGTTGGCAATGGCCCCGACATTGCGATCGATTGACCATTCGTTGTCGTTCAAAACGACGATCATGCGCTTGGTCTGCTGGGCGATATTGTTGAGCGCCTCAAAACTGATGCCATTGGTAAAGGCGGCATCCCCCGCGAACGCAATCACGTTCTCTTTGGTTCCGGCCAGATCCCGGGCCACCGCCATGCCCAGAGCTGCGGACAGCGCGGTGCCGGCGTGGCCTGCTCCATAGCAGTCGTGATCGCTCTCGGTGCGCAGGGTAAAGCCATTCAGGCCGCCCGGCTGACGCATGGTATTGAACCGGGTGCGGCGGCCGGTTAGCAATTTGTGAATGTAGGCCTGGTGGCTTACATCAAAAACAAACCGGTCGGTGGGAGTGTTGAAGACGTAGTGCATAGCCAGCGTCAGCTCGACGACGCCGAGATTCGGACCCAGATGGCCGCCGGTTTTCGACAGGACCAGGATTAACTGCTCGCGGATCTCCTGAGCCAGGGCCTCCAATTCGGGCACGGTAAAGCTCTTGATATCGGCGGGAGAGTGAATCGTATCGAGTAGTTTCCCCATGGTGTCTCGCGTATGCCCTTATCGCTAGCACTCTCTTCTATATCGCCCCATCAAAAAAGACCCCGAGTGGGGCCTGCTGGCGGCTGGAAGTGCTCTCAACTACGTAGTATACCAATCCTGCCCGGGGGACCCACATTATCTTTAGGGGAGGGCATCCATGGTTTCAACCGCCGGCTGTTCTTTCCCAAATTCGCCCTCCCAGCGGGCTACGACCACAGAAGCCAGGCAATTGCCCACCACGTTTACGGTGGTGCGCGCCATATCCATCAGGGCGTCGATACCGAGGATGACAAAGATCGGTTCCTCGGGCAGGTGGAACATGGCAACCGTCGCCAGCAGCACAATCAGGGTTGCGCGGGGCACGCCCGCCACGCCTTTGCTGGTCAGCATCAATGTGCCCACCATGAACAACTGCTGCTTCCAACTCATGGTTACGCCCGCAGCCTGGGCAACGAACACCGACGCCAGGGCAAGGTAGAGGGTTGAACCATCGAGGTTGAAACTGTAGCCCGCGGGAATGACAAAGGCGACTATCCTGCGCGGCACACCGAGAGCTTCCATGGCTTCCATGGCCCGGGGCAGCGCGGCTTCTGAGGTGCTGGTAGCGAAGGCGATGGTCGCCGGCTCTGCCACCGCACGCAGGAACCTTCGGACGGGCACGCCCGCGATCAACGCGACCGGCAGCAAACCAATCAGCCCAAACGCAACGAGCGCCGCATAAAGCGTGAGCAGAAGGCGGCCGAGATGAAGCAAAACACCCGGTCCCATCTGGCCTATGGTGTAAGCCATCGCGGCGCCCACTCCGATCGGGGCGTAATACATCACGATGTTGGTAAAGGAAAACATGGTGTTGGTCAGAGACTCGATCACCCGCAGCAGGGGTTCGCGATTCTCCGCGCTGAGCCGGCCCATGGCTAGACCGAACAAGATGGCGAACACTGCCACCTGCAGAATCTGGTTGTCGGCTACCGACTTGGCGAGGTTCTCGGGAAAGGTGTGCAACAACACTTCGTCCCAGCGCAAAGGAACCTGCGCCTGAGCAATTTGCGTTTGCTGCTGGGGGACGGCGAGCCCGACGCCCGCGCGGGTAATATTGATGGCGCCCAGCCCAACCAACATCGCAACGGTCGTGAGCACTTCGAAATAGATCAATGCCTTCAGCCCCATTCTGCCCAGGCTCCGCATCTGTCCGTGCGCAGCGATGCCGGTGATCAGGGTACCGAGAATGAGGGGAGCAACAATGGTCTTGATCAGGCGCAGGAAGATGTCGCTAAATACCCGCAGGCTGACGGCGAAGGCGGGCGCATCCACCCCCAGTTCGCCGCCCGCGATCATGGCCCAAAAGATCCAGGCCATCAACGAACGGCGCCGCCAGGCCGCCCAAGCCAGCAACAGCAGGCCAGCCAGCCGAAGCGACAGACTCATATATGCAGACGCGTGCATCAGGAGCGCGAGAATTCCGGCGCAATAAAAAGCCATCCCGGCGATTGCGGCCGCATGCCTGGTTACGACTTGTCGAGTTTCTACCATGAAGTTGTTACCGCTGGTCATTACTTTACGGTGAGAAAAAGGCAGCAAAACTGGCCCTAAGGCAGCACATGCGACATAGGTAACCTACCATCTGCAACTTCGGGAGATTGTTCCCGCGTTCACGCATACAACGAGACTGATCTCAGGTTAGGATGTACCCAGTCTTTGTAGTTCCCCCTAAGACGATTGCGTTATTCCCCCCGTGGAGTGCATGCGGAATGAATCCGTTCGCATTCTACCTGCCCCCGGTTGACTAGTAGATCTGAAGCGTAAGGAAATTGGGAACCGATGCTTTCTAGTTCCACAACCGTGCAGCATGACGAGACCGAGCGGCTCAAGTGTCTGCTGCAATATGAGATTCTCGACACGCTGCCTGACCCCGCCTTCGACGAGATCGCGCGCATGGCGGCTTCGATCTGCAATGCACCCTACGCGTTCATTGGTTTTCTTGACTGGTCACGGGTGTGGTTCAAGTCTACGGTTGGTTTCTCCGCTCGTCAGATACGCCGCAACGGCTCGCCGTGTCAGTTTCTTCTGCTTGAGGGCAAGCCGCTCATTATCAGCGATGCGCTCGCAGATCAACGCTTCGCGTCGTCGGGCATCGTGCTCGATGACGGCGTGCGCTGCCGCTCCTATGCGGCTGCTCCTCTGCTCTCTTCCTCAGGCATGATTCTGGGCACTGTTGCTGTTTGCTCCAAAGAGGCCAACGCCTTCAGCCGCAGCAACCTCGAAAATCTTCAGGTACTTGCCCGCCAGGTCGTCACCCGGATGGAGTTGTATGCGACCGGGCAAACGCAGGAGAACGTGGTCCGTTCGCGCCAGCGTTCCGAGCAGGCGCTCACCGTGGAACGAAACTTTGTCGCCGCGGTGCTTAACACCATCAGCGCCCTGGTACTGGTGTTTGATATCGCCGGCCGGATCGTGCGCTTCAATCGCGCCTGCGAAACCATTTCCGGTTACACCTTTGCCGACCTTGCAGGCCGCGCCTTTCCTGAAGAACTCTTTCCGCCGGGAGAACGCGAAACGGCGATCCGTATCTTCGAGGAAGTGCGCTCCGGTAACACCACCGAATCCTATGAGATCAACTGGCGCACCAAGTCAGGGGGGACGCGGCGCATTGCCTGGACCGCGACGTCACTGACCAACGCGTCGGACGAGGTGAGCTTCGTCATTATGACCGGTGCGGACGTGACCGAGCAGCGAGAGGCGGAGACAGCCCTACGCTCCAGCGAAGAACGCTACCGGCAGTTAGTGGAAAGCAGCCTGGGCTTCATCTGGTCGCACGATTTGAACGGGGTCCTGCTCTCCATCAACTCGCACGCCGCAACCGCGCTCGGGTACGAGCAGGAGGAATTAGTCGGCACTCCGCTACGCGACTACATCGATACCGATCACGTGGCAGATTACGACGCGTATTCCGAGGTGGTAAAACAAGACCCGGATCAGGATCACCAGGGGCGTTTTTATTTGCGCGGCAAGTCTGGCCAGCTGTGCATTGTCGCTTATCGCAGCAAGCTATTGCAGGTCCCGGGCGCGGATCCGTTTGTGCTCAGCCACGGTATCGATATCACCGAGCAGACACAGGCGGAAGAGGAGCTCAATGCTCTCACCCGGCAGCATCAGTCGATTCTGGATTCCGTCGGGGACGGCATCTGGGGCATGGATATGGAGGGCAAGCTTACCTTCATCAATCGCAGTGCGGCGGCGATGTTGGGCTACTCGCCGCAGGAATTACTGGGGCAGGAGATGCATACCCTGATCCATCATTCGCGCGCGGACGGCACACCTTACCCGGTGGAGGAGTGCCCCATCATGGGCAGCGCGAAACGGGAAACTCCGTTGCACGTCGACGATGATGTGTTCTGGCGCAAGGACGGACAATCGCTGCCGGTGGAATACGTTGCCTGCCCGTTGGTGGCCAACGGCCACGTAGACGGCATCGTGGTTGCGTTCGCAGACGTTACGGAACGGCGCCGACTGAACCGGATGAAGGATGAATTCATCGCGACAGTCAGCCACGAGCTACGCACCCCGCTCACTTCGCTGCGCGCTGCGCTCGGCCTGGTGGCCAGCGGGGCGCTGGAAAAGCGTCCGGAGAAGATTCCACAGATGCTCGACATCGCGCTGGGTAATTGCGACCGGCTGGTTCGGCTGGTCAACGATATTGTCGATTTCGAGCGCATTGGCAGTGGCAATCTGCCACTGCACAAGGCGGAATGGAATGCAATTGACCTGTTGCGGCGCGCGATGGATCCGGAGCGATCGACCGCCGCCCGCGCGGGGTTGACGTTCCGCATCGACGCGCAGCCGGTGGATGTATGGGTTGACGGCGATCGCATCCTGCAGGTGCTGGGCAACCTGATTCGCAATGCGATCAAGTTTTCCGAGAAGGGCGGCGAGATCCGTCTGGCGGCGCGGGCAACCGGGGAGAAGGAAGTCACTTTCGAGGTCCAGGATCAGGGTGCGGGTATTCCGCCGGAGAAGCTGGATTTGATTTTTGATCGATTCCAGCAGGCGGATGCCTCGGATTCACGCCTGCGCGGCGGTACTGGTTTGGGCTTGGCGCTGTGCCGCGGGATTGTGAATCAGCATGGAGGGCGCATCTGGGTGACCAGTAATCCGGGAAGTGGGAGCACCTTCTACTTCACTGTGGAAGAGTATGTTCCCGAGGCCGAGGCCGAGGCCAAAGCTGGAACTGAGGCTGCGCCCACGGAAGACGCGCAGGGCTAGGCCGCGTTCAGAATCTGCGTAAGAACCGGAAAAAAGCTAAAGCAGGTTACCACGCTGCGCTGCGGCGTCTTGCCTTGTATCAAGGCAAGACGCGCAGTGCTGTTCCGGCGGAAACCGCGATTCTATTCTTCCGAATCCCGCAACTGGGCGATGACGGTGAAGTCTTCCAGGGTGGTCGTGTCGCCTTTGATCTCACCGTTGGTTGCGAGCTCTCGCAGTAACCGGCGCATAATCTTGCCGCTGCGGGTTTTGGGCAAAGCCTGCGTAAAGCGGATGTCGTCCGGCCGGGCCAGCGAGCCAATTTCCTTAGCAACCCATTCGCGCAGTTCTTCTTTGAGTTGCGGAGACGGCTCGTGACTGCTTTCCAGCGAAACGAAAGCGGCAATTGCCTGCCCTTTCAAATCGTGCGGCCGGCCAACCACGGCAGCCTCGGCAACCTTGGGGTGGGCCACCAGCGCAGACTCTACTTCCATCGTTCCTAGTCGATGGCCGCTCACGTTGATCACATCGTCGACCCGCCCCATCAACCAGTAGTCTCCGTCCGGCTCCATCCGGGCGCCATCCCCGCTAAAGTAACTTCCGGGAATCTCCGACCAGTAGGTCCGCGCATAGCGATCAGGATCGTTGAAGATAGTGCGCGCCATGGAGGGCCAGGGCTTGCGAATCACCAGCAGCCCTCCGCTGCCCGCGGGCACATTTTCGCCCTGGCGGTCGACCACTGCGGGCTCGATACCGAAAAAGGGTCGCGTGGCAGAACCCGGCTTGGTAGGAATGGCGCCAGGCAACGGGGCCAGCATGATGGCTCCGGTTTCCGTCTGCCACCAGGTGTCGACGATGGGGCAACGCCCCTTGCCGATGATCTCGCGGTACCAGATCCAGGCCTCCGGATTGATCGGCTCGCCGACCGTGCCCAGCAAGCGCAAGCTGGCCAACGAGTGCCGCAATGGATACTGATCGCCCCACTTGATGCAGGCCCGGATGGCCGTCGGGGCCGTATAGAAAACCGTGACCTTGTGCGCATCGACGATTTTCCACAAGCGATCCGGTTCCGGAAAATTCGGCGCACCTTCATACATGACCGTGGTAACGCCGTTCTGCAGGATGCCATAGACGACATAAGAGTGCCCGGTCACCCAGCCAATGTCGGCAGTGCACCAGTAGACATCATCCGGCTTGAGATCGAAGATCAGTTTGCTGGTGAGGTAGGTCTGCACCGAATAACCCCCGGTGGTGTGCACCAGGCCCTTGGGCTTACCAGTGGTCCCCGAAGTGTAGAGGATGTACAGCGGGTCTTCTGAGTCCAGCGGCTCAGCCGGGCAATCCGCCGGTGCCTGGTCCGCAAGATCGTGCCACCACTGATCGCGACCCTCCTTCATGCTGACTGCCGATCCAGTGCGGCGATAGACGACAACATTCTTCACGCTCGGACAGTTGTTGAGGGCCTCGTCGACGATCGACTTGAGCCGCACCTCAAGCCCCCGGCGGTAGGAACCATCCTGGGTCACAACAGCGACGCACGACGCGTCGTTGATGCGGTCAACCAAAGCATTGGCCGCAAATCCTCCAAAGATGACGGAATGCACGGCGCCGATACGCGCGCACGCCAGCAGCGCAATGGCCAGCTCCGGAGTCATGCCCATATACACGGCCACCCGGTCGCCCTTGCGCACGCCCAGGCCTTTTAGTACGTTGGCGAATTTCTGCACCTCGATATGCAGCTCGCCATAGGTCAGTTGGCGCGTCTCGCCCGGCTCACCCTCCCACAAAATAGCGGTCTTGTCCTTCCGGTCGCTTAAGGCATGACGATCGACGCAGTTGTAGCACAAATTGATCTTGCCGCCCACGAACCATTTCGCCGAGGGAAGCTGCCAGTCGAGCACGCTGGTCCAGGGAGTAAACCAGTGGAGTTCCCTGGCGACCTCCGCCCAAAAGCCCTCGGGATCCTGAATGGAGCGGCGATAGAGGGTCTCGTACTCCTCCAGGCTCTTCACATGCGCCTTCGCGGCAAACTCAGGGGGAGGGGGAAAGACTCTGTGCTCGCGCAGGATCGAACTCAGGTTGGGATCAATCGTGCCGGTTTCCATTTTCTCTCCATCTTGTTCAATGACTGTTACGAGATCAACCCGGCCCAAAACATCGCCAGGATCATCCTGGAGCATTGTACTCACAGGTGGACCTGCTGTTTTCATCCCTGGTAGCGCTGCTGATGCCACTCCCAGGCGCTGCGTACGATGTCGTCGAGGTGGGTGTATTTCGGCTTCCAACCGAGCTCGGTTTCAATTTTCGCCGAGCTGGCAATCAAAACAGCGGGATCGCCCGCCCGGCGGGGTAACTCCTCGACAGGTATCGGGTGCCCGGTTACCCGGCGGGCGGACTCCACTACCTGCCGGACCGTAAAGCCCTGCCCGTTTCCCAGGTTGTAAATCATCCGGTCGCGCTCATCGAGCGCCTGGAACGCTAAAAGATGCGCCTCAGCCAGATCCTGGACGTGAATGTAATCACGGACCGCGGTGCCGTCCGGCGTGGGATAGTCCTGACCAAAAATTTTGATGCTGTCACGCCTTCCGATAGCCACATCAAGAATGAGCGGAATCAGATGGGATTCGGGCTCATGGGCCTCGCCGCGGCCGGGAATCGCACCGGCGACGTTGAAATAGCGCAGGCTGGCATAGCGCAATCCGTGTACCCGGTGAATCCAGGAAAGCATCTGCTCCACCAACAGCTTCGATTCTCCATAAGCGTTGGTGGGAAGGAGCGCCGCATCCTCCGCGATCGGTGTGTGCACCGGCTCTCCATACACCGCCGCCGTTGAAGAAAAAACCAGCCTGCGTAAATTATTCCTCAGCATGGATTCCAGCAAACTCAGCGTCGCCGCGGTGTTGTTGCGGAAGTAAACTTCCGGCTGGCGCATGCTCTCCCCGGCTTCAATGAGAGCGGCAAAGTGCATGACTCCGGCGAAGGAAGCGCCGGCAAATACCTCGTCAAGCCTTTTGCTGTCAGCAACATCGCCTTCAACGAATGTCGCCCCCGCAGGGACCATGGAGCGCTGTGCATGGCACAAATTGTCATAAACCACGACCGAATGACCCCGCTCCAGCAGGAGCCGGGTTACGGTGCCGCCGATATATCCTGCCCCGCCTGTCACTAGAATCTTCACGCCTTCACTTGTCCTTCTTGTACTCTTAGAGCAGAGCCGAAATGGCCGGCACGAACAAGCAACGAAAAACGCTCGTTGCGAGTCACATTGTGGGGTTTATGGGCGACGCTGCACAGATACATCAAGGCGCCCAGATCTTTTGCGAGCTTTGGGTCTGCGAAGCTGGAATTTATACGCTATGGCTCTCTTCATGCCTTATCCATACACTTATGTTCCCAACGGCTCCACCTTTGGGTTACTGCATACGCGCAAGATCTCGTCTATCGTGAGCTTATCCGCAAGTACTTTGGTACCGAGATTATGCACGGCGGGGAAGTCGATAATGGCTGCAGGTTTCTCGGCAAGGGCTCGGGAGTATTGAAGCATTCGTCTCGGGCGTGCGTCTGTTTCTTGAATGTACGTGGTTTTTTATTTAGCTGCTCTTTTAGCACCCCGATGGCTCGCACATCACCTTACGACTAGAGAGAACTAGGGAATTTTAATTATGCCGAATGACCTTCTGAATCGCGATACCTTCGGACTCCTCCCCGAACCGGAGGGCCGTTGGGGCTCCTTCGGGATCAGCATGGTGACCAACATCATCATTATGTCGCTGCTGATCCTGCTCACCGCAGCGATCCACAAAGTGGAGAAGCAAAAGTATAACGAGACCCTGATCTTTCCGCAGGAAGTGCCCGTTCCGCCTCCGCCGAAGATCGTGGTGCCGAAAGTCAAGGTGTTTGCGCCGCCGCAACCGGAGGTGGTGAAGCTTACCCCACCCAAGATTACGGTGCCGAAGATCCAGCCACCGCCTGAGATTCCCAAGCCGGTGAAGATGGATCAGCCAGATCAACCCAAGCTGCCTCCAGCGCCGCCTAAGGCGGTAGCACCGCCGCCGCAACCCAAGGTGGGTCTGTTTTCCAGCCCCAAGCCTACGGAAGTGGCGAACAACCAGGTGAAGCCGGACGTGAAAGCGGGCGGATTCGGTGATCCGATCGGGGCCAAGACCAACCCCAACTCGACCAAATCAGCACTGGTAGCGGTAGGTTCCTTCAACAGCGCCCCAGGAACAGCAACTGGCGCCGGTGCAGCCCGTAAAGGTGCCGTTTCCGGTACTTCCTTTGGTGCCGGCGTGGCCAACGGCGTTCCCGGCGGACACGACATGGGCAAGGTGGCTTCTGCCGGCTTCGCCAATGGCGTAGTCGGTGGCACCGGCAAACCAGGCGGCACGGGTACCGTGTCGACAGCCGGCTTTAGCAACAATACCGGCGGTGCGCCCACCCAGGTGGCCATCAAGACTTCGGAACCGGCCTTCGTTCCTCCGGTTGTCATCTCTGAACCGCATCCGGAATACACCCCGGAAGCTGCTCAATTGAGAATCCAGGGTGAGGTAACTCTACAGGTGCGTTTTCTGGCTTCTGGCCAGGTAGAGGTATTGCGTGTAGTGAATGGGCTGGGGCATGGTCTGGATGAGCAGGCAAAGCGTGTTGCCGAACAAATCCGGTTCAAGCCCGCGATTAAAGATGGGCATCCGGTAGATCACACGACCCTGATCCACGTGACCTTCCAGCTGGCGTAAGTCAGTGTTGCCCAGGTTCTACGAAATTCAATGAAATTCAGCGCGATCGATTTTTTTGTAAGAGTTCGCAATTCGTTCAAAGGTTACAGGAGCCAGGAAATGACCCTGCGTCGAGTTTGGATTACCAGTCTGCTGCTGACGCTGACCGCGTCTGCAGCACAGGCCAAAACCAAGTATCAGCCCCCAACGGCTCTGTCGCCGGAACAGAGCGCGCTGGTGCAGAAAGCGATTGCGGCCGAAAAGGTCACCATCAAGCAGATCCAGAAGCACTCTCCGCTGGTGCAGACCTATATCCAAAACATGCGTGCGGATCAGGTCCTCTACGCGGTGCCGGAATCGGATCAGTACCTTCTGGGCCGGGTCGACTTCGGCAAGTCGATCAGCGACACCTCCTACTCCGAGCAGGGCAACAGCAAGGGCCTGTTCAAGGGTTCGATGAAGTACGTCTCAGGCCTGACCAAGGCGTTCAAGATGCAGTACATCTCCGCCGGCTTTATGGAGATGATGTTCCTGGACCCGATCTCCTTTGACCAGCAGCACTATGACTTCAGCTATGTCCGCCGCGATTTCCTTGGCGCGGTGCGCACGCTGGTGTTCGACGTGCATCCCAAGCCGGGTACCGGCAGCGGCCGCTTTACCGGCCGTATCTGGGTTGAAGACCAGGCGGGCAACATCGTCCGCTTCAATGGCACCTACACCGGTGGCAACCAGGACGACGACAGCTCCAGCTACTTCCATTTCGACAGCTGGCGCGAGAATCTTCAGCCTGGACTCTGGCTGCCCGTCGGCGTCTACGTTGAAGAGACGCAGAAGAGCTCAGAGCACCCGGTTTCTTTCAAAGCCCAGACTTACATCTGGGGCTATAGCCTGAAGCTGCCCACCCACGAGTCTGACAACGAGTCGGTCAAGATCGACGACGTTCAGGACCAGAGTGATAACAGCGCGGACTTGAGCCCGCTGCAAGCACAGCGGCAATGGATTTCGCAAGCGGAAGAGAACGTCCTCGATCGCCTGGTGCAGGCTGGATTGCTTGCGCCGCCCAGCGACTTTGACAAGATTCTGGAACAGGTCGCCAACAACATCATCATCGGCAACAACATCCAGATTACGGATCAGATCCACTGCCGTGTCCTGCTTACCGCTCCGCTGGAATCGCTGGCGGTGGGCAACACCATCATCCTCAGCAAGGGCTTGATCGACGTACTGCCCACCGAGGCGGACTTGGCCGCGGTGCTCTCCTTCCAGCTGGCGCACATCGTGCTGGGTCACCACATCGACACTCGTTATGCATTCAACGATCGCCTGTTGTTCCCCGACGAAGCGACCTTTGAGCGCATTCACATGTCGCACTCGGATCCAGATAACGAACTGGCTGCTAAGAAGGCCATCGATCTGCTCAACCACTCCGTCTACGCCAACCAGCTCTCGCAGCCAGGCCTCTTCCTCAACCAGCTGGATGCGCGCTCGAAACAGCTCACGGCACTGAACACGCCGAGGCTGGGAGATTCTCTGCTCCGCCCCACCGGCGAGCCTTGGCTGAATGGCCTGATGTCCAAAGCACCGAAGCTTGACATGAACAAGCTGGATCAAGTCGCGGCCCTTCCCTTGGGCAGCAACTTGAAGATCGATGCCTGGGACGACAAGGTCATCCGTTTGAATACCAAGGCGGCACCGATCATGAACGCGCGGGATAAGATGCCCTTCGAAGTAACACCGGTCTTCTTCCGCTTGACCCGCTACGCGCCACCTGTCACGGCAGCTCCGACGCCGGCGGCAGGTGCAGCAGAGACCACTGCTCCGGCTGTCGACACGCAGCAGAGTGCGGCTCCTGCGCAGGCGTCAGCAACTCAACCGACCCCACAGTAGACCGCTGGCAGAGGGTTTACCAAGCGGGTATCTTCAATGTAATGTGCGAAAGAGGCGGGGTAGACTGAATCTACCCCGCCTCTGCTGTGTTTCCGGGTAAACCATTTGTGTGGTGCGCATGATCAAAAGGTATCTGCTGCTAAGCTTGCTCTCCTTGTCGATGAGTGCACTCCATGCACAAGTAGTTGCCGCCGGGAAGGGTGGCGCTCACCTCGTGGCAGGCGGCTTCTTTTCCGAGTACAGCCCCGACTACGGTCCTAACCAATTGCTGGGTATTGGAGGGTTCCTGGATTTCAATGTGCGGGGGCATCTGGGCGCCGAAGGGGAGATCCGCTTTTTACGCTTTAACCAGACCTACGCGGTGCATGAAGACAATTACAATATCGGTCCCCGGTACCGGTGGCGCATCCGCCGTTGGGAGCCATACGGGAAAGTAATGATTGGCAACGGGCAGTTTAATTTCCCGTTCAGTTACGGCCACGGAGGGTACCTTCTGCTCGCTCCCGGAGGGGGGCTTGATATTCACTTCCATCGCTTTACGGTTCGGGCGATCGATTATGAATACCAGCACTGGTTCAACTTCCAGAATAGTTCGTTGACTCCGCATGGCTTCAGCACCGGCATCGCCTACAGAATCTTCTAGGCGCGGTGAGAAATCCAGAATTTGGGAAGGCCGAAGGGCGCACCGCAGATCCCTACGCTACGCTACGGTCGGGATGACAATTCATCTTGGAAACTATATTTAGTGTTCCCAAACAAAATTGTCATCCCGACCGTAGCGGAGGGATCTGCGGTGCGCCCTTCGGCCTTCCCAAATTCTGGATTTCTCACGCAGTCACTTTCGCCCCTGCAATAGCAAAACGCCTAAAGAGTCTGCTGGTGGGAGCCCCCGCATTCATGCGGGGGAAGGAGCGCTTTAGCGCTCCGTGGAGAGATTCTCGACATTGATTGTGCGCTTTAGCGCCGGCGATGCCAGGAGCAGACAATCCCTCCACTGCGCTCAGTGGAGGGATTTTCTGTTCTTGAGGCTAGAAGTGGTAGGCGATGCCGATCACTGGATTGTAGACGTTGTAGAAGCGGCCGGTCTTCTGCGGGTTCAGACCGAAATTCGGGGTCTTCATAAGTAGGCCACGGTACTCGCCGCGGATGTCCCAGCTGGGGCTGAGCTCATAGGCAACGCCACCGCCGTAAACGGCTCCCAGAATGGTTTGCCCCTTTACATCGATTTGTGTGGTGCTGGCGTCGTCCAGCGGAGCAAACATAAAGGCTGCCGGGCCGCCCTCGATAAATGGATTCCAGCTCTTGAAATTTGCATTCAATACGTAAGCGCCGGAAAACTCCTGCATCCGGTCATGCACTCTCACGTTGTTGAAGCTGGTGTAGTACTTCTGCGCATTTTGCGCATACTGATAATTGAGTTCCAGTCCGCTCCGAGGAGTCAGCATGTACCGGTAACTTACCAGGCCGCCCAATCCGTAGGTTCCGGTCTGTTGCACATCGTTGCCAGTGATAAATGGGGGAAAGATGCCGGCCACGCTCAAACTTACATCCTGACGGCTTTCCTGGGCCTGACTCGCCACTGCCATAAAGGGCAGCAGCAGAAATAACAACAGCGTTTTCTTCATTCGTTCCTGAACCTCTCGCCTGCGCGCAACCGAAATCCGTGAGCCACTCACGCAATTGTACCTATCCCGTGCGCTCGACGCGAAACTCATAGGGCGAGCCACGCTCCAGCGATAACGAGCGAACTACCTTGAGAAAGGCAACGGCGGCGTGTGACAGGTTTGCTTGCTTACGGTGCACCAGTCGCAAGTGCCGCTCAAAGCGCAGTGCTTCCACTGGAACCTGCACCAGTTCCCCGCTCAAAAGCTCGCGCCCTACCGTCAATCCAGGGACCAGGGCCACTCCATTTCCCATGGCAACAAAGCGTTTGACCGCTTCCAGGCTGGGCAACTCCATGCCCATATTGAGTGGAGTTTTATGCTTCTCAAAAGCCGCCACCACCTGGCGGCGCAGGGGCGAAGGCACATTGTGGGCGATGAAACTTTCTGCTCCCAGCTCTTCGATGGCGATCCCCTTCTCCTTGGCCAATGGGTGATCCGGGTTCACCACAAATGCCAGCTCATCCGTGTAGACAGCGATCGACTTAAAAAGGTCACCTTCAGGGCGAAAGGAGAGCACACCGATCTCCACCGTTCGCTGCAACAGATCTTCTGGAATCCTGCTGGCCAACGATCGCTGAATGCTCACCCCAATCTGCGGGCAAAGGCGCCGAAACCGATCCAGGATGGGAAGCAGGTAAAGACAGGTGTACTCATTGGCCGCGATCAGGAGCCGGCCGCGATCCAGCGACTTCAACTCCTCCATCGCGCTTGCTGCTTCCGACCTTAAGGTCAACATTCTGCGTGCATATTCGCGGAGAACTTCGCCTGCGGCAGTCAATGTTCCATCGCGCGCGCTGCGTTCAAACAGCACCTCGCCCAGGTCGCTCTCGAGCTTGCGAACCACCTGGCTGACGGCAGGCTGGGTGCGGCGCAGCCGCTTGGCAGCACGAGAGAATCCCTTTTCCTCAGCGACAGCAAGAAACGTCTCCAGCTGATGAATGTCCATAATGTTTAGTCGAATGTACGCACGGGATACTGCACTAATATAAGTATAATTTATGAACTTTAGAAGAACAATAAATTTGATCTATGGAGAAGAATTCGAGACAATGAAGAGCAGTAGATGTGAGGCGCCTCGATGAATCAGGATCGAGTCTTTTTCTTCGATACCACGTTGCGCGACGGTGAACAGTCGCCGGGCTGCAGCATGACGACCCCGGAAAAGCTGCGCATGGCCCACGGGCTCGAAGCCCTGGGCGTCGACATCATTGAGGCTGGCTTCGCCATCGCTTCCCCCGGTGACTTTGAGGCTATCAGCAGCATTTGCCGCGAAGTGCGTGGTCCGCGCATCGCCTCCCTCGCCCGAACCCGCAAAGAAGATATCCAGGCGGCAGCGCGATCGCTGGACGATGCCGACCGCTCGCGTATCCACATATTCCTCGCCAGCTCGGACATTCACCTGGAGCACAAGCTGAAAATCTCCCGGGCGGAGGCACTGGAGCAAGCCGGAACTGCGGTTCGCCTGGCACGCACCTACGTGGATGACGTCGAGTTCTCTCCCGAGGACGCCTCCCGTTCCGACCCGGACTTTCTGTGCAGCGTCGTCGCCGTGGCCATCGAAGCTGGGGCCACCGTAATCAATTTGCCCGATACCGTCGGCTATTGCGTTCCCAATGAGTATGGGGCCATCTTTCACATGCTGCGGAAACGGGTTCCGCAGGTGGCAGGGATCACGCTTTCCTCCCATTGCCATAACGACCTTGGCATGGCCGTGGCCAACAGCCTGGCGGCGGTGGAGGCGGGGGTACGGCAGATCGAGTGCACCATCAACGGCATCGGCGAACGGGCGGGGAACGCGGCCCTGGAAGAAGTAGCCGCCGCCATGATGGTTCGCCCGGATAAATATCCCTGCGTCCATGGCCTGGTGATGGAGCAGCTTTATCCCGCCAGCCAGTTGCTCGCGGAACTGATCAGCTTTGCCCCCGCGCCGAACAAGGCCGTCGTCGGCAGCAATGCCTTCGCACACGAGGCGGGAATCCATCAGCACGGTATGCTTGCCCACCCGTTGACCTACGAGATCATGACCCCAGCTTCCGTGGGCGTTCCTAACAACCGCATGGTGCTGGGCAAACACTCTGGCCGGCGTGCATTAGCGCACCGCTTGAAGGAACTCGGCTTTGCTCTCGATAGCGCCGAACTGGATACGGTCTATCACCGCTTTACCGAGCTGGCAGATCGCCGCAAGGCTATTTTCGACCAGGATCTGATCTCCCTGCTCCCAGACCACCATCGGCCACCCGAGGCGGCGGTGCCGGAACCAGAGTTACAGATTTGAAAAGTGAGGTTCGTCACCAATGAAATTGAAGGTTCTGGTTTGCGCCGGAGATGGTATAGGCCCTGAAGTAACGCGCGAAGCGGTGCGCATCCTGACTTCTGTGGCGGAATTCGGCGGCTATGACTTCCAGTTCACCGATGCGCCAATTGGCGGCCACGCCATTCGCCAGACGGGCACGCCGCTACCCGCGGCTACCCTCGATGCCGCGCTGGAGAGCGATGCGGTGCTGTTGGGCGCGGTGGGTGGCAACGAATTTAATTCCCTGGCCCCGGACCGCCGGCCCGAAGCCGGACTGCTGCAGCTTCGTCAGGCCCTGAAAGGTTTTGCCAATCTGCGGCCTTCCTTTGCTTACAAGGCTTTGTCTGCCAACTCTCCGCTGCGTCCGGAAGTGACCGACGGCGCCGATATCCTGTTCGTCCGCGAGCTGCTGGGAGGACTGTACTTCGGCGAACCGCGGGCCTGGAACCGGGAGAGTGGAGCCGCGTGGAACACCATGCGCTATACCCGTGACGAGGTCGCCCGAGTGGCGCACGTGGCCTTTCATCTGGCCGGGCAGCGGCGTAAGAAAGTGACGTCGGTCGATAAGGCGAATGTGCTGGAAGTTTCCCAGCTCTGGCGCGCCACGGTGATTGAGATCGCGCAGCAGTACCCGGGCATTGCCCTCGAGCACCATTACGTGGATGCCTGCGCCATGCACTTGATGAATACGCCGCGCAACTTCGACGTGGTGCTTACCGAAAATCTGTTCGGCGACATCCTTAGCGATGAAGCTGCGGTCATTACCGGTTCGCTGGGCATGTTGCCGTCGGCGACCATTGGGGGTTCGGTCAATCTATATGAGCCCGTGCATGGTTCGGCGCCCGACATCGCAGGCAAAGGGATTGCCAACCCGCTGGGCGCAATCCTTACCGCGGCGATGCTGCTGCGCCACTCGGCCAACCTGGAACAGGATGCGCAGGCGGTCGAGCTGTCCGTGCGTAAGGTTCTCGAACAGGGATACCGCACCGCCGATCTGCAGCGCGAGGGGCAGCCCGGGCAGCATGTGTCCACCCAGGAGATGGGCCGGCTCGTACACCAGACGCTCAACGAAATTATCGACCGCCGGCAGGCGCTGCACGCAGTTTAGGAAGGGGATTCCCTCAGGGGGCTAAAGAGTCTGTGTGAGGACTCTGCGCTTAGTCCCGTAGGGACGTCTGAAAAGTACTCACACAGACTCCAGAGCCCTGTTGGTTCGGAGGGACTGAAGGGTACGGGCTTTAGCCCGTACAAAGACTTGCAAACCCAAGGGGGCTCTAGCCCCTGAGGGAGCCGGCCGCAATGGTTAAAGGTCTGAGGTTCTAAGGGAAAACATTATGTCGCAAGGTGCGCGGACGCTGTTCGAAAAAGTTTGGGAATCGCATGTGGTGGTGGCTCCGGAAGGCGAGCCGGCACTGCTCTATATCGATCTGCACCTGTTACATGAGGTCACCTCACCGCAGGCGTTCGAAGGATTACGGCTGGCAGGGCGAACCGTACGGCGTCCGGACCGGGCGGTAGCCACGGTGGACCATAACGTGCCCACCACGCCGAACCGGCTCATCATCGAAGACGCCATTGCCGCCAAACAGATCAACGCCCTGCGCGCCAACTGCGCGGAGTTTGGCATTCCCCTGTATGACGTTCAGTCAGCCGAACAAGGGATCGTGCATGTCATCGGTCCGGAGCTGGGCGCTACCAAGCCGGGCATGACCATCGTTTGCGGGGACAGCCATACCAGCACCCACGGTGCATTCGGCGCCCTGGCCTTCGGCATCGGCACGTCGGAAGTCGAACACGTTCTGGCAACCCAGTGCCTGCCGCAGTCCCGCCCCAAGACATTTCGCATCACCGTGGAAGGCGAGCTCGGACCCGCGGTGACCGCTAAGGATATCGTGTTGGGCATCATCGGCCACATAGGAACCGACGGGGCCAGCGGCCATGTGATCGAGTATGCCGGGCCGGCCATTCGCGCGCTCTCCATGGAAGGCCGCATGACTCTGTGCAACATGAGCATCGAAGCCGGCGCGCGCGCGGGCATGATCGCTCCCGACGAAACCACTTTCCTCTACCTCAAAGGACGGCAGTTCAGTCCCACCGGGGCCGACTGGGATCGCGCCGTGAAGGAGTGGAAGTCGCTGGCCACCGATCCTGGCGCCACCTTCGATCGCGAACTGGTCCTGCAGGCCGATGACCTCGCGCCTTTCGTCACCTGGGGCACCAATCCCGGGATGGTCGTTTCGGTGACCGATCGGGTGCCCGACCCGGCCTCCAGCCACTCGCCGGCGGAACGACGTGCGTGGGAACGCGCTCTGGAGTACATGGCACTCGAGCCGGGCAAGGCCATCGAAGAGCTGGCCATCGATCGAGTCTTTATCGGCTCCTGCACCAACGGCCGTATCGAGGACCTGCGCTCCGCGGCCAAGGTAGTCAGTGGGTATCACGTTCATCCGCATGTGAGTGCGATGGTGGTCCCGGGCTCGCAGCAGGTGAAGAAGCAGGCCGAGGCGGAAGGCCTGGATGAGGTGTTCCGTGCCGCCGGTTTTGACTGGCGCGAGCCCGGCTGCTCCATGTGCCTGGGCATGAATCCCGACATCCTTGCTCCCGGCGAGCGTTGTGCTTCGACCAGCAATCGCAACTTTGAGGGACGGCAGGGGCGCGGCGGCCGCACCCACCTGGTAAGCCCCATGATGGCTGCTGCGGCCGCTGTCTCCGGCCACTTCACCGACGTTCGCAAATGGCAGTACAACCCGGTTCCTTCGCCTGAAGTGGAGTCGCTCCGATGAAGCCATTCCGAAAACATACAGCGGTGGTCGCACCCCTCGATCGCGAGAACGTCGACACCGACCAGATCATCCCCAAGCAATTCCTCAAGCGGATCGAACGCACCGGCTATGGTGACTTTCTCTTCTTCGATTGGCGACGCATTCAGGAAGGGCCGGACGCGGGCTCGCCGCATCCTGATTTCGTCCTGAATCATCCCCGCTACAAGGACGCGGAAATTCTGGTGGCGGGCAAGAACTTTGGCTGCGGTTCGTCGCGCGAACACGCCGCCTGGGCACTTTCCGACTATGGCTTTCGTTGTGTGATCGCGTCTTCGTTCGCTGATATCTTTCATTCGAACGCGGGCAAGAACGGCATCCTGCTGATCACTTTGCCCGAAGAACAGGTGCAGACGCTGATGCAACGCGCTGCGTCCATCCCGGGTTACCAGCTCACGGTGTCACTCGAAGACGAGAAGCTGCACGACGATCATGGCCTCTCGCTTCCTTTCTCCATTGATCCCTTCCGTCGGGAGTGCCTGTTGCTTGGCCTCGACGACATCGGGTTGTCGCTCAAACACGGCGGAGCGCTGGAGAAATTTGAACAACGCCACGATCAGGAATTCTGGCTAGCGCCACGGCCGCAAGGAGTCCTATGACCATGCAAGACAGCACCCGGCTCACGGGCGCGGAGATTATCTGGGCAACCCTTGAAGGGGAAGGGGTGCGCGAAGTTTTTGGCTATCCCGGCGGAGCGATTTTGCCCGCGTACGATGCGCTGCGCAAATTCCCGGTTCGTCACATCCTGGTGCGCCATGAGCAGAGTGCAGTGCACATGGCCGATGGGTACGCACGGGCCTCAGGCCGCGTTGGAGTGGCCATCGCCACTTCCGGCCCCGGCGCGACCAACATGGTGACCGGCATTGCAACCGCGATGCTGGACTCGATTCCGCTGGTCTGCATCACCGGCCAGGTAGGAAGCAGGGTACTGGGCACCGACGCATTTCAGGAAGTGGACATTACCGGGATCACGTTACCAGTCACCAAGCACAACTATGTTGTCACCCGTGCTGAGGACGTGGCGCCCGTTCTGCGCGATGCATTCCGCGTGGCCCAGTCCGGACGCCCCGGGCCGGTGCTGGTAGACATCACTAAGGATGCGCAGCAGGCCACGGCGGAGTTCGATTTCACGGCAGCTGCGCCAACCAAGGTCGGAAGCCACCCGATGCTCAGCGTTTCGGAAGCAGGCCTTGCCGAGGCTGCGGAGCTGATCCTATCCGCCAAGCGCCCTTTGATTCTTGCCGGTCACGGCATCATCCAATCGGGCGCTATGAGCCAGGTGCGCGCGCTGGCGGAGCGAGCGCAAATTCCTGTGGCCTGCACCCTGCTCGGCCTGGGCAGCTTCCCTGCTTCCCACAAATTGAACCTGGGCATGATGGGCATGCATGGCGAGTCATGGGTCAATCACTCCATCCAGGAAGCGGACTTGCTGATTGCCTGCGGCATGCGGTTTGACGATCGGGTCACCGGCACGCTCGCAACCTACGCGCAGAAAGCCAAGAAAATCCATATCGACATCGATCCGTCGGAGATCAACAAGAATGTGCCCGTGCAGGTTTCGTTAATAGGCGATCTGGCAACGGTGCTGGACCAGCTTTTACCGCGGATCCGTACCCGCGACGGAGCCGCATGGCTGCATACCATCGACCGCATGAAGGGGGACGCCGCGGTCCTCGACATCAAGAATCTGCCCGACAATGGCCACCTCTACGCGGCGCATGTGATCAACGATCTGTGGCATGCGACTTCCGGAGACGCCATTATCACCACGGACGTGGGCCAGCACCAGATGTGGGAAGCGCAATACTACAAGCATGAGCAGCCGCGCTCGCTGATCACTTCTGGCGGCCTGGGGACGATGGGTTTCGCGTTGCCCGCAGCCATCGGCGCCAAGATTGCCTGTCCGGACAAAGAAGTGTGGGCCATTGCGGGAGATGGCGGCTTTCAGATGACCAGTCCTGAGCTGGCTACCATCGTGCAGGAGAAGTTGGATATTAATATCGCGATCATCAATAACGGTTACCTGGGCATGATCCGCCAATGGCAGGAGACCTTTTACGAGAAGAACTACGAGTGCTCGCCAATCTTCTCACCCGACTTCGTCAAGCTGGCTGACGCTTTTGGAATCCGCGCAGCGGCAGTGACCAAGCGCGCCGAGGTGATGAAGACAGTCGAAGCCGCGCGTACCCATAAGGGACCCTTCCTGATCAATTTCATGGTGGAGCAGGAAGATACCGTCTACCCCATGATCGTGCCCGGCGCGGCACTGCACGAGATGATCCGGCGGCCTTCGGGAAACCCGCTGATTGAAAGGTAAGCATGCAGCACACATTCGTCGCCTACGTGGAAGACAAGCCCGGTGTGCTCACCCGCGTAGCGTCGCTGTTCCGCCGGTTGAACATCAACATCTCCTCGGTTACTGTGGGAGGTTCGGAGCGCCCGAACATCTCACGCATGACCCTGGTTTGCGATGCTCCGCCTGCGGCCGGCCATCGCATCATGGCCTCGCTCTATAAGCTGGAGAACGTAATCCAGGTGGATGATGTTGGACGTTTTTCCTCAGTGAGCCGTGAATTGGCATTGATCAAAGTGGCCACCACGCCCAAGACGCGTTCGCATATCTTTGAACTGGTGAATGTTTTCCGCGGCAAGGTGGTCGACCTCGCGCCCGGGTCGCTGATGATTGAAATCACCGGCAGCGAAAGCAAGATCGAAGGCCTGTTGCAGGTGCTGAACGAGAATGAAGATCGCGTGCTGGAGATTTCGCGCACTGGCCGCATGGTGATGCGCCGCGGTCACCACACCAGCCGGGTACTCGAGGCGCTGGGCGATATCGAATCACAAAATGGACCGCCGGGCCCGCCAACCGAACAAGATTTGCCGGAAGAGGAGCTCGATAGCGATCTCCCCCAGGAAAAAATTTAACCACGCTGTACACAAAGGAAAGGTGTAATGACCAAGACTTATCACGACCAGGATGCCGATCTCTCCCTGATTCAGGGCAAAAAAGTAGCCATCATTGGCTATGGATCCCAGGGCCACGCCCACTCACTCAATCTCAAGGATTCTGGTGTGGATGTGCGTGTCGGCCTGCCGGCGACCAGCCGGTCCATCAAGAAAGCCAAGAGTGCCGGTCTGGAAGTACTCTCTGTCGCCGATGCCGCCAAGTGGGCCGACGTCATCATGATCCTGGCGCCTGATACTTCCCAGGCAGCCATCTACCGCGATCACATCGCTCCAGCCATGGGCAAAGGAAAGACGTTGATGTTCGCCCACGGCTTCAATATTCGCTATGGCACCATCGTGCCTGCACCGGAGATCGACGTCAGCATGGTTGCCCCCAAAGCGCCCGGTCACCGCGTGCGAGAGGTATTCACCGAAGGCGGAGGGGTTCCGGCGCTGATCGCGGTGCACCAGGACGCCTCCGGCAAGGCGCACGCCCTGGCGCTTTCCTACGCCAAGGCTATCGGCAGCGCGCGCGCAGGGGTAATTGAGACCACCTTCACCGAAGAAACCGAAACCGACTTATTCGGCGAGCAGACGGTGTTGTGCGGAGGGGTCAGCGCTTTGGTCAAAGCCGGCTTCGAAACCCTGGTCAATGCGGGTTATCAACCGGAAGTGGCCTACTTTGAGTGTCTGCACGAATTGAAATTGATCGTCGACCTCATGTATCGCGGTGGACTGGCTTACATGCGCTACTCCATTTCCGATACGGCCGAGTATGGCGACTACACCGCCGGACCGCGTCTGGTCACCGACGCGACCCGGGCAGAGATGAAGAAGATCCTGACGGAGATTCAGGACGGAACCTTCGCCAGGAATTGGATCAAAGAGAACGAGACCGGGCGCAAGCAGTTTGACCAGATGCGCAGTAAGGAGGCCGAGCACTCCATCGAGACGGTGGGCAGCAAGTTGCGCGCGGCTATGCCCTTCCTGGATCCAGTAACAGTCACGGTAGATAGCCCGGGCGCAGCGCCGCATCTGGCTGAACCAGTCGGCGCCTAGCAGCCGTCCCTGCGGGACTCAATTCGAATTCGCTTCCACCAAATGGGCTTAACCGCCGAGAGATCTTCCCAAAATGTACATTCACATGTTCGCGTTTCGCTGGAAGCCGGGGGTTACCGAGGCGCAGAAAGTGCGCGTGAGGGTGGAGATCCGCAAGCTGCAAGGACAGATTCCCGGATTGCTCGAAACATGGGTGGGCACGAATATATCGCCCCGGTCACTAGGCTACGAACTCGGTGGAGTGATGAAGTTTGCGGACGAAGCCGCCCTTCTGGCTTATCCCAACCACCCCGTCCACGTACAACTTGTCAGTTGGCTGATGCCCCTGATCGAGCCAGTCGAAGTCGACTTCTCGCTCGAGGAGCGGGGGTTCGGATCGGGGCACCCTTAGATTTTTTACAGCACCCGTTTGACCGTTGTTCGAGTCTACTCTGCATGCACCTGACGCCGGCTTTGCGCTTTTCGGTTCTTGCTCTGATCTCGAGCGTTTCATTCGCTGCGATGATGGGGCAAGCCGGGAACTCACAACCCACAGGGGCGTGCCCGGCACAGCCGAACACCCTGCGGGCTATGCGTAATTGCTACCGGCCGTTGCTGGTGTTCGCCCCGGCCCTGGACAATCCGCAGCTGGCGGAGGAGTTTAATCAACTTAAGGCGCACGCGACCGAGCTAAAGAGCCGCAATCTGCTGTACGTTCCCATTGTCCCGGAGGGACATAACCAACCGATACCCGGCTCCAGGGTTCCGACCGCGAGGCTCAGCGAAGATGAACTGGCCGCCATGCGTCACCGCTTCAAGGTCGAACCAGCTGATTTCCTGGTGATCCTGATCGGTAAGGATGGGGAAGAAAAGTTGCACAGTCAAACTCCGGTCACAGTGGACCAGATTGAGCGACTGATCGACTCTATGCCGATGCGCAAGAGCGAAATGCGGCGGGAACCTCAAGGCCAGCAATAGCTTCGCCTGGTCGCACTGCAGTAACAGGATTCACAGCCGGAATCACACCGCATCGGCTAACATCAAAAGAACACCGCGAGGTGCCATGACGACGCAAGCCACGATCCCTGGTTTCACCACGGTTCCACCCCCTTATCGGGCCCCCCACGATCCGGCGCGAGTTCCCGAACTGGTCGAAGCGCTTAAAAAAGTAGCCCCGCTTCACGAACTGACAGAATCGGAATTCGAGTGGCTGGCAACCCACGGTACCGAAGTTTTTGCGGAGTCGGGCGCGGTCGTGTTCCGCGAAGGCGACCCCGCTACGACGATGTGGATCCTGCTCAAGGGCGAGGTCTACGTGCGTCGGGAGCATGGAGGGCCGGCCGCTCTCTTCATCGGCCGCTCTGGGCTGATCACAGGCCTGCTGCCTTTCTCTCGTATGAAAGCCTATGGGGGCCTGGGTTACACCTCTGCCCAAACCTGGGTACTGGAGTACGATCGATCCCTCTTTCCAGAGATGCTCCGCGCTATTCCCTCTCTGACCCAGATATTCGTTGGCATTCTGCTGGATCGTGTGCGTGAGATCACGCGTATGGAGCAGCAGTCGGAAAAGCTGAATGCGTTGGGCAAGCTGGCGGGAAATCTTGCTCATGAACTGAACAACCCGGCCTCCGCGGCGCAGCGGTCGGCAGCAGGCGTTCTGGAGGAATTGCGGGTTTACGGACACGAGCGCTTCAATCTTGGGCGCTTGTGCCTGAGTAACGAGAACAGTGAAAAGGTGCAGGCATGGGAAGACCAGGTTCGCGCCGAGGCCAAGCGGCTGGGCGCACCAGCCACGCCCGAACAGACCTCGCGCGAAGAACAACTCGTCAGGTGGCTTCAACAGCACGACATACACGAGTCATGGCATATCGCGCCCGAGCTGGCCGAGTTTGGCGTGGTGCCGTCTCAGTTGGAGACCCTCACCGGCTTTCTGGACCCGGGGGCCATGGCGGTGGTGCTCTCGCAGTTCACCTCCTCCCTGCGCACCGAAAGAATCGCCGAAGCCATGATCGATTCCACGGCGCGCATCTTCGATTTAATCCGGGCCATCAAGGATTACTCCTACATGGACCAGATGCCCATCCAGGAGGTTGATGTTCCCCAGAGCCTGGAAAATACGCTGGCCATGGTTGCCTCTCGTTTGCGCAAGGTGGAAGTGATTCGCGACTACGAGCCCAACCTGCCTCCGGTCAGCGCCTACGGCCGCGAGCTCAACCAGGTCTGGACCGCCTTGATCGAAAACGCCCTGGACGCGATTCAGGACGAAGGCCAGATCAGGCTTCTTGTCCGCACCGCCGGAGATATGCTGTTGATCGAGGTCTGGGACAACGGTCCGGGAATTCCTGTTGAGCTGCAAGCGCGCATCTTCGAGCCGTTCTTTACCACCAAGGCTCCGGGAAGCGGGCTGGGCCTTGGGCTGGACGTCGTCAGCCGCATCGTTCGCATGCATCGCGGTTACGTGACAGTTCAGTCGAAGCCGGGCAGCACCTGTTTCCAGATCCGGCTTCCACTGCAAACGGTGCAGGCCTACTGAGGCGGAGAAGACTGAGCCGGAGTCGAAGCGGCCACGCGGACAATCGCGCACTTCACCTTGTTGCCCGAGGTGTTGGTGGCCTCGCCGTTTTGCCCGTTGACTTTGAATTCTAGCGTGGAGCCCACCACAAACTGCGTCGGCTTGACTGAGCTTCCCAGTTTTGTGCGGCAGACATACTCGTTGGTCGAGGTATCGACGACGAGATCGTACTGCTGATGCTTCTGCTTCTTGGTCGTGGAGCCCACGGTTTGGAGATCTTTGAGGGTCCCGGTCTGGACCAGGCTGGCAGCCAGTGCGGCTGTGGAAAGTACCGTGCCGGCCAGGCACAGGAATGATGTTTTGAATAAGGTCATGACTCCTCCTACTTCAAGCTCCCAGAAGTTTGGCGCCAAAGGCCAACAGCAAAGAGCCCAGGATGATGCGATAGATCGCGAAAACAACAAAACCGTGCCGCCGCACCCAGAGCAGAAACCACTCCACCACGCCCAGGGCAACGAGAAAGGAAACGACAAAGCCAATTGCCAGCACAATCCATCCATGGCTGGTCATCACCAGCGGAACTAATGTCTCTTCGCCCGGAATCTGCTTGGGATGGATGGTGCGAACGAATTCATAGCCGGTTGCCGCAATCATCACCGGGATCGATAGGAGAAAGCTGAACTCGAGGGCCGCAGTGCGGGTCATACCGACCGCCTGGCCTGCGGCGATAGTAGACATGGACCGCGAGACGCCGGGAAAAACCGCCGACGTAACCTCCCACAAGCCGATCCAGATCGCCTGGAAGAGAGACATCTGTTCCACATCCTTGGTCTTCAGATCGCGGCGCACGCTCATGGCGTCCACAACCCACATGACGATGCCGCCAATCAGCAGCGCGAAGGCCATGAGGCGGAGGCTTTCCAGATGCTTGCCGATTAGCTTGGACAGCAACAGGGAAGGAACTGCGGTGCACACAAACGCGATTGCGGTCAGCGAGAGAGGGTGGGTGAGGACGGTGCGGTCGCCATTTTCTCCCTGGGGGAAGGTGCGGAAAAACTCCAGAATGCGGCCTGTGAACAGCAACACCAGGGCGAAAATGGCGCCCAGCTGAATCACAATGGTGTACATCTTCCAGTAAGGGCTGGTCAGGTCGACATGAAGCATCGCCTCCACCAGTCTCAGGTGCGCGGTTGAGCTGACAGGTAGAAACTCGGTCAGTCCTTCGACAATACCTAGCAAGACCGACAGAATGTAATCGTTCAAAGGCCCTCCGGCAACCGCAGGTTACTGGCGATCGGTGCCGTAGATGGGAATTGATTCCTGCAACTGGTATACCAGACTGGCGGCGCGGGCGGCATAGTCCGATTGGGGATATTTGGTAGCAATGGTACCTGCAATGGCTACCGCTCTTGCCTTGGCTTCACCTGCTTTTTTGTCGTCTCCATTGGCGCCGTAGATGTCGCTCAACGCGCCCTGCCGGTAGACCGCGTTGTAGAGCGCCTCGGGGGCGCGAGGCGAGGCGGGGTGATCCTGCGCGTATTTCTCATACATCTCCGATTCCTTTTGCGGGCATTTCGGAGCACCCTGCCAATCGCCGCAGACCTTGTTATCCAGCATGTCCCAGTCAGCCAGGTCGGCCCATTTGGAATTGGGGTAGTTTTTCTTCAGCTTGCGCAGCTCTTCATCATCGATTGTTTCGCGCAGGTACGCGTCTTTTTCATGGGCCGAGGGGAGAGACATCACATCAGCCTTTTGCAGTTGCCAGCGTATATCGGCTGAGCGCCAGGCGGCTTCGGGCGTGAGCGGCGACTGGGGGAAGAGATCCTGCATGCGCTGATAGAGCAGCCGTGCTCCCTGGGCGACTGCCTGGGGAGCGCGCGGTAACATGGCGTCGATTTCCTGGCTGGCGGCGGCGCCGAAGAGAATCAGGTCTCCCTTAGGAGTGTCCGCACTGATCACGCCGGCAGCCTGCATCCAGCCGGAAACGGGGACAGCGGCCGCTTCGTGGCCGAAGACAGGCGCGTCCTGGGATTTGGAGGTTTCCTCGTCGGTGTTAGCGAAGACCCGTAGCCACGGGCCGCTTTTTTCCAGGATCACCATCTCCCTGCCCGGCGTGATCTCAGCCATACGATTCGAGCCGTTGTCGGGCGCCACGTAGAGGTTGGTATTGCGAATGACGGTGGCCTTGGGACCGTTGCTGGGAGCTGGGGGTTTAGGAGCCGCCGGCGCTTGTAAGGCGAATACCAGGAGGGCAGAAAGGACTGTGATTGCAGTGCGCATAGTGGGCGAAACGTTAGACGTCTAGGATACGCCCAGGGTTAAGAAGAAACCGGGCTCCCGTCAGGGACGGCCTGAAAATTTGACTTGTCCCAATCAGGCTGGCAACAAGCTTTTTGCTTTGTATCAAGGCACGACTTTAGTCGTGCCGTAAAGGCGCAACAAAGAGGGGGCTTTAGCCCCTGCAGATTTTACGGTGGCAGGGGCTAAAGCCCTGACCGTGCTGGCCGTGGAATGGCACGACTGAAGTCGTGCCCTGATACAAAGCAAAGGGTGTAGAGTGCGGTCTCTAAACCTCATCCTCAAGAACGCTGCGCAACACCGCGGGCTCGACGTTGCCGCCACTCATGATGGCAACCGTTTCCCGGGAAGGCGGCAATTGCTCGCTATGAAAGAGGGCCGCCGCCAGCGCTACCGCTCCGCTGGGCTCCGGAACCAGGCGGGTGGCAAAGATCATTCTCCGCATGGTCTCGCGTATCTCGGCTTCGGTCACGGTCACGATGTCGTCGACGTAAGCCTGCATGTGCGCGAAATTCAGCACCCCCACGCTCTGCGTCCGCAAACCATCGGCCGAGGTCCGGGCCGTTTGCTCTCCGGTCAACGATACGATGGCACCCGCCTTCAGACTCTGCGCCGCATCCGAGGCCAGCTCTGGCTCAACGCCGATCACCCGCACTCCAGGCCGAGTCAGCTTGGTCGCAGCGGCGACCCCGCTAAGTAAGCCGCCTCCACCCACCGGAGTTAACACAAGATCGACCTCCGGCCGGTCGGAAACAATCTCTAATCCACAGCTTCCCTGCCCGGCAATAATGTCGCGATCGTCGTAGGGAGGAATGACGACGTATCCGAATTCGGCGGCCAGCTCTTCTGCCTTGGCCTTGCGCTCGGTGCTGCTCGGTCCGACCGTGACGATCTCCGCTCCCAGCGCCCGGGTCGCCTTTACCTTTACCTGCGGCGCGTTCGACGGCATCACGATCACGGCTTTGGTGCCCACGGCGCGAGCTGCATACGCTACGCCCTGAGCATGGTTCCCACTGGAATAGGTGATCACTCCACAAGCGCGGGCGGCATCAGGCAATTGGGCTATTTTGTTGAAGGCGCCGCGTAGTTTGAAACTGCCGATGGGCTGCAGGCCCTCGGCCTTGACCCAAAGCCCGCTTGCAAAATTGACCAGCGGTGTGTGCATGGCAATTCCGCGAAGACGCTCTTGCGCGGCATGCAGCTCCGCCAGCGTGACCAGCAATTAGATCTCCAGAATAATCGGCATGATCATCGGGCGGCGGGATGTGCTTTTTTGAATGTAGCGCTTGAGATCGATGCGAATTTTTTCCTTCATCACCCCGTAGTCGGCTTTTTCTTCGGCCGAGGATGATTCCAACGTGCGGTTGACGATCTCCCGCGCCTGATCGCCGAGCGCGATCTCCCCGGTCACGAAGCCGCGGGTCACTACTTCGGGCGCGCTTTCCACCTTGCCGGTGCGCTTGTTGATGGTAATGATGGCCAACACCAGACCATCCTCACTCAGATGCTTGCGGTCCCGGATGACCAAGTCTTCCACCACATCCGTGGTGGAACCAGCATCGATGCAAATCCGGCCGGTAGTTACTTTGCCGGATTTGGCTGCAGTATTTGCATCCAGTTCGAGCACGTCACCATCCTCGAGCAGCAGCGCCTGCTGCACTACGCCGGTATTCTTCGCCAGCTGCACGTGCTTCTGCAGATGGCGGTAGTCTCCATGAACCGGGATGAAAAACTTCGGCCGCAGCAGGTTGATCATCAACCGCATTTCTTCCTGGCTGCCATGACCACTGACGTGGATCAGACCGGATTCGCCATCGTCGTAAATCACGTTAGCCTCGCGGCGGCAAAGGTGGTCGATCACGCGGTAAATGCTCTTCTCGTTCCCGGGGATGACGCGCGAACTCAACACCACCGTGTCACCGCGTTCGACACGCGCGTGCTTATGGTTATCGACGGCCGCCCGGGAAAGAGCCGACATGGGCTCTCCTTGTGTACCGCTGATCAGAATCAAGACTTCATGCGCTTGATAATCGCGGATCTGTCCAGGATGAATCAGCAAGTTGGCGGGGACCGTGAGATATCCGAGATCCTGCGCGATCTCGGAGGACTCCACCATCGACCGGCCGACGATGGCCACCTTGCGGCGATGCGTCTGGGCCAGTTCGAGGGCGATACGCAGGCGGTAAATCGACGACGAGAAACAGCTGAAGAACAGCTTTTGTTTGGTGCGGGAAAAGATTTCGTCCAGCCGCGGCTTCACCGCCCACTCGCTGGGGGTATATCCGGCCCGGTCTACGTTGGTCGAATCCTGCAGCAGAGCGAGCACGCCGCGCTTACCGTACTCCGCGAAGCCGTGCAGGTCGAACGCCTTGCCGTCCGGGGGCGAGAGGTCGATCTTGAAGTCGCCGGTGTGCACGATGACGCCGACCGGGGTCTCGATGGCCAGGGCAACACAGTCCACCAGGCTGTGGGTCACGCGAATGGGCTCGACGGTGAAGGCGCCGAGGTGAAACTTTTGCCGTGGCGTAATCTCGATCAGCTCGGCTGTGTCGAGCAGCCGGTGCTCTTCCAGCTTGCCCTCGACGTAGGCCAGGGTGAACTCGGTCGCATAAACCGGCACCTTCAGCTCACTCAGAATCCAGGGCAGGCCACCGATGTGGTCTTCGTGGCCATGGGTCAGGATGATGGCGCGAACGTGTTGGCGGTTTTCGATGAGGTAGGAAATATCGGGTACGACAATGTCAACCCCCAACAACTCGGTCTCGGGAAACATGAGACCGGCATCGATGACGATTATGTCGTCTGCCCAGCGGAGTGCCAGGCAGTTCATTCCGAATTCGCCCAACCCGCCCAGCGGGATGACTTGTAACTTACCTGAAGACATTAAAGTCCAATGCTACCACGCAGTGCATCAGCGCAGCAGATCCTCAAGGGTGGCGCTCAGGTCTGTCTTGTCATCGCGATACTTTACGATTACCGGCGTGTACAGGCTCAATCCCCAGGCGGGCTGTGCGCCACGCTTTAATTCCCTTGCCCCCGGCACCACCACCGCTCCTTCCGGAATGATCAGAGGTTGATTCGCGGACGCCTTGAGCACTTCCCCACGCACGATATCGTAGACCGGTGTTCCCCGGGTCAGGATCGTGCCTGCCGCCAGGACCGCACGGCGCCGCACCAGCGTCCCCTCGTAAACGCCCGTGTTGCCACCGATCAGCACATCATCTTCAATGATCACCGGGGTGGCGTTGACCGGCTCCAGCACGCCGCCGATCTGCGCCGCGGCGCTCAAATGGACGCGCTTGCCAATCTGGGCGCAGCTGCCCACCAGTGCGTGGGAATCGACCATGGTGCCTTCATCCACGTAAGCGCCGGCATTGACGTACATGGGAGGCATGCACACCACACCCTTGGCCAAGAAGGCACCTTCCCGGATAGTCGAGCCGCCGGGCACGACCCGCACTGCTTCCTGCAGTCCGAACCTCCGTATCGGGTAGGTGCCCTTGTCCACAAAGGAGAATTCGTCGCCGCCCATATTGGTCAGCGTGCCCAGGCGGAAGCCAAGCAGAATGCCCTGCTTGACCCAGGCGTTGACTCGCCATCCCAGCAGAGTGCCGGAATCCGGCTCGGCGGCTCGCACCTGGCCGGTGCTGAGAGCGCTGCGCAACTCGAGGAAGGCGTCCATGGCTCCGCGGTCGCCGACTGCATCGGCTCCTGCAGCGAAATAACGTTCTATGTTGGCCTGCAACGTGGTCGACTCGATCGTCATGAATATCCTTAAACTCCAACTCCGTCCTATCTAAACTCCATCCCGACAACAGAACCGAGGGTGCCCCATATCTCGCTCGTTTTTCGCGAGATGTGGGATACCACAGCGCCAACCCTATAACTCTTTCAAGGCCGACAGAGCTTCAGGTTGACAGTCGCTGTATCCCACATCTCGCAAAAAACGAGCGAGATATGGGGCACCCTCGGTTCTGTTGCAAGGACACGATCTCTGGTCCGTTGTCGGGACACAAAACCTGGCGGCCCCGATCGTCCGGTGGTGGAGTTTACCGTTTCGCCAGTAGCCCTAGTTCTTCTGCCAGCACTCTCAGCTTTTCGTGGGTTGTCCTGGATACCGGCACGATGGGCAAACGGTAGTTTTCCTGGAGGCGCCCCATCATTGCCATCACGCACTTGACTGGTCCGGGACTCGAGTCCCAAAAATTAGCCGTGAGCAGACGAAAGTAGCGGCGGTTGAGAGCACGGGCAGTCGCCCAATCGCCGTCCAGCCCTGCCGCAACCATGCGCGCCATCTCCGCAGGAATTTCGTTGGAGGCAACCGATATCAGGCCGGCTCCGCCCAGGGCAATCACGGGGAGCGCCATGACGTCATCTCCCGCCAAAACGGTAAAGCTCGGAGGCAGCATATGAATCAACTCGGCAATCTGCTGCAGGTTGCCACTCGATTCCTTCACCCCCTGAATATTCGGCACATCGTCGGCCAGGCGCGAAATCGTTGCGGGCTCGAGGTTGACGCCGGTACGGCCGGGAATGTTGTAGAGCACGACTGGGCATGGAACCGCCTCGGCGATCGCGCGGAAGTGGCGATACTGCCCCTCCTGGCTCGGCTTGTTGTAGAAAGGGTTCGCCGTCAGCAAGCCGCTCACTCCAGGCACAGAGGCCGCTTCGCCTGCCCGGGCAACCGCCTCCAGCGTGGCATTGTGAGTGCAACCAGCCACAACCGGCACCCGCCCCGCCGCGGTTTGACACACGATGCCGATCACCCGCAGCCATTCTTCATGGTTCAGAGTGGGCGTCTCGGCAGTTGTTCCGGATGCGACCAGAAAATGAATGCCGCTTTCGATCTGCCATTCCACCAGTTTGCTGAGGGTTTCCTCGTCGAGGCTACCATCGCTGCGAAAGGGGGTGACTAAGGCTGTGCCACAGCCGCGGAGGATCATCACAAATGGAGTCTACTAGAACTGGTCTCACAAGTAGCGTTGCTGTTTCAGGACACCACATGAGCCCCGCTTTGATGGCGGGTCTCATCCGCGGTCTCACCAGCCTCTCGCGATTTATGAGACCAGTTCTACCGCAGCTGAGGATAAATCTCTCTGAAGTCGTAACAGCCGGTCTTACCGCAGAGCCACTCTGCTGCCCGAACCGCGCCCTCGGCGAAACTCTGACGGGAGAGTGCATCATGCCGGATCTGAATCACATCATCGCCCAACTTGGCAGTGATGGTGTGCGTGCCTACAGCATCACCCTCACGGTGGGAAATAATCTCTACCTTGATCGACGGATCGGCTTCCAGCAAAGCCTGCTTGATGCCCAGCGCTGTTCCCGAGGGCATGTCCTTCTTGCTGGTGTGATGGACTTCGGTGATGCTGATCTCAAATCCAGGCGCGAGCGAAACCAGCTGCCGGGCCAACTGGTACATGACCTGAATACCGACGGAGAAACTCGCACCGTACACCAGGGCGCCATTGCGCCGTTCGCAGATGGCACGCACCTCGTTGAGTTTGTCATACCATCCCGTGGTGCCCACGACCACGCGCGCCCCATTGGCTAAACAAGCGCGCACATTGGGAATGACCGCCTGCGGCGTAGTGAAGTCGAACACCACGTCGAACTGGGCCAGCATCGGACCGGTGAGCGCCGAGGCGTTGGCATTTTCTTCTTCGCCGATGACCCGGACGCTGTGTCCCCGCTGGGCGGCGACATCCGCCACCACTCGCCCCGTTTTCCCCCGTCCCAGCACTAAGAAGATCATGGTTACAGATGCACGCTTTCTACTGCCTTTGTTGCGCTAACGTCGAAGATCTCCGGATCGGGATCGACAAAAAAGGCCGCGTGCAATGATCGCACAGCCTCATCTACATCATCCTCGTCAATCATGAAGCTCATGTTGATTTCCGACGCGCCCTGCGAAATCATGCGCACATTGATGTGGCGGACAGCGTGAAACACCTGGGCTGCGATGCCGTTCTGACCGCGAATATTGCCTCCTACCAGGCAAATCAGCGCCTTTCGGCCCTCGTAGGTCACGTCGGCCAGCTTGCTCAGCTCGGCGGCCAACTCCGGCAACTGCTCGTTCGAATCGACCGTGAGCGAAACACTGACCTCCGAAGTGGACACCATGTCCACGGCGCACTTGTGCTTGTCGAAAACCTCGAAGACGGCACGCAGGTATCCATGGGACATCAGCATGCGGCTAGCCACCATATCGATGATGGTCAGTTTCCGCTTGGCTGCGATGGACTTGAAGGGGCTCCGGCCGTGGGTGGCCAGCGCAGTGATGCGGGTGCCTTCGTTGTCTGCATTGCGTGAGTTCAGCACCAGCACCGGAATGTTCTTCTGCACCGCGGGCAGAATGGTCGCCGGATGCAGTACCTTGGCTCCGAAATACGCCAGCTCCGCAGCCTCCTCGAAGCTGATGGTCTTGACCCGCAACGCGTCCGGACAGACCCTGGGATCCGCAGTCATGATGCCGTTCACGTCGGTCCAGATCTCGATCGCCTCGGCATCCATTCCGCCACCAACCAGCGCGGCGGTATAGTCCGACCCTCCGCGGCCCAGCGTCGTGGTGACACCGTCGACCGTGGAACCGATGAAACCGCCCATAATCGGGACCTGCTCCGCATCAATCAATGGGCGCAGATGTTGTTCGCACCGGGCTTCAATCAAAGCGCCATTGGGGGTCGCCTTGCCATGCTGGGCATCGGTCACGATGCAGGTTCGTGCATCGACGTGGGCGGTATTGATTCCCTGATCGCGAAACGCTTCCGCAACCAGGCGGCTGGAAAGGCGCTCACCATAACTGACGACGATGTCGTTGGTTCTGGCGGTCAGTTCGCCGACCGCGGAGAGGCCGCGCAGAATCTCGTCGATGGAGTCGAATTCCTGCTGAATCCAATTTTGCAGTTCTACGTTGCGGGCAGCGTGGAGCAGCGCCGCCGAAGTGTCGCAATGACGGTTACGCAGACGCGAGCTGATGGCCAACGCCCCGTTTCGATCGCCACGGCCTGCAGCTTTGGCGGCGGCCAGAAGCTGGTCGGTGACTTTGGCCATGGCGCTGACCACAACCACCGGGCGCTGGCCACGGGCTAACCGGCTTTCGACAATTCTGGCGGTGCGGTTGATCGCCGCAGCATCTTCGACCGAAGTGCCGCCGAACTTCATGACTACCGGCTTCATGCGGGAACAGCCACGTGATCGCGAACGCCGGCCGGAACCAGCTTGTCCTGCGCCGCCAGGAATTCTCCATTCAACACCGCCGCACCCGCACCGCCGCGAATGGTGTTGTGGGAGAGGACGGTGAACTTCCAGTCCAATAGCGAGCAAGGCCGCAGACGGCCCACGGTGGCTGCCATCCCCTTGCCGCGCATGCGGTCCAGACGGGGCTGCGGCCGGTCATCGGCTGCGCTCCATTCCACTGGCTGGCTGGGCGCCATGGGTAGGGCATAACCCGCCAGAGGCGCGAATTCACTCCAGGCGGCGAGGATCTCTTCCCGGGTCGCCTTGGCCGTCAGCTTGATGCTGACACTCTCGGTGTGGCCGTCTTCGACCGCGACCCGATTGCAGTGTGCAGTCACTCGCGCGTTCAGAGGTTCCACCCTGGTCCCGCTCAACTTGCCCAGCAGCTTCAGCGTCTCGGCTTCGAGCTTTTCTTCTTCTCCCTTGATGTAGGGGACAACATTGCCCAGGATGTCGAGCGAAGGAACGCCCGGATAACCTGCGCCGCTGACCGCCTGCATGGTGCTCACAAAAACGCTCTCCAGGCCAAACCGATCGGCCAGGGGCTTGAGCGCCAGCACCAATCCGATGGCGCTGCAGTTCGGGTTGGTTACGATGTAACCGCCAGACTGCTTGCGCCAGCTCTGCGTCTCGAGCAGGCCGAGGTGGTCGGGGTTGACCTCGGGGATAACCAACGGGACATCCGCTTGCATGCGGAACGCACTGGAGTTCGAGATCACGGCGCAACCGGCAGCGGCAAATTTCGGCTCCAGTTCGCGCGCAATGTCGGTGTCCAGCGCGGCAAAGATGACGCCAGGCGCGCCCTCAGGGGTGGCCGGCGAAACCATCATCTCGGCAATCCAGCCGGGGAGCGGAGTGTCCAGCTTCCACCGCACCGCCTCGCCGTACGTTTTGCCGCTGGACTTGTCACTGGCGGCAAGCCACGCGATCTCAAACCAGGGGTGGTTTTCGAGCAACTGAATGAAGCGCTGGCCAATAACTCCGGTGGCGCCAAGAATGCCGATCTTGTGTCGTGTCTTCATGGGCGTATGGTGGTGAAAATATTCTGTTTATTCTAGTCTATTCCGGCGCCGGCGGGATCACGCCAAAGAGTAACGGGTACCCACTATAGCGCGGCCAGAACAGCGCCGGTAAACGCCTTGGTGCCGCTGGTTCCCCCTACATCGCGGGTAAGCGTCTTCTTCTCGATGTAGACCTTCTCCAGGGCTGCCTGCACCCGATCGGCGGTGCTGGTTTCGTCCAGATAGCGAAGCATCAGGATGGCGGACTGGAGCAGCGCCGTAGGGTTCGCCATGTCCTTGCCCGCAATGTCGGGGGCCGAGCCATGGACAGCCTCGAAGATGGCGCATCCGGTGCCCAGGTTAGCCCCCGGCACCAGCCCCAGGCCACCCACGAATGCGGCGCACAGGTCACTGACAATGTCGCCGTACAGGTTTTCGGTCAGCAGCACGTCGTATTGATAAGGGTTCATCACCAGCTGCATGCAGGTGTTATCGACGATGTGCTCACCGTACGTGATCTCGGGATAGCCCTTGGCCACCTCACGCGCGCAACGCAGGAACAACCCGTCGGACATTTTCATGATGTTTGCTTTGTGGATGGCGTGGATCTTGCGCCGCTTGAACTTGCGTGCATATTCAAAGGCAAACTTCGAGATGCGCGTGGAAGCTTTCTCGGTGACGATCTTCAGCGACTCCACCACGCCGGGCACTACTTCGTGCTCCAGGCCCACATACTCGCCTTCGGTGTTCTCGCGCACGATGATGAGATCGACGCCCGGATAGCGTGTATCCATGCCAGGCAGGTTCTTGATTGGCCGGAAGTTGGCAAACAACTCGTATTTTTTGCGCAGGTGAACGTTGATCGAGGCGAAGCCGCCGGCAATCGGGGTGGCTACCGGTCCCTTGAGTGCAAGGTGATTGCGTTCGATCGAATCGTACACGGCCTGCGGAATGTATTCGCCATACTTTTCATAGGCATTCGCTCCAACCATGAACGGCTCCCAGGCAAACTTCGCACCGGTCCCCTCGATAGCCGCCTCGAGAATGCGTACCACCGCTTCTGTCACCTCCGGCCCGATGCCGTCTCCGGCGAGCAGTGTGATGGTGTGCGTTCTCTCCTGTGAGCCTGGTGCCATTCTCTCTCCTCGGCGCTTATCGTTTGCCGGACTTCGTTGCTTCCCTGGTGTTGATCAGCTGTTCCAATTCTTCCTTGAACTCGCGTACGTCTTTGAAGTCCCGGTAGACGCTGGCGAAACGGATGTAGGCGACCTTATCGATGGTCCGCAGATGGTCCATGATCAGTTCGCCGATCTGGTTGGTGGTTCGTTCGCGTTCCGGCGAATCCATGAGGAAGGCTTCGGTTTCATCCACGATGGCTTCCAGCTTGGCGGCCGAGACAGGGCGTTTTTCGCAGGCTCGGAGCAATCCGCTCAGCACCTTTTGGCGCTCGAATTTTTCCCGCCGGCCGTCTTTTTTGACCACCATGTAGGGGATTTCGTCGATGCGTTCATAGGTAGTGAAGCGTTTGTTGCAACCTTCGCATTCGCGACGGCGGCGAATCGAATCCGCTTCTTTGCTTTCGCGCGAATCCACGACTCGATCCTGCGCAAAGCCGCAATAAGGGCATTTCATCAGTAACTAAATTCTAGCAGTCGCCGTTGAGGGGTTCATTTCGACCTCAAACTCCCTCGACCGAAAGATCTTCAGGTTGAGAACTCGTCCTAGCCGCGAAGCGGCAGAGATAAAGATTGAGCGCTTACGCTTCGCTGACCGCTGGGGTCTGCTCGCCGTCGTCATGGCCGAATTGCTCCGACTGCTCGGAGACTTTCTTGAGCGAGACATGCTCAACACGGGCCCAGATCAAGCCCACAGGTATGACACACATGAAGGTCACGATCAGCAGCATCGTGCCGCAGGCAAGCGCGGGCTCAAACTGCACATGAAAGACCTTCTGCATCACGCCGGTGGTCACGCCAATTTGCGTGAACCAGCCAATCACAGGCAATTGAACCACCGATCCAACCATGCTCGCCGCCATCAACACCAGGCAGCGGGCAAGAGTCATCGCTGAAAGCTCGGGCGAAAGGATAAAAGCCCGAGTCGTTTCAAGGTACGCCGCAGTGATAAGGCCCCACATTAAGAGCGAAAGCCCCAGGGCCACCAAGAATTCCCCAAAAGTAGTTATGGAATCGAGACCGTCGCGAAATGCGCGGATTTTGGTAGCTACCGAATGACCGAGCGATGCCGAGAGGGAGCCCAATGACTTCTCCGCCATGTCGGCAATCGCTCTGCCCGAGGCGCGCACGCTGATCGCGAAAATAGCCAGAACCACGGTGACGACCAGGCCACCCATCGCGGCATGCTGCAAAGCCTCATGATGAGGAAGGGTCGCGCGGTCGGGGGCCAGCAATAACGCGCTCGAGAAGATCAGCGCCATGGCACCCAAATCGAACATCCGCTCCACCGTGTAAACCGCCACCTGCGAGCTGAGGGCTAGCCTGGTTCGCTTGGCGACCAGATAAGGACGCACCAGATCGGCAAGACGGCCGAACAGGGCAACGGCGGTAAAACCAATGACCTGCGAGCCCAGCAAGGAAAATGAACTGACCTTCTTCTGCGGTTTGATCAGCACCGCCCAACGGGCTGCGCGCAGCCAGTAACAGAACACCACCATAGCCGCGGCAAGAATGATGCGCCGCCAATCCACATGCTGCAGCTCATCGCGAAAGACGTTCCACTGAAAGTGGACCCGCGTGTGGACCAGCCACACCAACGCGCCCAGGAGAATCGCTCCCACCAGGTACATGATCCAGGAATGCTTTTTCAAGTGAAACTCCGGACCGCCTTATTGGTTGGATGGCATGGAGGAGAGAGCGGTGGTGGCGGCCGGGTGCAGCTTCTCCCATTGTTTTCTGCGGTTGAACTCGCGAATTACCCGGGCTACGTAAACCTGGGTTTCGCGATAAGGGGGCACGCCATGGTATTTGTCCACCGCTGCCGGTCCGGCGTTATACGCCGCCAGGGCCAGAGCCAGGTGATCGTGATATTTCAGCAAAAGAGCGTCCAGGTAAGCCGTACCACCATTGATGTTTTGGTCGGCACGGAAGCTGTCGGTCACGCCCAATTCTGCCGCGGTTCCAGGCATCAACTGCATCAGCCCTTGCGCCCCGGTTCGACTCACCGCGTGGATGTTCCCACCACTTTCCGCCCGGACGACACTGGCTAGCAAATCGACGTCCAGGTTGTGGGCGGCCCCGGCCTGCGAGATCAACTGGTGCACATCCGCGTTGGTCAACTTCGGCTCCGCGGCCATCTTGGGCACAACCGCCGATGGCGGATCGGGGACCTCATCCACCGAGGCTATCTCCGCCGCATCCACTTCAACGAAATTGCTGCTGCCCTGGGTGGTAAACAGCCGCACCTTATCTCCCGCCTGCTCCCGGTGATCGCACAGCAGGTTGAAGCCATTGCGCAGGGTGATCTCTTCGGCGGCATGCAGCCCGGGCGAGGTCCCCAGCAGAGCGAGAACCCCTAAGCACGCAGGGAAGGCGGAGAGCTTACTCATTGGGCAAACTGTACCACGGGGATGTCGGCAATTGCCTCGTCGCCGTTACCTTTGGCATCTTGATTCTCCGCGTGCCGGCGTACTACCTCTTCGACCGCCTGGGCAACGCCATCTTCGTCGTTCGAAGCCGTGATCTCCCAGCCGCGGCGCTGGGCTAATTGCCGGACCTCCTGGCTGGCGTTGGCCATAACCACGGCACGCCCGGCGTATTCCAGCATTTCCAAGTCATTCAGGTTGTCGCCAATCGCCATAATCTGGTTCCGCTCCAACCCGCGGATGCTGGCCAGGCTGTGAAGCGCCGCACCCTTCGAGCAACCAGGTGGCAAGAGGTCAAGAATGCTCAGGTTGCGGGCCGGGTACTCGGTCCGGTGCATGGCAATCTGCCCCGCCACGTCACTCAACAGCAACTCCCTTTCCGCAGTCAGCATTTCCTCAACCGTGCCGCAGATCATGCCCTGAATCGGCTCTTCACCCGCGTCGAAGGCTCGCTCGATGGGCTGGACCTCAACCAGGTAAGGCCGATTGGCATCCACCCACCGGTCAATCCGTGCATGGAGCTGTTTCAGGCTTTCAATCACCAGTGCACCTGCCCCTTCGCGATCAAAGGTGAAAACCAGGGTGCCATAACCGCGCAACGCGACACAGAGCCGCCGGGCAGCCTCTACCGGCAAAAAGCGGCGATCCAACAACCCTCCGTCAAAGCCACGCACCACCGCCCCATTGGAGGAGATCATGACCGAATCCTCGCTCAGACCCACCTGGGCGATCAGGGGCATTGCGTAGGCCTGGCGGCGCCCGGTAGCGATGACGATCTCAATCCCGGCCGCTTCGGCCGCGCGCAGAGCGGCACAATTCCGGGGACTGATTCTGGGGCCGGTCGAAGGCATAAGAGTGCCGTCGATATCGATTGCAATCAGCTGGATGCTCACACCTCTATTTTACCTGCTGCACCCCCCCGCCCGCCGGGAATGCACCGAATTGCAAACCCTCAAATATCATTAATTTATGTCTTCGCCTACCCACCTGGAATGTTCCCATTGCCATACCCACATTGACGTCAAAACCCCGCAAACCGTTTGCCCTCAATGCGGTGGGGTGGATCTTGTGAAATATGACGAAACCGGCCGGGAAATGGATCACCGCGGGGTGGTCTTGCCGGCGAGGCACCGGGCGGGAGGCATCATCACTCCACAGTAGTGTGGTAGGCATCTCCCCTGGCTGGCTCTTGTTTTGAATAGAGCGGGTGACGACGGTAACGTTAGCTCAAGCGCGCAAAGACAAGGTGCGGAGCGAGCGAGCTGACCTGCTTAATCGTGACGGAATTGCCTTCCGTGTAGTACAACGCGATGGCAATCAGAAGGAGCACGGCTAACAGTGCGATCCCCAAAACCACGTATCGCAGCATTTCCTTCTTGTACCTTTGGGCCTCGGTCGGCTTGACCACTACGGCGCACCTGATGGGCTCGCTCACATTAGCATGGTGCACGTGTTCTGCATCAACCATGACTGGAACTTGCATCGGGCGCCCTCCTTTCGTACCTGTTCAATAGACGCTTCAAAGGCGTTTTAAGGTTGTGCATACTAAACAAAGGGTTCCACGGGAGTAACCACACAAACGACGACCAGATGATTGCTCTAGAATAGTAAGGTGAAGCAAGACTTAGCAGAACAAATGGCGGGAGGCGTCGCGGGCGCAGTGCTGGAACCGCGGCCGCGCATCAGTTTCGTGAGCCTGGGCTGCCCCAAGAATCTGGTCGATAGTGAAGTCATGATGGGCATGCTCGACCAGGCCGGCGCGGAGCTTACCAATCGCCCGGAGACGGCTGACATCCTGGTCGTAAATACCTGTTCTTTCATTGACAAAGCTAAGCAGGAGTCGATTGACACCATTCTCCAGATGGCGCAGCACAAATTGTCAGGGAGGGCGCAGAAGCTGATCGTGGCCGGCTGCCTGGTGGAGCGCTACCGGGACGAAATCCGTAAAAACATGCCGGAAGTGGACGCAGTGGTCGGCACCGGAGAGCTGGAAGCCATTCTGGGCGCCGCCGGCCTCGCCGCGCCAAGCGCATCACCGCAGGAACCGCAGCTTTTTTCTATTCTTCCCAGCACTACCTCGCGCGCCGAAGGCGATCTACGCGAGTCCCAGGGCCGCTTCGCCCGCGAGCAGTGGGAGGGCGCGCAGGCGAAGCTACCCCAGTACCTCTACGACCACACCACGCCCCGGTTGTTGGCGACGCAGAAATCCTCGGCCTATATCAAGATCGCCGAAGGCTGCGACCACCCCTGCAGTTTCTGCGTGATTCCCAATCTTCGTGGCAAATTTCGCTCCCGGCGATTCGCATCCGTGATCGTCGAAGCCGAACAGCTGGTCGCCCAGGGCGTGCGCGAACTCACGCTAATCGGTCAGGACACCACCTGTTACGGCGAGGACCTGGGCATGAAAGATGGCCTGGCGCAACTGCTGGACACCCTGGCCCGGATTCCCGATCTAAAGTGGTTGCGCTTCCTGTACGCCTACCCCAACAAGGTTACCGGACGCCTGCTCGAGACGATCGCCCGGCACGACACCATCTGCAAGTACCTTGACATGCCGCTGCAGCACGCCGCGGGCCCGGTGTTGAAGAGCATGCGCCGCGGTGGCAACGCGGACATCTTTCTCAAGACCCTTGAACGCGTGCGCTCGACCGTGCCCAATGTGGCCATTCGCAGCACTTTCATTGCCGGCTTTCCCGGCGAAACCGAAGCTGACTTTGCGGTGCTCAGCGATTTCGTCCGCGCGGCCCGGCTCGATTGGATGGGAGTTTTCAGTTACTCCGACGAAGAAGGATCAGGCGCCTTTTCTCTGGGCGACAAAGTGCCTGCCCGGACTATCGAGGCGCGCCGGCGCTCCCTGATGCGGCTGCAGCAATCGATCAGCCGGAAATCCCGAGCCGGCCAGATAGGCCGCCACGTGGAACTGCTGGTGGAAGGAGCTTCGGAAGAGACTCCTCTGTTATGGGAGGGCCGCACCGAGCATCATGCGCCGGAGATCGACGGAAAGGTTTATATCAACGACTTTGGGCCGTTCGAGCAACTGACCCCAGGGCAGTTTTACCAGTGCGAGATCACCGAGGCGCAGGATTACGATCTGGTGGGCCGGATTGTCTCGCAGTAAACCGTGTTAGGAAACATTGTGATGGCTAAAAAACTCAAAACCCTGCGCTGCCCGACGTGCAGGAAGATCGTCACAGCCAAGGATGCGGATTTTCCCTTCTGCAGTGATCATTGCAAGACCATCGACCTGGGGAAATGGGCCAGCGGAGTGTACCGCATCTCCTCACCTGTGCTCGACCCCGAGCTGCTGGAAGAAGTTGAGGGGATGCGACCGCGCTCGTCCGGCGATGAGTGATCCTGCGCCCGGCAAAAAGACCGGCTGGGCCTGGGCAATAGGGACTTTTTTTGGCGCCGGGCTGCTCCGGCCGGGACCAGGGAGCTGGGGGTCTGCCGCGGCTGCTTTGCTTTGGCTGGCGGCGGCCAGGGGGTTACATCTCGCTCCCGCCCCGCTCGCATGGCTGACCTTGGCGGCTGCGCTGTGCGCTATCGCAATCGGCGTTCCCGCCGCTACCATTGTGGAAAGGGAGAGCGGACGGCCCGATCCGGGTCGCGTGGTGATTGATGAGGTCGCCGGCCAGTGGATTGCGTTGATTGGTTCGCGCGTAAACTTGAGTCACTTGCTGGCCGGGTTTCTGTTCTTCCGTTTATTTGACATCGTGAAACCATGGCCTGCACGGCAGCTGGAGAGCTTACCCGCAGGCTGGGGAATCATGATCGATGATGTCGCGGCAGGCGTGTATGCTTTGCTCTTGATGCTGGCGCTGCAACACTGGATCGGTTAAAGCAATTCCAGTTGCATCACAAGGATTCAACCCACCACGTTCAGGAACTCAGCCAATGCGATTCTCCAAGGAGTCACCCATTCCGAGCTCACCCAGGATTGAATCCGCAATGCCCGATGCCGCTCTTCCTGGCGGTGAAGTCGAGGTTCGTGGAACCCAACTGGGGGCATTGCGTTCGCGCCTGCCGGTGGCGGTGCTGGACGGTATCCTGGCTCCCGTACTACTCAGCCGCTCGAATCGAATGATTGTCCGCATTCCCGACGACGTGCAGACCGGCAGACTTGAGATCCGGCAAAATGGACAAGTCAGCAACACCATCCGGCTCAAGATAGCCCGCCTGATCACCGGGAATCTGCATCCTGTGGGCAATCCGGCAGTCGACGCCGAAGGGAACATCTATTCCACGGATTCCGGTCCGCGAGGGCAAAAGACCGCGGTTTCGGTGTACCGCATTACGCCGTCGGGAGAGATGCAGCCCTTTGTCAGTGGGATTACCAATGCCACCGGGCTGGCGCTGGACACGCAGGGGTATCTCTATGTGTCCTCACGCCTGGATGGCACAGTCCATCGTGTCTCTCCCCAGGGAGCTTCTTCGGTGTACGCGGAGGGCATGGGCATCGCTACCGGCATTGCCTTCGATTCCGCAGGCAATCTCTACGTCGGCGACCGCAGCGGAACCATCTTCAAGATTGCCCAGGACCGGCAGATTTTCGTGTTTGCCACCCTGGAGCCCAGCATCGCCGCATACCACCTCGCCTTCGGCCTGGATGGAACACTGTTCGTGGCCGCGCCCAGCACCTCCAGCTACGACTCTATCTATGCCATCGATCAGGCCGGAGTGGTGCGCGTCTACTACCGCGGCCTTGGCCGGCCGCAGGGACTGGCTTTTGATGTCGCCGGCAATGTATACGTATCTGCCTCCTTTCACGGCACTCGCGGCATCGTCTGCATTAGCCCTGCGGGAGAAGCCTCCGTGGTGCTCGCCGGTTCTGGTATTGTTGGTCTCGCTTTCGTGCCTGGCGGCAATGCGATCTTGGCAGCCAATGGCGCGGTCTATGATGTACCGTTGGGCATCGAAGGCGTGCGCTTGTTCTAGAGGATCGAAGTACTGATGAATTGTGAAATTATTGCTGTTGGTTCTGAACTGTTAACGCCGTACCGGCAAGACACAAACTCACTTTTCCTTACCGACCGGCTGCTGCAGCTGGGCGTGAATGTCACGTTCAAAACCATTGTTGGCGATAAGCTAGCGCATCTCGCCAACGCGATTCGTATCGCACTGGGACGCACCGACATCGTCATCACCATGGGCGGACTCGGTCCCACGGAAGACGATCTGACGCGTCAGGCAGTGGCGGAAGCGCTGGGCATTCGCCTGCGTCGTAATCCCGAAATCGTCGGCGCCCTCTATGCCCGCTTCGCCGCCCGCCGAATCCAGATGACGGACAACAACGCCCGCCAGGCCGATGTGCTGGATGGGTCCGTGGTGCTCGAAAACCCCCGGGGCACGGCGCCCGGACAATGGCTGGACACGGTTTACGGTGAGCATCGCAAGCTGGTGATCCTGCTGCCCGGACCGCCCACGGAAGTAAAGGGCATGTTTGACGCGCAATGCATGGACCGTCTGCGTGCCGTCGTGCCCCGGCGAACCATCGCCATGCGCACATTAAAAATCGCGATGATCGGGGAGTCGCAGGCGGATGCACGCATCGCCCCGATTTACACCAAGTACAAGGATGTGGATACCACCATCCTGGCGCACACCGGGGACATTACGCTCATCCTGACCTGCTCCAAGGGGGACCAGGAGACCGCCCAGGCACGGGTGGATGAGTTGGCGGGCAAAATCGAAGAAGAATTGGAAGAGTACATCTACTCGGCTCAGGCCGAGACGCTGGAACAGATTGTTCTCTACTACCTGGGTATGCACGCGTCGACATTGGCGGTGGCAGAGAGTTGCACCGGCGGGCTGGTGGCCCAGCGTCTGACCAGCATCAGCGGCAGCTCGCGATCGTTTCTGGGGGGAGCGGTGGTTTATAGCGATCAGCTCAAAACCCTTTTTGCCGGCGTTCCGCAGTCGCTGATCGAGGCCCACGGCGCGGTCAGCAAGGAGGTTGCCGGAGCGTTGGCGGAGGGCATTCGCCGCAATACAAACGCGACCTTCGGATTAGGCGTGACCGGCATCGCCGGCCCCGGCGGTGGCTCGGAAGAAAAGCCGGTAGGGCTGGTTTACGTCGCCGTCACTGATGGCAAACAGACACAAGTGGTGGAACGGCGCTTTGGCGGCGATCGGGAGCACATCCGCGCCTGGACCAGCCAGCAGGCGCTGGACCTGGTTCGGCGCCGATTGAAGTGAGCCCCGAAGGGGCGGCTGAGAGTAGCCCTGACTACATCCATAAGCGCTAACTTGCTTGGGATGTTTTCGTCAAAATTGCCTCAAAACCGTCATCCTGAGCGAAGCGCCTCACACGGGTTTATCGTATGACACAGCGCTTGTAGCGCGATAAACCCGTGTGAGGCGCTTCGCTCAGGATGACGGTTTTGAGGCAATTTTGACGAAAACATATGACAGCTTCGTGGGCAATTTTGACGAAAACATCCCAAGCAAGTTAGCGCTTATGGATGTACGCCAGGCAGCAAACTCAGGCGGGACAGGCCTCAACCGCTTCGGCCTCGCTGTCATACACCTTGAACAGGGCCAGGATACCCACCATCTTGAAAGTCTTCGCCGCAAACGGTGAGGGACTGACCAGCTTTGCGTCCCCACCCAGCTTCTTGGCCTGGCGCAGCGCGTCGACGATCGCACCGATTCCGCTCGAGTCGATGTAGGGCATCGCGGAAAGATCCAACAGCAAGTGAATGTGTCCGCTGGTGAGGGCGCTCTCGACGGCCTCGTCGAGCTGCTTGACACCTTCTCCGTACTTGAGCGGGCCTTTAAGTTTCAGGCAACAGATGCTTCCGCTCTGTCGAATATCAAGCTCCACGTTCCTCTCCCAACCTACGATTTTACTGCTTGCCGCTATCCGACGAGATTAACATCCCCGGCAGTCACCCCAGACCCGCTGGAGAAAGAGATACCGGTCGCGATGCGGGTCCGGAGCAGCTACCGGATCCTGGCTAAGACGCATCACTTGCCAGTTACCCGCAGCATCATAAGCCGGCCAATGCGGCACCACAGCACCGTTTGGATCGCCGGTACGGGCGAAGTTCGTCCAATAAGTCTGCATCAGGTCGGAAAGCTTATAGTCTTCCGGCCTCATGTGCGCCCCCTGGCGCGAGTCCAGGTTGCCGAAGACATATTCGATCTCATCGGAATGAAAGGCTCCGGCCGAAATGGGATGATAACGATCTCCCGGAGAAGGGAGCGCGAAGTAATACCGGTAGACCGGCGAGCCGCCGGTTTTGACCTGCGCATCCAACCATGCCCAGGTGGAATAGACCAGGAAGTCATCCCCGCCGAAGTCATCCGCGGCGCGCTTGGTCTCAGCCTCATCGCTGCCGTGGTACAGCTTGAGAAACTCCTCTGTCTGCGCACCGAATTCCTTGGTCGCCGTTTCCTGCAAGCTCTCCTTGGCAAGGTGTTCATCCCGGTTCCAACCGGCGATCAACGGCACGTGGGCCTGCTTGCCCGCGGCATAGATCGCGGGAATGCTCTGGGGCAGGAAGTAGCCATCAATATCCGGCCCGAAGCGGGGTTTGCCCGGAGCTTTTTGCGTGGCCAGCTTCAGGATCTCGGCGCTGCTGGTCGCCCGCAGCGCAGCCAGACTGCTGTCGCTGAGAACGCTGTGGAAGTAGTCCTCGTTCTCCTTCGCAAACTTCTCGAGCGGTGGAAAGTTCAATTCCTTGCTGGCAAACGCCGCGCCGCTTTCCCCGATGGCATGGGCGAACAGGCCCTGCGCAAGCGGAGACGCCATCTGTGCGCTGACCGCAAAGGAGCCGGCCGACTCGCCGAAGATCGTGACTTTGTTCGGGTCGCCGCCGAAGGCAGAGATGTTGCGCCGCACCCACTGGATGGCGGCCAACTCGTCCATCAACCCGTAGTTGCCCGCCGCATGGTGTGGATCCTCCGCGGCCAGTTCCCGGGTGGCAAAGAAGCCAAAGATGCCCAGCCGGTAATTCATGGAGACCACTAACACACCCTTGTGAGTGAGACTCTCGCCGTCCTGGCGTGGCTCGGACGTACCGCCGCCCGCAAACCCGCCGCCGAAAATCCAGACCATGACGGGCAGTTTGCCTTTGCCCTTGGCGGACGGGGTCCAGACGTTCAGCGTGAGGCAATCCTCGCTCTCACCCGGATCGCGAAACACCATGTCGTTATAGTGCTCCTGCTGCATGCATCGCGATCCGAAGCTGGTAGCCTGGCGCACACCATGCCACTTCGCCGCGGGTTGCGGAGGCTTCCAGCGCAGCGGACCCACCGGAGGCGCAGCGAAAGGGATGCCCAGAAAATCTCGCGCCCTTCCGTCGGCGCTCATTTTTCCCTGCACTTTGCCCTGATCCGTCTTAATCATCAGTGGATTACCCGCCAGAGCCGGCAAGGCAAATGTCAGCGCGGTAATCCCTACAGCGGCACACTTCAAAATACGAGTGATAAACATCGGAACCCAATTTAACAGATGGCTGCCATCGTTCTTCGGCATACAAGCGCTGCTACACTCAAAACCGGATAAAAGCATGTCTCTGTCTCTGATCGTGGTGAGCGTTGCGTACCTGCTAGGTTCCATTCCCTTCGGGTTCCTGCTGGTCTGGCTGGTGCGCAAGGAGGATATCCGCGCGAAGGGCAGTGGCAACATCGGCGCCACCAACGTGCTGCGGTCGGGCGCGAAGGGATTGGGGATCCTGACGTTCGTCCTCGACGGAAGCAAGGGTTACGCCGCAGTGGCAGTGGCGAAATTTCTCGCTCGCAGCGTGAATCCTGCAGCCCTCCCCCATCTCGCAATCCTGGCTGGACTGTTCGTCATCCTGGGCCACATTTTTCCCGTCTGGCTGCACTTCAAGGGGGGCAAAGGAGTGGCCACTGCTTTTGGTGTCTTTCTGGCGCTATGTCCCCTGGCGGCACTCGCCGCGCTGGGGCTTTGGATTGCGGTGGTGCTCTTGACGCGTTACGTATCTCTGGCGTCGATCCTGGCCGCCGTAGTGCTTCCCTTCCTCACTCTCTGGCTATCGCCGGGCAGGTACGGCTACGCATCCGGCGCGGCGGTCTTCGTTTGCTGCTGGATCGTAATCGTGAAGCACCACCAGAACATCGTGCGCCTGCTCCAGGGCACGGAACATGGATTTGGTGCGTCGAGGAAGACCGGGGCGTGAGCCGCATTGCCATTGTGGGCAGCGGGTCCTGGGGGACCGCATTGGCCCTAAGCCTGGCTCGCCGCGGCGACCACTCCATCGCCCTGTGGTCTCATTCAGCGGCGATAGGAACCTACCTTCCCGGCTTTCCTATCCCGCCGCAGGTCATCCCGATGACGGATCTGGCTGCGGCCGTGGCGGGAGCCGATATTGTGATAAGCGCGGTCCCATCGCAGCATGTGCGCGCGGTCTACCACCAGATGGCGCCCTTGCTTAACGCGGGACAGATCATCGTCAGCGCCACCAAGGGTATTGAGGACCAGACCTTTCTGCGCATGACGCAGGTGATCGATCAGGTTTTGACGGAAAACCACGTTGGCGGCATTTCGGCCGGTGCGCTGAGCGGCCCTTCGTTTGCCCAGGAGGTGGCCGCCGGAGACCCCACGGCGATCACCATCGCCTCCACCGAAAGCGGGATCGCCAACAAGCTGCAAGAGGAGCTCAGCGCCCCAGGGCTGCGGCTCTACACTAATGATGACGTGATCGGAGTGGAACTGGGGGGCGCGCTCAAGAACGTGATCGCCATTGCCGCCGGGATCGCCGCCGGCCTGGGACTGGGGCACAACAGCGCCGCGGCCATCATCACTCGCGGAGTGGCCGAGATCACCCGTCTGGCAGTGGCTTGCGGAGGGCGCCGGGAGACCCTGGCCGGCCTTTCCGGTCTGGGGGACCTGGTCCTCACCTGCACCGGTCCGCTTTCGCGCAACCGCTCCGTTGGGGTGGAGCTTGGCCGAGGGCACAAGCTTCCGTCGATTCTGGCGCAATTGCAGGGCAAAGTCGCTGAAGGCGTGCGGACCACCTCAGCTGCACTGGGCCTGGCCAGGGCCCACGACGTGGAGATGCCCATCACGGAGCAAATGGCCTCCATCCTCGAGCATGGCAAGTCACCCCAGGACGCGATCCGCGACCTGATGGCTCGGCCCGGGCGCGAGGAATAGTCATCGCCTAGTACACTCGGGTCATGCTGTATCGAGTGCCCTGTCGATGATTCAGACCCTTTTTGGCAGCCTGGAAGAACCCGAGAAAAAGAGCATATTCGGCCGCATGAAGGAGGCCGTCTCGCGCACGCGAGAGACCCTGGCCGACCGGATCGAAGACATTGTCGCCCTGACCCACGAGGTGGACGAGGCCGCTCTGGAACAGCTGGAGATGAGTCTTCTGGCGTCGGATCTGGGGGTTGGGACGTCGGCCGAAATCATTGAGGCCCTGCGCGCCCGGGTGAAGCGCCACGAAATCCACAACGGGGCAGAGTTGAAGCAGCTGTTGAAGGAAGAGATCCAGGCCATTCTGGACGCCCGGGAAGAGGAGAACTTCTTCAAGCTGCGGTATACCGCGCCTCCTTTGGTCATCATGCTGGTAGGCGTCAACGGAACCGGCAAGACCACGACCACGGGCAAACTGGCCGCTTATTTCCGCCGCCAAGGCAAGACAGTTTTGCTTTGCGCCGCCGATACCTTCCGCGCCGCGGCCATCGAACAGCTTGAGGTCTGGGGGCAGCGCACCGGAGTGGAGATGATCAAGACCAAACAGGGTGGTGATCCGTCCGCGGTGCTTTTCGATGCCATGCGAGCGGCCCAGGCACGAACCACTGATGTGTTAATCGTGGATACAGCGGGCAGGCTGCATACTAAAGACAACCTGATGTCGGAGCTGGGCAAGATGCGGAGAACCGCGCAGCGGATCATCCCCAGTGCGCCCCACGAGGTACTGCTGGTGATGGACGCGACTACCGGGCAGAACGGATTGCAGCAGGCGCGGCTCTTTACCGAATCGGCGGGGGTCACCGGGATCGTGCTTACCAAACTCGATGGCACAGCGAAAGGTGGCATTGCGGTCGCCATCGCTCGCGAGCTCAAGGTTCCAGTCCGATATGTTGGAGTGGGAGAGAAGCTGGAAGACCTTTTACCGTTTGACAGCAAGGCTTTTGTAGATTCCTTGCTCGACAACTAGACAGAGAACGATGCCGGATACTGACGAGCAATGGATGGAGCGAGCGTTACGGCAAGCTGAGCGGTCCGTCGGCCTGGCCTCTCCGAACCCGGCCGTAGGCTGCGTGCTGGTTCGCGACGGTGCTTTGGTGGGCGAAGGTTTCCATGAGTATGACCGGCGCGACCACGCCGAAATTGTTGCCTTGCGTCAGGCCGGGCCGCTGGCCCAGGGCGCAACCGCATATGTGACCCTGGAACCTTGCACCCACCAGGGACGAACCGGACCCTGCGCGGACGCGTTGATCGCCGCAGGCGTTGCCCGGGTGGTCGTGGCCACCGCCGACCCTAATCCGGTGGTTCACGGTAAAGGCCTTGCCCGGCTTCGAGCGGCCGGGGTGGAAGTCACGAGCGGTGTGCTCGAGGAGCCGGCGCGCAGAATCAACGATGGCTTCGCCAAAATTGTCACTAGTTTCCTTCCCTTTGTAACCATGAAAGTGGCCGCTACGCTGGACGGCCGCATCGCGCCCGCCGACCGGTCTGTCCGTGGTCATTTTTGGATCAGCGGCGAAGAGGCTCGTACCGAAGTGCATCGCATGCGCCACGCCGCCGATGCACTGATGGTGGGGGTGGGCACGATCATTGCCGACGACCCCCTGTTGACGGATCGCAGCGACCTGCCCCGGCGCCGGCAGTTGCTGCGGGTTGTGCTGGACTCCACACTGCGCACTCCACTGGACTCACAATTAGTCAAGACAGCTCATCAGGACGTGCTTATATTTTTCAGCAAGGCCGACCCGGCGACGCAAAAGGCGCTCGAAGCGCGCGGCGTCCGTCTGCAGCAGATTTCTCATCACGGCCCGCGCGTTCCTCTGCAGGGAGCCCTGGTGCGGCTGGCAGAGATGCAAATTACCAACTTGCTGCTCGAAGGCGGCAGTGAGGTCTATACCACAGCTCTCAGCCAGGGCCTGGTGGATAGACTCGTGGTGTTTTATGCGCCCAGGTTTCTCGGACGGGCAGCGGTCCCCATGCTCAGCTCGATTGATGGACTGCCGTCGATTGAGAACTATTCGCTGAAACAATTTGGTCAGGATTTCGCGTTGGAAGCCGGCCTCCATGATCCCTGGTCGGAAGTGATTTAATCGAGTTGCTATGTTCACTGGGCTGATAGAAACCACCGGCACTGTCCGCGCCGTCGAGCAGCGTGAGGGCTCGAGAAGGATCACCATCGATGCGCCGGGCATCGCGCTGCGCACCGGCGACAGCGTCGCGGTCAGCGGTGTCTGCCTCACGGCGCTGGATATCGAGCCCAACCGCTTTCATGCGGATTTGGCTGCGGAGACGGTGGCGCGCACTTCCCTTTCCCTACTCGCTCCAGGGTCGACGGTGAATCTGGAATTGCCGACACCCGCAGGAGCGCCGCTCGGAGGCCACGTGGTGCAAGGCCACGTCGATGGCACGGGCACGCTCCTTAGCCTGGAGCCTGTTGATGCGCGCGCGGCGCGCGAGATCGCCGATTGGTGGCTCCGGGTGGCTGTTCCCCCAAATGTAAATCGCTACATGGTGGAAAAGGGCTCCATCGCCATTGAAGGAATTAGCCTGACCATTGCGCGCTGGGAGCCGGCAACGCCGGAGGGTGATGTGGTCAGCGTGGCCATCATTCCTCACACGTATGCGCGGACAAATCTGCATCGATTGCAGGTTGGCCAGCCGGTCAACATCGAAGCTGATGTGCTGATCAAGTTCATGGAGCAACAGTCGGTTGGACCCCGCTTCGAACTCACGCTGGAATATTTGATAGCGAACGGGTATTAGGTTTTTGAAAAGAGAAACAGCAGGTCCCTCCAGCAGTCGCTGGCGGGCGTCGATCACGGCCTGATCCCGGTGATATCATCAAAGCGTGCCGGGTCCTACGCGACGCAACCCCGCCAACCCCGCCAGGTCCGGAAGGAAGCAACGGTAACGGGTCAGTGCGTGCGCAGTAGGTCGCCCGGTACAAACGATCGCCAGTGATCCTTCCAGTCACCCACTCCTCATCGCTCCAAATCGAATACATTCCCGGCAGTCGCATCACGGAGAAGAATATTGAGCATAGAACTGCGTCCGCGTGCGTCACGGCGCGCCAAGATCAGCGCTTTGGGAACCTATGTACCTCCGCGCATCCTCGATAACGCCGATCTGGCAAAACTGGTAGACACTTCGGACGAATGGATCATGCAACGGCTTGGCATCCGCGAGCGCCATCTGGTGGAGCCGGGCATGGCAACCAGCGATATGGCCGTGGAAGCAGCACGCCGCTGTCTCGCCCAGCGGGGAATCCAGGCCGGCGAAGTCGAGGTGGTCATTGTCGCCACGGTGACCCCCGACATGTTATTCCCAGCCACCGCCTGCCTGGTGCAGGACAAGCTGGGTGCCCACGGCGCCTGGGGATTTGACCTTTCCGCAGCTTGCTCCGGTTTTCTTTACGCCCTGCAGGTGGGCGCTAAGCTGGTCGAGTCGGGTGCGCACTCCAAGGTCCTGGTCATCGGCGCCGATACGATGTCGTCGATCATCGACTACACCGACCGCACCACTTGCGTCATTTTCGGCGATGGCGCCGGTGCGATCCTGATTGAGCCCACAGAAGAGAACGAGGTTGGGCTGATCGACTTTTGCCATGAAATTGACGGCTCTGGTGCGGCGGCACTGAATATGCCGGCGGGTGGAAGTCTCCACCCCGCTTCTGCTGAAACGGTGAAAACCAGAATGCATTACGTCCACCAGGACGGCCAAGCCGTCTACAAGTACGCGGTGCGCAAAATGGTCGAAACATCGAACAAATTGCTCCAGGCCAACAAGATCGATGCCAGCGATCTGGGCTGCTTTATCCCCCACCAGGCAAACAAGCGCATCATCCTTTCGACCGCCGAGCGCCTGGGGTTGCCGCTGGAGCGGGTGATCATCAACATCGACCGCTTCGGAAACACCACCGCGGCTACCATTCCCCTGGCCATGCAGACGGCGCTCGACGAACAGCGGCTGAAGCGCGACAGTCTGGTTCTCCTGGCATCGGTCGGCGCGGGCTTCACTGTGGGCGCCAGCCTGCTCCGCTGGGAAATGTAAAGCGGATGCGTGGCGACAAATCCCGCAAGCAGCCAATGTCATAGCGGGGTCACAGGGAATCGACGGGTGCCCCAGGTTCGCCCCAGCGTGCCTGGGCCGAAAAAGATGGGCGAAGCCCAACAACCGCTCTCGCCGCATCGCTCGATGACTCAGTCCCGAAGGGACGGTTGATCTTAGCCCAGGACGGAGTCCTGGGTAGGCCGACAAAAACTGGGACCAGTCCCGCAAGGGACGGCTGAAAAACTGGCGTGATGGCTCAGCCGTCCCTTACGGGACTGCGTCCGTTTCTCATCACCACCCAGCACTACGGGCTGGGCTACATTCAGCCGTCCCGGCAAGGCCGGGACTGGCAATGTTCCTCGGGATGGCTCAGCTTCCTTTATTTGGTGCTGAGTGCAGCCCCTTGGGGGGCGGGTGTCCGACCCTGCTGGTGGCGAAACTTCCACACGCCGTACAAAATACCGGCCGCCACCAAGCCCAGGTAAATCCACAGGATGGTAGTGCTCCAGCCGGAGAGGTAATGGCGAAAGGCACGAACGACCACCCGTCCATAGGTAGCGGCGAGCCAAGCTACCAGGGAATAACGAAAGATTCTCGCAAGGCTAAACGAGATGAAGAACTTCTTGCGCGACACGCCGAGGGCACCGGCGGCAAGCAGGAACGGCATCAACGGAAACGGGGGCGGCAGCAAAGCCGAGGTGGTTACGGCAAGGGTGCCGTTGTTTTCGACCCAGCTCGATAGCCTTCGCGCATACCGTTTCGGCAGGTACCGACTGAGTGCTGCTTCTCCGCCTTTGGCCCCAGCACCCCAGGTCAAATACCCCCCCAGAATTGACCCAACAATGGCCGCAACTGCTGCAAACACAGGGTTTGCACCATGCACCACGAGCAGGATCAGGAGCAGATCCGTGCTCCCGGGCACGGGCAGGGGAATGATCGAAGAATCGATCAACGACACCCCAAAAAGTCCCAGGGTGCCGAAACCCATGAGCCAATGCAACCCATGCGAAGAATGGCCACTCGCGGCCGACTTCACCCCTTGCCTGACGGCCGTATGCTTTGCGGATGCCTGAATCACTCACCATAAGACGTTAAAAACCACCCTGGCGACGCAATCCCTGGCAAAACGGCTAAAGCAGGGTCAAAGGCGGGGCCGGCGGCAGAACGCCACACTCCGCGGCAAGCCGGTAGAAGGCATCGAGTCCGCGTAAGCAGGCGTCATCCAATAGGTAGTGAATATTGTTGGTTAGATAAAAGCGGATGGTCTGGCGCGGAACCACGATGCGACCGGACCATTCCTCTGCCAGCTCGTCCAGATGCGCGAGACCCTGGTCCCGCGAAGCCTGCAGCTCCTCGACAATCTCGGTCGCAGTCGCGCCAGTTTCTTCCAGAGCGCCTGCTCGAACCGCCCAGAAAGCCGAAACCCAGGGCAGGCCGGTGAAGCCATGCCACTCGTGAGCGAGGTCCAGGTAAAGCAGCTGCTCGCCCGTCCGGGTCGCGCGGGCATCCTTATCCTCAAGCGCCAGCAACGCGGGGTCGCCAATGAGCAAAGCGGCGTCGGCAATGGAAAGCATGGAGTCAAGATCCGGCTCGTGGGGAATAAACTCCGCCTTCACCTTCCAAAAGATATCGAACAGAATGCGGGTGTACGCGTAGGAGGTGCGTGAAGAAGTGTCGGCTGCGACTCTGCGCACAGCGCTGACCCCTTGCGCAGGCCGGACCACCAAAATAATAGACCGCACCCGATCGAGAGACGCTACGGTACAGCCGGGCACGATCATAAGCGAGGGAGTGGTGGCATGGGCCGCAACTGGGACGAGGCCGATATCCGCGTCGCCGGCCGCCAATTCCGCAGCACAACCAGAAGGTGTGGTGTAGCCGATCTGGTAGCGCTCACGCAGAGCGCTGCGCCCGGGCTCGTGCTCGAAGTCCCACATTAAAGGAGCAGGATTAAGGAAGTGGATGGCCGCCATACGAATCCGGCGTTTGAGTCGAAGGGTCACCAGTTAGTGTACCTTGGCACTCAGCCATGAACGCGCCCGAACAAAACCGGCTGGCTTGGCTTGCGCTCACGCTCACTCCAGGCCTGGGCCCAAAGCGGATCCTGAAAGCCGCGCAGGCTCTGCCGGATCTATCGTGCCTGTTTCGCCTCTCCCTCACCGAACTGGAGGCGCTCAATTTTCCTGCGGCTGCGGCTCAATTCCTTTTCACCGGGAAAGCCCGCACGGAGGCGGAACGGGAACTGGTGCGGGTGAGCGAACAGAAGGGCGCGCTGCTTACCTTTGAAGATGAGGAGTACCCGGAGCAGCTGCGGGAAATCTTCGACCCTCCACCGGTCCTCTGGGTGCTGGGCGACGTGAAACTCCTGGCTCGCCCTGCGATCGCCATCGTGGGCACCCGCCACCCGACGCCGTATGGAACGGGCATGGCGGAGATCCTGGCCCGGGATCTGGCCAACCACAGGCTAGTGATCCTGAGCGGGATGGCGCGAGGCATTGATACCTACGCGCACAAGGGCGCGCTTGCCGCGAGTGGTAGCACGGTCGCTGTCTGGGGTACCGGCGTGGATGTGATCTACCCTAAAGAAAACAAAACTTTGGCCGAAAACATTCTGGTGGCCGGCGGGGCTATCGTCTCGGAGTACAGGCTGGGCACTTTTCCAGCTCCGCAAAACTTTCCCCGGCGCAACCGCATCATTAGTGGCATCAGCATCGGCGTGCTGGTGGTCGAAGCGGGCGAGAACAGCGGCACGCGGGTGACCGCACGCTGCGCGCTGGAGCAGGATCGCGACGTCTACGCGGTGCCGGGCAACGTCACCAACAAGAACGCCTGGGGCCCCAACACGTTGATTAAACAGGGCGCTAAGCTGGTGGCAACGTGGGAGGATGTGTGGCAGGAACTGCCCACTCAGGTACGGTTGCAATTGGAAGGGGAGCTAGGTTTTGCATCGCCGGCGGAGCAAGCTGCATCGATTGTTGAGGAACTTCCGCTGCAGGAGCCGGAGAAGGTTGTACTCAGCGCGCTGCGTCACGACGAAGCGGTGCAGCTGGATGAGCTGATGGAGAGGCTTGAATCTAAACTGACTTCATCGGAAATCTTTACCGCCCTGTTCGAGCTCGAGCTGGCCAGCCGGATAAAGCAACTTCCGGGCAAGAATTACGTCAGACGAATGTAAAGCTCCCTAGGGAATCTGCACCATAAGTTGCAGACGCGGAAGTTGCAGACAGGGCAGGAGAAAGCATGCCCTGGGCTACGCTGGTGGACGCTCCCGTCCACACGCGGATCACGATAAGTAAATAACCCTGAACCTTCCAAGTGGTACAGTCAGTCCCATTGGAAGCGAGTTTTCCATGTTGTCCCTGGTTGTCATCGGGTTTAAGGAACGCAATGAGTAAATCACTTGTGATTGTCGAATCGCCTGCCAAGGCAAAGACGATCAGCAAATATCTCGGAAAAGACTTCACCGTCGAAGCTTCCGTCGGCCATATTAAAGATCTGCCGAAGAACAAGATCGGCGTGGATCTGAGCGACGGCAGTTTTGCGCCTGAGCTCATCGTGATTCCGGGCAAAGAAAAAGTAGTTGACCGGCTCAAGAAGCTGGCCAAGTCTGCCAATGTTATTTATCTGGCGCCTGACCCTGACCGGGAAGGAGAAGCGATCGCGGCCCATCTTGAAGATGAGCTGCGCGGACTCTCCAAGAGCGACTCGATTCGCCGCGTCACCTTCAATGAAATTACTGCGAAGGCGGTGCATGACGCCTTCGAACACACCCGCGATGTCGACCGCAACCTGGTGGATGCGCAGCAGACGCGCCGCGTGCTCGATCGCATTGTGGGTTACCAGATCTCGCCTCTGCTGTGGGATAAGGTGCGTCGCGGCCTCTCCGCCGGCCGGGTTCAGACCGTGGCCCTGCGGCTCATCGTCGAACGCGAGCGTGAGATCAAGGCATTCGTGCCGGTGGAGTACTGGACCCTCGACGCCCAGCTCACTCCGGCCAACGAAAAAACCGAATTTACTGCGCGCTTCACCGGCATCGACGGGGAAAAAGCTGTCGTAGAGACGGTCGATGCACCTTCCCTGCCCAACAAGCAGCGGATGGATGCCGTCGTAGCTGCGCTGGAGAAGGCCAAGTGGTCGGTCCAGAACGTAGATAAGAAGGAGCGCCGGCGTAATCCCACCGCTCCCTTCACCACCAGCAAACTGCAGCAGGATGCTTCGCGCCAGCTGGGCTTCAGCGTGCGGCGCACCATGGGTGTGGCGCAACGCTTGTATGAAGGTCTTGAGCTGGGCAGCGAAGGATCAGTAGGCCTCATCACCTACATGCGTACCGATTCCACCCGCGTCTCGCCCGATGCCATTACCGAAGCGCGCAACTGGATTGAGCAGACGCACGGCAAAGACTATCTGCCGGCCGCGCCGAATGCCTTCAAGAGCAAGAAAGACGCGCAGGATGCGCACGAGGCCATTCGTCCCACCAGCGTCGCTCTTCATCCGGAAGAGATTAAGCGCTATCTCAGTGACGAACAGTTTCGTCTCTATCGGCTCATCTGGCAGCGCTTTGTGGCGTCGCAGATGGTGCCCGCGGTGTTCGATCAGACGACCGTCGATATCGCTGCCAAGGCAGACCGCACCTATAACTTCCGGGTGACGGGTTCGGTGATGAAGTTCGACGGTTTCCTCAAGGTTTACGAGGAATCGAAAGAAAAGAAGGACGACGAGGATGAGGAGCTCAAGAACCGGCTCCCCGCGCTCGAAAACGGGCAGGCGCTGGCCTTGAACGCCCTGCTACCTGAGGAGCACTTCACCGAGCCACGGCCACGCTTCAACGAAGCTTCGCTGGTGAAGGAGCTGGAAGAGCGCGGCATTGGGCGGCCTTCCACATACGCCACTATCATCAATACGATTCAGGAACGCGAATACGTGCAGAAGGTGGGCACCGGCAGGGGCGCAAAATTCGTCCCCACCGAGATTGGCTTTGTGGTCACCGACCTGCTCGTGGCCAACTTCCCCTATATCTTCGACCCGCAATATACGGCGAAGCTGGAAGAAGAGCTGGACGACATCGAAGATGGCAAGGAAGTGTGGACGGACTTGCTGGGTGCTTTCTATGGGCATTTCGAGAAAGAGCTGATACATGCCGGCAAGCACATGGAAAACATCAAGCGGATGGAAAAGCCGACGGACGAGAAGTGCGATGTCTGCGGTTCGCCCCTGGTCCTGAAATGGGGTAAGTTTGGCAGCTTCTTCGCTTGCAGTACTTACAACAAGAAGGACCCGAGCAGCTGCACGTTCACCAAAGAGAACTTCGCCGCCAAGCCGGAGATGAATGCGCAGGAGGGGGAAGAGCAGGCAGAAGAATACTGCGAGGCCTGCGGCCGGGTGATGGTGCTGAAGCGCGGGCGGTTTGGTGCGTTCATGGCTTGTCCTGGTTACAACGAGGATCCGCCCTGCAAGACCACGCGGAAGCTGACCCAGAAACAGCAGCAGAAGGCCCCCGTGCCCCTGGAGGAGAACTGTCCTAAATGCGGACTACAACTGGTCCTGCGTAACGGCCAGTATGGAGAATTCGTCTCCTGCAGCGGCTATCCGAAATGTAAGTACATCAAGCAGAACATTATCGAGGGGATGAAGTGCCCCAAGTGCGGGGACGGCGACATCGCGGAGCGGAAGGCGCGGCGCGGCAACCTGTTCTACGGCTGCACGAACTATCCCAAATGTGACTTTACTTCGAACGCCAAGCCGGTCCCGGAAAAGTGTCCGGAATGCGGCAGCCCCTACCTGCTGGAGAAGACGCGTACCACCGGGACCTACCTGGTGTGTCCCAACAACCGCAAGTCAGCAGCGGAAGACGAAGCGCCCAAGAAGCGGGCGAAAAAGGGCGCGGCTGAAGAACCAGCCGAGCAGGTGGCCTGCACTTACTCGAAGAAAATTGCCGAGCCACAGATGGAATCCATCGAGGCCATGCGCTACCAAACCAAGGCAGAGGCACTTCCAGTCGCTTGAGCACGTCAAACTGCAGTGGGTTCGAGCTCTTGCAAGGACGCGGGCCGGGGCGTACAACTCCTATTGCGGTTGTTTCACCTTATTAGATCGCATGGAGCCAATATGAAATTGTTTCTGGTAGTGCTAGCACTCTCGACCGTACCGGCAATGGCTGCGGATATGAGCGCCGCAAAGGTCTCTGGATACATCAGTGACTCGATGTGCGGAGCCAAACACAACGGCAGCGCCCCGGATGCGGCCTGCGTAAAGAAGTGCATTGGCGGCGGAGCAAAGCCGGTTTTTGTGGATGACGCCAAGAAAGAGGTTTACACCATCGACGATCCGGATTCGGTGAAGGGTCACGAGGGGCACCACGTCGCCGTGATCGGTAAGGTAGACGACAGCGCTAAGACGATCCACATTTCCAAGCTATCGATGCTGAAGGACCAGGGCACGCCGGCGGCAACTTCGGAGATGCACTAAACACAAAACAGGTTTTTAGCTTCCCCGCGGCAGTACTTGGCTTGGCTTAGTCCTGCCGCGGATACACAACCCCGCCACTTTTGTGCGGGGCGTAAAGCTGTGTGCTTAATCGTGATACGACAGATGCCAGAGCGGGCATCCATCTGCTAAGGTGGGAGAGGGTAGGAAGGAATGCAAGAATCAACCCCAGTTATGGCAAAGGCAACCTGGAACGGCAAAGTAATAGCGGAGAGCGACACAACAGAGATGGTTGAGGGCAATATCTACTTCCCCGAAAGCGCCCTCAAGCGGGAATATTTCCGCCCCAGTTCGACCATTTCGACCTGTCCCTGGAAGGGACAAGCCAGATATTACAGCTTATTGGTCGACGGACAAGAGAATCAGGATGCCGCCTGGTACTATCCGGATCCTAAGCCGGCAGCCCGCAACGTGAAGAATCACGTCGCCTTTTGGCGCGGAGTTGAAGTCGAAAAATAAGTGGAGCATGCCCGTCATGCTCCTCAGCCTGATGATTCTGCTGCCTGGCAGAGCATTGGTCCAGGTCCCCACTAACTCCCCACAAAGAGACCTTGAAGTCTTACGCCGGCTGGAAGCAGAGTATCTGCGGGCCGAGATAGAAGACGACACGGCTATCGCCGGGACGATTCTAGCCGAGGACTACGTCGGGGTTAGGGCGGATGGATCTACATCTGCAAAGTCAGATGTTCTGGACCGGCTGGACCGCCATGAACGCCGCCGGGATCCTTACCTCATTACCGCGACCAACATGCGGGAACACTTGTTTGGCGACACCGCCTGCGTAACCTACACCAAGATCTACACGAAGCCCGGAAGGCAGGCCGCGTACAGCGAAAGCGTTCTGCATGTTTTAGTCCGGCGCAACGGAATCTGGCGCCTTCAGCTCAGCAGCCCCCTACCGGCTGGCCGGCAATAGGCATTAGGGAAGGCCGAAGGGCGCACAGCAGGTCCCTCCACTGCTTCTACGCTCCGGTCGGGATGACAATTCTGTTTGGGTGTCAAAATCCCGACCCTCAAACAGAATTGTCATCCCGACCGGAGCGTAGCGTAGTGGAGGGACCTGCTGTTTTCTGCTCCGACCACGGGCCTCGCCAGGGAGTCACGGAATCGGTTCCCCGCACAGGTCAGGGGTGCTGTTTTTGGTTTTCCCATCCCCATCTCTGGGATAATGAACCCACTCTGGCGTTCTGATCTGGCGGCCGGTCCTGGCACTCTTCGCAGACGGCAAGCCCCGCGTATCCCTGATGAAGCCACTCGAACTAGCACTGACGCCGACGCGTAACCGTCGCTTGAACGAAGTGACCGGCATGGTGGTGCTGGTGGCTGCAAGCCTCCTCTTCCTTGCGCTTGTCTCCTACCATCCGACCGACCCGTCCCTGAACACCGTAGGCGGCTACGCCACACACCAGGCACATAACTGGACCGGTCTGATCGGCGCGGCCGTCAGCGATATATTGCTGCAATTGGAGGGCGTCGCCGCCTTCATGATCCCGCTGATGCTGGGTGCCCTGGGGTGGACGTGGCTACGCTCGCGCCCCGCCGGATCCCCGGTCGCCAAAGTGTCCGGCGTGCTCCTCTACCTGGCATTTGCGCCGGCAATCTTCGGTCTCATCCCCGGCCACATCCGCTGGATGCATGCCCTGCCCCTGGAGGGCCTGACTGGCCGGCTGATCGTAGACACGCTGGTCCAATACCTCAACTTCCCCGGCGCTGCCATTGTGATTGTGAGCATGGTGGCAATTGCGCTCTACCTCTCCACCACCTTCAGCTTCGGTACCGCTCAACAGTGGTTGGCGATTCGCTTCGCCTTCGTGCTCGCCTGGCGCGACCGCCTTCGCAACTGGCATTCGTCCTGGGTACGGGCCCGCCAGGAAAAGCTGGCCCTCAAGCGCGCTGCCATGAAAGAGGACGCGCCGGTTCAGGTGCAGAAACTGCCGGGAAAAACAGCCGGCAAGCAAGTACGGCGGGGGGAAGACGAGGAGCGGATTCCCACCTCGCGGCGAGCTGCATTTTCCGACGTGAGCGATACCGAGGTCCATACCCCTTCGCTCTGGAACCAGATGCCGCGCACCAATATCCCCGATCAGGAACCGGAGCCGCTGGAGCCCGAAGCACAGCATGTGCCAGTCACGGCCAAATTGACTCCCCAGCCGCCCCCTGCTCGTCAGGCGCCACAAGACATCTCGGTCAAGGGAAGGGCGGATGCGGATGCCCGGCCCGTAACCCTGGCACCCCGCGCTGTTAGCGGCTTCAGCCTGCCACCGAGCACCCTGCTGCACCGCAGCGAAGAGTCGCAGATCGTGCGCGAAGATGATCTGCGCAGTCAGGCCAAGATATTGGTCGAAAAATGCGCGGAGTTCGACGTGCGCGGCCAGGTGGTACAGATCAATCCCGGCCCGGTGGTCACGACCTTCGAATTTCGCCCCGAAGCCGGGGTCAAATACAGCCGCGTGACCGGGCTGGCTGAAGATTTATGCCTGGCCATGCGCGCGGAGAGCATCCTGATCGAACGCATGGCGGGAAAGAGCACCGTAGGCATCCAGGTGCCGAATCACGACCGTGAAACCATCTGGCTGCGCGAGGTGATCGAAGCGGAGAACTTCACCCAGACCAAATCCAAGCTGACCCTCGCCATGGGCAAAGACATCAATGGACGGATCGTGACCGCCGACCTGGCGACCATGCCCCACGTGCTGATCGCCGGTTCCACCGGCAGCGGCAAGTCCGTAGCCATCAACGCCATGATCATGTCTGTGCTCTACAAGGCGACCCCGCAACAGGTGCGGTTGATCCTGGTTGATCCCAAGCGGGTGGAATTGGGGATGTACGAAGGCATTCCTCACCTGTTCACGCCGATCATTACCGAGCCGAAGCTGGCCGCCAACGCGTTGCGCAATGCCGTGCGCGAGATGGAGCGGCGGCTCAAGTTGTTGGCCTCGCGCAGCGTCAGGAATATCGACCAATACAACAAGCTGTTCGAGAACCAGACGCCCAGCCTGTTCGACGACGCGGGGGAGGAGCACCCGCTGGCGCACATGATTATCATCATCGACGAGTTGGCTGATCTGATGATGCTGGATAAGGCCAACGTCGAAGAGGCGATCACCCGGCTGGCGCAGATGGCTCGGGCGGTTGGCATCCACCTGGTGCTGGCCACGCAGCGGCCGTCCGTCGACGTGATTACCGGCCTGATCAAGGCCAACGTGCCCACCCGCATCTCGTTTCGCCTGGCCACCAAAGTCGACTCGCGCACCATCCTGGACTCCAACGGGGCCGAGGCGCTGCTGGGACGCGGCGACATGCTTTTCCTGCCCCCGGGGACCTCACGGCTGCAGCGGCTGCACGCGCCATTTGTCACCGAGAAGGAAATCGCAGCCGTGGTCGGGTTCTGGAAAGACCAGGGCGAGGCGGAATACGTTCAGGGCTTCCTCGAGTCTCCCCGCGACGAGAAGGGCCGCGACCTGGATGCCGAGCCGGAAGATGGAGACGGGAACGACGAGCTGTTTGAAGATGCGGTGCGTCTGGTCCTGGAGTTCGGCAAGGCCTCCACTTCCCTGCTGCAGCGGCGGCTTCGGATCGGCTATGGCCGTGCGGCGCACCTGATCGACATGATGGAACGTGACGGAATCGTCGGCCCTGCTGACGGGTCGAAGCCGCGTGAGATCCTCAAGCCACCCGACTGGCTCAACCAGATAGAACCTGCTCTGCGGTAGGGGTGAACAGCAGGTTTTAGGGCTGGAGTAACAGCAGGTCCCTCCACTTCGCTACGCTTCGGTCGGGATGACAATCCTGTTTGGGATTTGAATGTCGATACCTAAACATCTCTCTGGGGTTGGAATCCCGGCGTGTAAACAGAATTGTCATCCCGACCGAAGCGTAGCGAAGTGGAGGGACCTGCTGTTTGTTTGCCTATCCCCTCAGCCTGAGCCAATCCCTCTGGTAAACGAAGCTGATGGCGAGCAAAACCGCCCCCAGGGCGAGAAAGCTAAGCACGCGGTAGCCCTGGCTCTGTTGGCTCACGCCGTTCAGGAAAACCTTGGCGATGCTCAAGGCGAGCACGATAAGAGCCTGCCAGCGCAGGAACGCACTACGCCGCAAAAATCCCGCGGTCATGAGCGCTGCACCATAAGCCATCCACCAGGCGCTATAACTCCACCCGGCCGCAATGGTGCGCCGCTGAAGCTGGCCATAGCCGCCGCAGAAGTCGCGCAAGAAGCCGGCACCGCAGAACCAGTAATGGTGAATCTCCAGGCTTACCGCGACCAGGAGGGTGAGACTGAACGCAACCGTCGCAAACCCTGCCAGGTAGTGCCAGCTGCCAAAGCCGCGTCCCGGGCCGCCACCCAGACTGAGAACGGTGACGGCCGCAAATATCGCCGCGGCCACCAGGTTAGTGACAAAGTGCAGGTTGGCGAAGTAGGCCAATGGCTGCGGCGGCCCGACGATCCAGTCCACCAAAAGGGCACAAGCGGCCAGGGTCAACACGGCGGTCGCAAGGATGCGCAGAGTCGCATGGGAGCGGGCTTTGGCCACGGCAAGCAGGGCCAGCGCCTCCCCCAGCCAGCATAAGATCACCACCGGGCCGTGGAATTGAAGCGGCACAGCTACGGTAACAAAAAAGACGCCCAGGCCCAGGTTGGAGCGGGAGAAAGCCCAAAGCCCGCGCGAGCGGGCCGCGATCAGCAGGCAGGCCCCGGCGAGAGCAAGGGTGACCCAGGGCCGCCAGGCATGCTGAGACCTTGCCGCGAAAAGCGCCATCAGCGCAACCCACGTCGCCACTGCGTTAGTAACGGGGAATGCTACGGGGAAGAACGAAAGCGAAGGTTCATCGGCACGCAGGATCAAGCGAGGTGCGGCAGCAAAACCAGCGAAGAACAGCGCCAGGAAGAAAACCGTCACCGCCAGGTGAGAAGGATCGCCTTCGCTTAAGGTCCAGCCAACGTAATAAAACATGGTCCCCAGCAAAGCGGCCCAGGCCAGCCGCTGCCATCGATGCAGCGCGAGCAAAAGCAGCGCCCCCAGGTTCAGCAACACCAGGTAGGAAAAGAGAAAGATCTCATCGCTCCGCCCCATTGCTAAAAGCGCGGGCGTCGCCAGGCCGCCGGCCAGGGCATAGAGGCCCAACACTTCCGAGTCCTGGCGACGCGCGAGGATGGCGTTGGCGACGGTCAGCGCGGTCATGCCAAGAAAAATGAGCCAGGTCGGGGCCAAATGAAAAATGCTCGAGGCAGCCCAGAGCGACAGATAAGCGATGCTGGTCGCCAGTGCCTTGAGGCTGTAGGAAAAGGCGGAGTATCCCTGGCGGCGAAAGCGCTCGGACCAAAGCATGAGCCCCGCAGCAACGGCCAGGCCGATCCAGACCCTGACCGGGGGGCCAATCCAGTTACGATCGAAAGCCAGCTTTAGAAACCAGGCCACGCCGATCAGCACAGCGAGGATCCCGATCCGGTTCAGGAGCTGGGCCCCGATCCGGCTTTCCAGCGAAGCCGCTCCCGCCGGCCTTGCCGGGGTAACGAGAGGAGCCGTGGGTCGAGCAGGTTCCACCGCCGAGGGTCCGGCATTTGCCTTGGGCTGGGCGCTCAGAGCGGCCTCAAGCGAGGCTACGCGTGCTGACAACTCCGCCAGTTGTTGCCGGAAATCGTCGTCAGTAGCCATAGCAAAGACTGTAGAGCATTTCGCTGTTGGCATACCGAGAGAAGACCAAACGTTACCTGCGTGTACTTTGGTAACACTTTAAGGTGCCATTTGCCAGAGAATGCCTTAAGCTGCAAAAGGTGACCATTCAGGAGGCACTCCCCTTAATGACCAGCTCGACTGCGATCGAGACCCGGCACAGGGTTCTTCTGGTTGATGATGACGCCGTAAGCCTTGAATTAATGGCTTTGCTGCTTGCTCACGAGGGCCATCAGGTGCTTCGCGCGCATAACGCCGGCGCCGCCCTGGACTTGCTCTCGTCCGATCAGGCGGGGCGACCGGATGTGCTCCTGGTGGACCTTCAGATGCCCGGAGTCTCGGGCGGTCAATTGGCGGAAAAAGTTCGCGCCCTGGGCAGTCCGGGACCGCTGATGTTCGCCATGAGCGCTTCCGAAGTTCAACGGCAGCAGTTACTTGCGTTCGATGGGTTCCTGCTGAAGCCGCTTGCCATGGGCGACCTGCGCCGCGCGCTGAAGCCCAAAAAACGGGGCCGCACGCCAAGAGTGCGGGTTCCCCATCCTGGAAGGCCGGCGGCCATACCGCCTCCAGCCGAAGCCCTTGATCGGACGGTGGTCGAAAAACTGCTCAAGATGATGCCCGTGCAGGCGTTGCTTGATACCTTCACTGCCTGCATTGCCGATACACGGGCCTGTATCCGTAGTCTCCAGGATCAGGCTCACCTCGAAGAGGACCAGGTACGTCCCCTGGCCCACCGTATCAAAGGCGCAGCGTCCATGGTCGGCGCCATCCGCCTCGCCCACCTCGCCGCCGGACTCGAAATGGGGGGTAGCAAGGAAGCGGCCACCCCTGGAGTTTTGGACGATTTACTGAGTGCATGCAGCGAGTTGGAGCGTATTCTTTTGGCAGGAAATCTAACGAAAACCTAGGGCCCCCCATGACCACATCGACAATTAACGCAACTCCGAAAGCCAGCAACGACCGCTTGCACCAGATTCGTATTGTCATCGCCGACGACCATCCAGTAGTCCGCATCGGCGTAAAAAACATGCTTCAGAGCGATCCAGGCCTCGAAGTGCTTGGCGAGGCATCGGATGGCGATGAGGCAATCACCGCAACACTAGAGCTGCTGCCCGACATCCTCCTGCTCGATCTACAGATGCCCCGTCTTCCCGGCCTGGAGGCCATGCGGGCCATCATGAGTGGCTCGCCCACGGTAAAGATTCTCCTGCTGACCAGCACCATCACCACCCAGCAGATCATTGAAGCACTGCAGATCGGCGCCCGCGGCATCGTGCTCAAAGACGCATTGGCTGACCACCTCACCACTGCCATCCGCGCAGTCTCCTCTGGGGACTATTGGATTGGCGGCAAACGCGTGGTTAACCTGGTCGGCGCCCTGCATGAGTTGATGCAGCAGGCTGCCGTTCCCGAGCGCAAAACCTATGGGCTGACGCCCCGTGAACTGGAAGTGGTTGGCTGCATCGTGGAAGGCTGCAGCAATCGCGATATCGCCAAGCAGTTCAGTATCAGTGAAGAAACGGTGAAGCGCCATCTGTCGAACATCTTCGACAAGACCGGAGTTTCCACACGTTTGGAACTGGCATTGTTTGCGATCGCACATCAGCTGGTTGCTCTGCAAACCTAACCCACCTAAACTAGTCCCGACCCGGAAAACAGGTTGGGATTTCGTTCAACGCAAGCTGCGAAGGCGGCATCTGACTAATTGCGCGCATGCGACTACGCGGTCCCGGTGTGGGGCCGTGCTGTCGTTTGCGCGTAACCACGCGCCTGAACGCTTGAACTGGAGTGCGACACGATGATTGCTGGAAGACTTTTGCTTGTCACTTTGCTTTTCACTGCCTCGAGTGCCGTTCAGGGGCAGGAGCCGAGCCCCACCGCCCAGCCCCAACAACAGCAGCCGATCGAACCGACACAGACCGGCAACAATGTTCCGCTCTATCGCATTCAGGTCGTGGGCCGGGACATTCCGGCAATCAATTACTGGCACCGCAGCGGAAGCACAAAGATTGGGTTCGCCGGCACCAGCCTCCTGCCGCAGGGAAAGGGCGAGGCCAACGTCACCAGCAAGGGACAAACCTTCATCGCCGCCAAATTTCAGGGATTCGTGCCCGCCAATAGCTTCGGCGTGGAGTATCTGACTTACGTGCTGTGGGCGATTACGCCGCAGGGCCGACCGGTGAACCTGGGTGAGGTGATGCCTGGCGGTTCCAAGGCGGAAATGAATGTCACCACGAACCTGCAGCAATTTGCGCTGATCATTACCGCCGAGCCCTACTTCGCCGTGACCACACCGAGCGACCTGGTGGTAATGCAGAATACAGTCAACAAAGATAAGACCACGGGCATTATCGACACCGTGAATGTGCACTTCAATCTGCTGCCGCGCGGAGCTTATGTGCAGACGGCTGGTCAAAACGCGGTGATGAACCCGGTCAAGCCAAGCGATAAATCTCCGCTCCAACTTTACGAGGCCATCAATGCGGTGCAGATCGCCGAGGCCACGGGGGCTGCGAAGTACGCTCCCGACATTCTCGCCAAGGCCAAGCAGGAGCTGGAGAACGCGCAGGCACTGGATGGGAAGAAGAGCCAACGCAAGGTCATGATCACCTATGCTCGCGGCGCGGTGCAGGATGCGGAAGACGCGCGGGTGAGCACCTTGCGCAAGATGCAGCAGGAGAAGGAACAACAGCAACAGTTGGCCATGCAGCAGGCCCAGGCTGCGGCGCAGCAGGCGCAGATCGATGCCCAGCAACAGGCGCTCAAACGAGCCCAGGCCGATGCGGCGGCAGCGCAGGCAGAGGCGGCCGCGGCCAATGCACGGGCGGCGCAGGCGGCAGCGGAACATAACGCTCAGCAGGCGACGGATCAGACGGAGCAGATGCGCGAGCGTCTGCGGGCTCAGTTGGGCCAGGTTCTGCAGACGCAGGAGACAGCGCGCGGACTGATCGTGAACATGTCGGACGTTCTGTTCGACACGGCTAAATACACGCTTAAGCCCGAAGCGCGGGAAAAGCTGGCGAAGGTTTCAGGAATTCTTCTCGCGTATCCGAATTTAAAGGTGCAGGTCGAGGGCTATACCGACAACGTAGGCAGTGAGCAATATAACCTCACGCTTTCGCAACAGCGTGGGGATGCGGTGCGTGCTTACCTCGTATCGCAGGGCGTCTCCCCCGACAACATCACTGCTACTGGTTACGGCCTGAGCAATCCCATCGCGGACAATGCGACAGCCGCTGGGCGGGCACAGAATCGCCGGGTGCAGATGGTGGTCTCAGGCAGCGCGATCGGTGTCCAGCAAAGCCAGCCGTCCCCCACAAATCAACCGCAACCCGCTCCACCGCAGGGTGTAAGCAATCCACCCCAGTAGGTACATGGCCCTTCCGTGTTGGAGGGGATGACTGAAGCCGTCTGTGAGAATTCAACCGTCTTGGCGGAATGGTCCCTGAAACGTTTTGCTTTGTGTCAGGGCACGACTTTAGTCGTGCCGCAAAACGACTGAAACAAAGTTGGGCTTTAGCCCCTGCATTCGGTCATTGCAGGGGCTAAAGCCCTGATCGTTTTGAGCGCGTGGCGGCACGACTAAAGTCGTGCCCTGATACAAGGCAAAACACACAAAACTAAAGTGTCTGGCTTAGGAGAGAAGGGTCAGGCGGGATTCGATATCGGCTAAGGCTGCTTGCAGGGCAGCACGGCGCACTGGACTCGACGTGCGCTCAGAAAGTATGCGCTCGCGCTGCAGATCGAGTTCCTGCTTTTGCCGCTCGCGCTTGGCCTTCTCCAGGCTGCTTCGCTTTGCGGCGTCAACCAGGACACCCGAAGCGGTTAGATCTGCAGCTGATTGCTGCTCTTCCACAGACTTGCTTTCCCACCCACGTGCCATGCCTTTATGGTACGACATGCAGGAAGCAATCTCACTCGTAATATGTGTGGGCGCGGAGGAATTATGAAAGTCTGGCAAATTCAATCGTTCGGAATTGACAAGCTCGCATGGGTCGACTTGCCCCAACCTCGCCCGGGACGCGGGGAAATCCTGGTGAAGGTGCATGCGGTGTCATTGAACTACCGTGACCTGCTTATGGTGCGAGGCCACTACAACCCCAAAATGGCATTGCCTCGTATTCCCTGCTCCGACGGAGCCGGTGAAGTCGTCGAAGTGGGGGAAGGGGTGACGTCCACCTCGCCGGGGCAAAGAGTGGCCGGCATCTTCATGCAGCACTGGCTTGAGGGTCCACCCACGGCCGAAAGCAGCCGTGGTGCGCTGGGCGGCGACCTGGATGGCATGCTGGCCGAATACGTGGTGCTCCCACAAGGCGGTGTCGTTTCCATTCCAGGACATCTGTCTTACTCCGAAGCGGCCACGCTTCCCTGCGCCGGAGTCACGGCGTGGAACGCGCTCGAAAACGCGGCCCAGGTGAAGCCTGGAGATGTGGTGATGATCCAGGGGACGGGCGGAGTTTCGATCTTCGCCCTGCAATTCGCGAAGATGGTGGGAGCAACCGTCATCGGGACCTCAAGCAGCGATGAAAAGCTGGAGCGAGCAAAGGCCATGGGACTGGAGGCCGGCCTCAACTATCGGCAATCTCCTGACTGGGCAAAGTGGGTGCTCAAGGAAACCGGCAATCGCGGGGCCGATCTGATTGTCGAGGTCGGCGGAGCCGGCACCTTCGCCCAGTCTCTGCAAGCGGTCCGTTTTGGTGGCACCGTCGCCCAAATCGGTGTGCTGAGCCAGTCAGAACAACCGCTAGCGATTGCGCCGATTCTCCATCGCCAGGTTCGGATCCACGGCGTCTATGTCGGATCGAAGGCGCATTTCGAAGCCATGAATCGAGCGATTACAGCCAATCGAATGCGGCCCGTGGTGGATCGGATCTTCGCCTTCGGCGAGGCTCGCGACGCCTTAAATGCCCTGCAAGAGGCACACCATTTCGGGAAGATCGTAATCCAGGTTGTTGCTTAACCCCGGTAATCCCAGGATGGATTACGGCTATCTAGTTGAAATTGCTGGGCTACCAGAAGGACA
>JBEKNJ010000030.1:0-77368 GCA_049522955.1 Acidobacteriaceae bacterium
CGTCCGGCTGGATCCCGCTGGTATCACTCCCACGCCATGGCGGAAGCCGACTTGCATCGGGGAAGCTACACCGGCCAGTTTGGTTTCGTCTATGTGGATGGGGGAAAGGATCCGGGGCAATATGACCAGGAGATCTTCCTCTCCCTGCGCGACTGGGAACCATTCTTTACTAGCAATATGGACGATGATGATGACGATGGCCATGCCGGGCCGCAGCCGGAGAAGCCTGCGCTTCTGAACACCGACCCCAACGGCCTCGAAGTGAACTCCATGACCTACTCCATCAACGACAAGGCTCTGGGTGCGGGGGAGCCGATTCGGGTGAAGCAGGGCCAGCGAGTGCTGATGCACCTGCTCAATGCCAGCGCGATTGAAAACCGGCGCATTGCTTTGGCTGGACATCAATTCCAGGTGATTGCGCTCGATGGTAATCCGGTGCCGGTTCCGCAAAAGGTGGATGGGATTTTGCTCGGTGCGGGGGAGCGGGTGGATGCCATCGTCGAAATGAACCAGCCGGGAGTATGGATCCTGGGCGCCACCGAGGAGAGAATTCGCAATACTGGTTTGGGTGTCATCGTGGAATATGAAAACCAGCACCGGCAACCTCAGTGGGTGGCGCCGTCCAAGGCGGTCTGGGACTACACCGTCTTCGGCAAAATCAGTGACAGTCCTGTTCCGCCGGACCAGACTATCGAAATGATTTTCGAAAAGATCCCTGGCGGTTCGGGCAAGTTCAACACCTGGCTGGTCAACGGAAAGCCGTATCCACACGAACGGGAGTTTGTTCTAAAGCAGGGAACTCGTTACCGCCTGGTGTTTCGCAACCGCACGGACGACGCGCATCCTCTCCATCTGCATCGCCACCAGTTTGAACTGGTAGAGATGAACGGCACCAAAACCGGGGGCATCATAAAAGACACGGTAGTCGTTCCGTATTACGGAAGAGCTGTAGTTGACTTCGTAGCCGACCAACCGGGCCTGTCTCTCTTCCACTGCCACATACAGCAACACATGGATTACGGCTTCAAAGCCCTCTTTCGCTACTCTTAGCGCATCGATTCCAAACAAGCTCCAATGTTGTCATCTCTGCCCGGTGCGGGCTCCTGTGGTCGAAAGCTCGGAGCAGCATGGGGAAGATAAGCACCGCCGGGGTCCTTCGACTCCGCGCCACAAGCGCTGTGTCACGCGACAAGGCTGTGAGGCGCTCCGCTCAGGATGACGATTTTGTGGGAATCGTGACGAAAAACATCCTCTGGCCCACCCAAGATAGTGAGAAAGCTTCTAGTTCTTTTGTCCGTTCCTAACAGAAGTGTCATCCCGACCGAAGCGTAGCGAAGTGGAGGGACCTGCTGTTTCCTTCAGCCACAAGCCCCTCTTCGCTGGAAGCGCCACCGTCCCCTTTGTCATCCCGACCGAAGTGGAGGGATCTGCAGTTCAGCTGCTCTTTCCTGGAAATGTTTTTAAACCCCTCCTTGACACCCTAAAATATCGCAGTACTATATGTTGCTATGAAACATATCGGAGCCCCGGTAGACCGCGAACTGAAAAAGGGCAGTGCAGAACTCCTTATCCTCTCGCTGATCGAGCACCGCGCGCGGCACGGCTATGAGATCAGCAAGCTGATCGAAGAGCGTTCTGACGGAGTGTTGAAGTTCAACGTAGCCTCGTTCTATCCGCTGCTGTACCGCCTGGAAAAGCGCGGATTCATTGCCGGACGATGGGTGGAAAAGGCCGGCCAGCGGCGGCGGCGCTATTACCGGTTGACGGCCGAGGGGAAGCAGATCCTGAAGACCCAACGCGCCACCTGGCTTGATTTCGTCAACGCAATCCATCGCATTACGGAGGCGGAGAATGCCTGACTGGCCAAAGGAAATCCGAGCGGCGATTGCTCCCTTGAACCTTGATTCGATGCGCGAAGCCGAGGTAGTAGAGGAGCTGAGCCAACACCTGCGCGATCGCTATGACGAGATGTTGACCAGCGGGATCGGCGCTGAGCAAGCCCATCAGTCATTGCTCAAGGAACTGAAAGACGTTTCTGGACTCAAGGCAAGCCTGCAGCCAGCGCCTCCGCCATTGCCGGCGGGCAAGGACGAGAGCGAACCGCTATTTGCGGGAATTTGGAACGACCTGCGCTTCGGCGCGCGTCTGCTGCGTAAGAATTCGGGATTCGCCACGGTGGCCATCTTATCCCTAGCCCTGGGCATCGGCGCCAATACGGCTATCTTTCAACTACTGGATGCAGTGCGTTTGCGGACCCTCCCGGTAAAGGATCCACAGCAATTGGTACGAGTCAAAATCGCCGACACGCCGCATTGCTGCGTGGGAGATTTTTATTCTCGCAACGCCGATCTCACGGGTGGTCTGTGGAATCGATTGCGTGAGCAGCAACAGGGATTTTCAAGTATTGCAGCGTGGTCGCCCGCCAGGCGTGATCTTGGTCAGGGCGGAGAGGCCCGCTATGCCGACACGTTGATGGTGAGCGGAGAGTTCTTTAACGTACTGGGCGTGAAGCCGGACTTGGGGCGGCTTATTTCTCCTCCGGATGACTATCGCGGTTGCGGCGCGCAGGGGGCTGTGCTGAGTTATTCCTTTTGGCAGCGGGAATTTGGTGGAAACCCATCTGTTCTGGGCAGCAAGCTCACGCTCAACGGTCGTCCCTTTCAAATCATTGGAGTGACCCCAGCCAGCTTCTACGGCGTGGATGTGGGACAAAAATTTGATGTCGCAATTCCCATCTGCAGCGAGCCGGTGTTTTCTACCAAAGGTTCGCTCATGGATAGCGCCGATTCATGGTGGATCGCAACCATCGCGCGTTTAAAACCGGGCTGGACCATCGAACGTGCTTCAGCCCAGCTCGCTGCCGTCTCGCCGGGCATTTTTGCAGCGACCGTGCCTGGCGGGTACGATGGCCTGCAAAAAAAGGACTACCTGTCGTTTCGTCTGCAAGCAATGACTGCCGCCACCGGTGTTTCCGATCTGCGCCGGGACTATGAAGATCCGCTGTGGCTGTTGTTGGCCTTGTCAGGGCTGGTCTTGCTCATTGCCTGCGCAAACCTTGCCAACCTGATGTTGACGCGGGCGAGTGTGCGCCAGCGAGAAATGGCTCTGCGCTTAACCCTGGGAGCATCGCGCTCCCGGCTGATTCGGCAATTGCTCGCCGAAAGCTTGTTGCTCGCATTATTAGGGACCCTGGCAGGCGCGGTTCTGGCGCAAATTGTAAGCCGGGTGTTGGTGGCCTTTCTCAGCACGCATGATGGACAGGTATTCGTCGAGCTAGCTCCGGATTGGCGCGTGCTGGGGTTCGCCGCGGCACTGGCAATTCTCACCTGTGTGTTATTCGGACTGGCCCCGGCCATGCAGGCCTCGCGCACCGATCCAGGTGTGGTGATGAAGGCCGGTGGCCGGGGGACCACTGCAGCGCGGGACCGCCTTCTGTTGCGCCGGGCGTTGGTTGTTTCCCAGGTTGCACTATCGCTGGTTCTATTGACCGGGGCGCTTTTGTTCGTACGTACCTTCCGCAATTTGCTGACTCTGGACGCTGGCTTTGAGCAGGACCATATCCTGATCGCAGCCTTCGACTTCTCACCGCTGAAACTGCCGGCTGCCAGGCAGATGTCGTACAAGCGAGAATTGTTGGCTCGAATACAAAGCATCCCGGGCGTAAGTGCCGCGGCGGAGACCCTGGTCGTTCCCATAAGTCGCAGCGGTTGGGACAACAACATCGACATCCCCCGCGGCCCCCAACGGCAGGACACAATGTTCAACCGGGTCAGTCCCGGATATTTCCATACGATGGAGATCCCGTTGCTGGCGGGGCGCGATTTCAGTGACAACGACACGCCCGAGTCGGCACGCGTCGCGATCGTGAATGAAGCCTTCGTGCGCAAGTTCATGGGCGGCACAAATCCGCTGGGGAAGCTCTTTAGCGACTCGGGAAAGCCAGACGACACCTATCAGATTGTTGGTATGGTGAAAGACACCAAATACTATGAGCTGCGTGAGGACAACTTGCCCATTGCCTTTGTGTCCTTCACCCAGAAAAACGGGCCGCAGCAGCTCTCCACGCTCATGATTCGCTCCGACCAGCCGCTGCTCCCGTTGATTTCTTCCATCAAGCGCACTGCGAACGACATCAGTCCGTCACTGGTTCTCACTTTCAATGTGCTCAAGACGCAGATCCGCGAAGGACTGCTGCGGGAGCAGTTGATGGCCACGTTATCGGGCTTCTTTGGCGCGCTGGCGACGATTCTGGCGATGGTGGGTCTTTATGGCGTGATCTCCTATATGGTTGTCCGTCGGAGGAACGAAATTGGCGTGCGCATGGCCCTGGGTGCGAACCGTAACGACATCCTGGTGATGGTGATGAAGGAAGCCGCGACTTTACTGATCATTGGCCTGGTCGTAGGGACCGCGTTGGCGCTGGCTGCAGGAACGGCGGCGGCTTCGATGCTCTATGGATTGAAGCCGAGTGATCCGTTAACGCTCGGGACTGCGATTACCGGGATGGTAGTGGTGGCCATCGTGGCTAGCCTGTTGCCTGCACAGCGCGCATCCACGGTGCATCCCATGGACGCCCTGCGTGAGGAGTAACGAGAAACACGCGGCGCTCCAGAATTTGGGAAGTCCGAAAGGCGCAACGCAGATCCCTCCACTACGCTACGCTCCGGTCGGGATGACAATTTTGTGTGGGAACGCTAAGTATTGTTTCCAAGATGAATTGTCATCCCGACCGGAGCGTAGCGTAGTGGAGGGATCTGCGTTGCGCCTTTCGGGCTTCCCAAATTCTGGAGCTAAAGGAAGCCCTACTTCAGCCGATCCGCCAGCAGGTGGTCCGCTACGCGAATGGCATGGGCGATGATGGTCAGCGAGGGATTCACGGCACTCGCTGACACAAAGCAGGAAGCATCCACGACATAAAGATTATCCAGGTCATGCGCCTTACAATGTGGGTCGAGCACACTGGTCGCCGGATCGGTGCCCATGCGGCAAGTGCCGTTCTGGTGGCCTACGCCCTCCAGCGGAATACGCTTCTTAAAATACGCGTGGAGCGGGATGGAAGTCGTAGCGTGCCCCGCCCGCTTAAGTACGTCGACCCAGCGGTCTTTCAGGCGATTGAAGGACTCAACATTATTAGGCGTATACGAAAGCTGAATCCGCCCCGGTGCAGAGTCCGTGACCGGCTCACACTCGTTGGTGCGCCCAGTGTCTCCGGCGGGATGGGCACCGGCTAGTCCTGGCTGCCAATTCTCGACAGTCGCCGGCGTTGTGTTGTGCAAGGTGACTCGATTGTTCGGGTCGGGAAGATCTTCCGTCGTGAGCCACCATGGCACCGCGTGGCGCTTCATCTCCTCCAGCACAATTCCCGGTGTGAGCGGAGGCGCGTCGCCCTTCATCATCTCGAAATGGAAGCTGCCGACCGGCTGCACCTGCCCCAGCGGAAAGGGATAGGCTGGGTCGGAATCCTTGAAGTAGAAGTCGTTTGTGCCCCAGGTCTTGGTATAGCTGTCCTCATTCCCTTCGGGGCCGATTGCGAGCAATGCGTCGGCCTGGTGGTACATGAAGTTCCGGCCGACCTGGTCGGAGCTGTTGGCGAGCCCATTTGGGTATTTGTCGTTTGCAGACGCGAGCAGAATCACCGCGGAGTTGATCGCGCCCGCACAGACGGCGAAGAAGCCGGCACGATAGGTCGCCGGTGTTCCGTCTTTCGACGCGGCATCCGATCCGGAATGAATGACCTCAACCGCGGTGACTGCCGTGCCGCTACTGTTAGTGAGGAGGCGCGTCACCCGGGAGTCGGTCATCAGGGTGACGTTCGGCAAGTGCATGATCTGCCGGATGCAGTTGATGTCCGCGTCGGATTTAGCGTGAACCAGGCAAGGGTAGCCGTCGCAGGTGTCGCAGCGGACGCATTTCGAAGCCACCGGGTCGGCCGCGTCTCGCTTGAGCCCAAGAGGAACAGGAAAGGTATGGATGCCAAGCTTGCGCACGTCGTCCTCGATGGTCTGCATGCGAGGTTCGTTGCTGAATGCTGGGTAAGGATACTTCGCGGAGTGAAAAGGCTCGGTGGGGTCGAAGGACGATCCGTAACCGCCGGGGACAGCGGGAGCGGAGCCCAGATCACCGTGCACGTGAAAGAGCTCTTCCGCCCGGCAATAGAACGGCTCCATATCGGCGTAGGTGATGGGCCATGCCGGAGAGATCCCGCCCTGATGCTGAATGACACCAAAGTCTTCGGCGCGCATGCGGAACATGGCGGCCCCGTAGACCTTTGTCTGCCCACCAACGAAATAAGCCTGCTGAGGGTGCAGCGGTTTGCCGTCCTTGTCCTGCCAGGTCTCTTTGGTGTGGTAGCGGTTGTCGAGGAAGACTGCGGACGTGTCCCAGTTGAGCTTCTCTTGCGGCATGAAGGAGCCGCGCTCCAGAATGAGGATGTTTTTGCCTGCCTGGGCCAGGTGCAGAGCCAGCGTTCCGCCACCCGCTCCAGTGCCGATCACAATCGCGTCGTATTCGCCTGGCATATTCATTTACAGCACGGTATCAGGTTTACCTGTTCGAAATTACGAATTCATTGCCGGCAAGCCGCGTCAAAAGCTGCAATTAATCAGCCGATGCTATATTGATGGTCCGTATCGTGCTGTGCCGCTGGTATGTTGACGTTGGATGAATACATAGTCGACGCTCATGTCCTTTACCGAATGGCTTACCTCTGACCTCGAACGCCCTGAGAGTGCTCACAGCCACAGCGCGACAATCAGCCATCCCTGGTGGCGGGTGATGTGCCTCACCGGCGTCGATTACTTTTCAACGCTCGGTTATCAATCAGGGATCGCCTTTCTAGCCGCCGGCTTGCTCTCCCCCATCGCGACCCTGGTGCTGGTTCTGGTGACGCTCTTTGCCGCGTTGCCCGTCTACAATCGGGTCGCTGCTGCCAGCCCCAACGGACAAGGCAGCATCGCGATGCTCGAGAAGCTGTTCCCGGGGTGGACCGGCAAGGTGTTCGTGCTCGTACTTCTCGGCTTCGCGACCACCGACTTCGTGATCACCATGACCCTGTCTGCGGCAGACGCAGCAGCCCACTTTATACACAATCCCTACACTCCGCATTCTCTTCAGAGTCAGATGGGTGTCACCCTCACGCTGCTTGCCATCCTGGGTGCTGTCTTTCTCAAGGGATTTAAAGAAGCGATCGATATTGCCGTGGTCCTGGTAGGCGTCTACCTCGCGCTTAACCTGATCGTGTGTCTCGTTGGGATCTTTCATGTGCTTGTGCACCCGCACGTTGTTCTCGATTGGAATCGCGCCATTTTTGCCCAGCACGGTAGCCTGCTTTCCATCGTTGGCCTCTCCTGCCTGCTTTTTCCTCGCCTTGCCCTGGGCCTCTCGGGATTCGAGACCGGTGTGGCCGTCATGCCCCTGATCGAGTGCGATAACAAACTGGAGCTGCGCATTTTCAACACCCGGCGCCTGCTCGCGACTGCCGCGATCATTATGAGCGTCTTCCTGATGGCGACCAGCTTCATCACCACCCTGCTTATCCCCGCGGCCGCCTTCAACGAAGGCGGCCCGGCCAATGGCAGGGCAGTGGCTTACCTGGCCCAGCAGTACCTGGGTAACGGCTTTGGCACTTTGTACGACATCAGCACGATTCTCATTCTCGCCTTCGCGGGCGCCTCCGCCATGGCCGGACTGCTGAATCTCATTCCCCGCTACCTCCCCGGCTTCGGCATGGCGCCCGAGTGGGCCCGTGCCTCGCGTCCGCTGGTCCTCGTCTTTGTGTCTGTCGCATTCATAGTTACGCGTCTCTTTCACGCGAACGTGGATGCCCAGGGCGGCGCCTACGCAACCGGCGTTCTCGTTCTCATTACCTCCGCCTCCTGCGCTGTCACCATCGCCGCCCGAACGTGGCTCGCTCGTGCCGCTCTCGCCCTGGTATCCCTCGTTTTCATTTACACCACGCTGGTGAACATCTACGAGCGACCCGAGGGACTCAAGATCTCATGCATCTTCGTGTTCACCATGATCTTCATGTCGCTGCTCTCCCGAGCTTTGCGTTCCACCGAGTTGCGCATCACCAGCATTCAGCTCGACCCCCAGGCTGAGGCCCTGGTGGCCGAGAGCGGCAACAAATCCATCCGTCTCATTGCATGGAAACCGCACAACATCTCCGGAAAAGACCGCGAACAGGCCGCAAGCGAACTTCGCCGGCTCTACTGCCTCCCCCCGGACGAACGTATCTACTTTATCGAGGTGGAGCGCGGAGACACATCCGAGTTCACCGAGTCGCTTACGGTCCACGGGTTCCGCGAGGACTCCCATCGTATTCTCCGTGCCAGGAGTGCCGCGGTAGCCAATTCCATTGCCGGCCTGCTCATCTACCTGCAGCAGGCGACCAAGTGCATCCCCCATGTCTACTTTCACTGGACCGACATCAACCCGGTCATTAATGGAATGCGCTTCATCTTCCTGGGGGAGGGCGACACGGCCCCAATTACCCACGAGGTTCTCCGTCGCGCTATCAAAGACCCTGAACAGCGTCCCGTCGTTCACGTAAACTGAAGTAACGTTGTTCCCGGCGGAAAAAGCGGCTGGATCTGCTTGATCTTCTGGAAACTAAGTTCAGGCAAACGGCATCCCTTGAATGGGGATCCATTTTGGGTACGGTCAAAAATTACTTGCCGCCAGACAACACCACGCAAAGTCCAGGAAAGCACAGAGGGTGGCGGCTGGCCCTTTGGATCACGCTCAGTGCCGTCGTGGTGCTCCTGGTGGTAGGCGAAGTTATGCTGAGACGAGCGGCGCCAATCCTCAAGGGGCGGATGATCGAGACCCTCAGCATCCGTTTTGACAGCCGGGTGGAACTGGATGATCTGCAGGTGTCGCTGATTAAGGGGTTGGCGGTATCCGGCAAGGGGCTCCGGATCTTCGCTCCCGATGATGTAGTGGCCGCGGGAGCCAAGGACCCGATCATCGCAGTGCAGCAATTCGAATTCCATGCGGGGCTGATTGGTTTATTCCTCAAGCCAACCCACGTGCGCGCCGTGCACGTGCAGGGCCTCCAGATAAAAATTCCGCCTAAATCCATGCGGCAAAACGCGCGCCCGTCAAAGCGTCAGGGGAAGATCAAGATCGTAGTCGACGAGATCATCTGCGATGATTCGCAGCTGGTGATTGGCACCGACAAGCCGGATAGGAATCCGAAGGTCTTCGCATTAAAGCATATTGTGCTGCACGACGTGGGTTCAAACTCTCCGTCGCCCTACGACGCGACCCTGACCAATGCCGTGCCCAAGGGGGATATTCACGCAACCGGCACCTTTGGTCCGTGGGATACGGAGACTCCGGGCGACTCCGCCGTCACTGGCAATTACATCTTCCAGCATGCTGATTTGAACACCATCAAAGGCATAGGAGGCATGCTGCATTCCGTGGGCGACTTTACCGGCCGGCTCGACCGGATCGACGTACACGGAACTGCGGATGTGCCAGAATTTTCCCTGGACACTGCAAACCATCCCGTGCCGCTGCATACGAAATTTTCCGCGATCGTCGATGGTACGACCGGTGACACCTATCTGCAGCCGGTAGAGGCGAAGTTGGGCGCCTCAGAGTTTTCCTGCAGCGGCGAGGTGGTCAATGTGAAGGGCCAGGGGCACATCATCGACCTCGATGTCGATGTCCCTGCCGGCCGCATACAGGACTTCCTGCAGCTAGCTGTCAAGACGCAGCCGGTGGTGATGACGGGGGTGCTGACTATGAAAACAAAGCTGCACATCCGTCCGGGAAAGGAAAGCGTAACCCAGAAGCTGGGCTTGAACGGATCCTTCACACTGAAGCAGATGCGCTTTACCAATCCGGAGGTGCAGGACAAGGTGGATATGCTGAGTCTGCGAGCGCAAGGGGACCCCAAGGATGCTAAGCCCGGAGCACAGGATGTGAATTCCCATATGACGGGAAAATTCAAAATGGGCGACGGAAAGCTGGATTTAGAGGACATGAACTACACCATGCCCGGGGCGACCGTGCGCCTGGCGGGCGTCTACACGCTGGATGGCAAGAAGTTCGATTTCACCGGCAAGGTGAGAACCGACGCAAAGCTGTCACAGATGGTGGCTTCGCAGTGGAAGAGCTGGATGTTGAAAGTAGCTGATCCCTTCTTTCACAAACATGGCGCCGGGGCCGAAATACCAGTGAAGGTGACAGGGACGAACACCGCTCCCAAGTTCGGTCTGAATATAGGCGGCCACAAGGACAGTCCCGAATAAGCTTCGACAAAGCAACCGCAGATCTCTCGACTACGCTACCCCCGGATTAGGCTCGTGCAGCAAGCTTTTTGCTTTGTATCAGGGCACGACTTCAGTCGTGCCACTCCGCGGCCAAAATGGTCGGGGCTTTAGCCCCTGCCACCGTAAAGTCTGCACGAAACTCCAATCGAAATACGCGGGGGGCTAAAGCCCCAGTCTTTTTCCGCCCTTACGGCACGACTTTAGTCGTGCCGTAAAACAAAGCGAGAAGCGCATTGACGCGAAATTCGGGATAGCGCAGTGGAGGGATCTGCGGTTCAACGGACCCGTCCTGGAAATGTTCTTCCGGTACTACCGTCCGAAGGAATAACTCACTTTGAGGACGCCCGAATCGATCCCTGGGTTTTGGGTGCCGCTGCTTCCGTTGGAGAGATGATGGTACCGATACTCCAACTGGCAAGAACGAGTATGCGTTTGAAAGATCTCTACCCCGGCGCCGACTTCAAAAGTAAAGTTGAAAGATGCGCTGTTGAAGACCGGTATATCGCGAGGTGATACCGCGAAGCCACCCAGCGTTGTCACAAATGGCTGGAAGCGCCGGTGCGGAAGCATCCTGATCTTATAGCCCAGTGGGCTGAAGCCGGTGACGTAGGTCGATCGCGTTCCGGCGATGTAGGTTGCGGTTCCGATATACACGTTATTCTGGGCCACCAGGATAACGTTCAAGGGAACTTTCGAGACCGGGCTGACCACTGGAATGGGCGAAGCAAAATCCACGGTTCCTGAATAGGCAGGCTGCTGCGGAAACTGCAACGCGAAACCCTTCATCGTCGGATCGGTCAAAGTCATGTAAGGGCGCACCTCGGCCATCCACGAGCCGGTGAAGTTGTCCCTGAGAAAGCTTCGTCTTTCGAAACTGGCCCCCAACGCAGTGATCTTCCGGCCGTCCGCGTATCCAATCAGCATGTGACTGGAATCGTTGGAGTACTCAACGAAGCCACTGATAACCGTGCGATTCGAATAGAGACCGACATCCTGCGCGCGCGTCACGGCGCTGGCGGTGACTCCCATCACCAGGCACAGTGCGGCCCTGCGTATCAACTGTTTCATTTGCAGCATCCGATCTTCTTCAGCGCGGCGGGGGGTCCGGGCATTCTCCTGTTTGGGACCCGTACAGAAGAGGACGGCATTTGGCAGTCAATTTCCAGCTATCTCGATCGAGGGCCCAGGGGGGAAGGGAAGTCGCGTCGAGAGCACAATTACAATTACTGCTTACGTCGGTAATGTTGATTCGCTGCAGCGCTCGTTGAGCCAACCTGCGTCGATTTCAAGGCAATCGTAGCACCCCGGGCATACCGTTCTGTCCTGTGAATTTTGAGCCGCCGGGAAAAAGTCACCTGCATCTTTAAACTTTAGTTTGGGTCGGCGGCACGGCGCGATAGAGCGCGGAAATCTCCACCCGGGTAGGAAAAGCCCACGCGGTATAGTCTTCTTCGCTCATTAACAACTCATCCTGCCAAAGCCTGGTCAGCCAGGGAATTCCAGCAAGCATCGACTCCAACTCCGGGTGCATGTACACCAGGTAAACTTCGCGCGGCTCCTGGGCGAGGGAGGTTTCCAGGTTGTGGAACACCCGCTCCATCACCGGCTCGGTAAACGCATTCCACATGTAGATGACCAGCGGTCCGGGTGGCCAGGAGAAATCCGCCGCGTCGCCCTGCAGGGAAATGACCGGAGGTCCAGGACGGGCCTCGGTGTACCGCGCGATGTTGGCACGGGCGACCCGTTCCAGCTCCTGAGAAAGCTCAATTCCAATAATCTCGCGGAACGGATAATCGGAAGCCAGCAGCAGCGCCCGCCCCTTACCCGATCCCACATCCACGAAGGCGAAGCGCTCAAAGTCCAGATGCAGCCGCTCCTGCATGGCTTGCATCACCGCGTGAAACACAGACGGCGCCACTGCGAAGTAGCCGTTGTTGTAGGCATCGTGATGGTGGCCTGAAGTCAGCTCATAGATCAGACCGCTGGTGTCGACGCCAAAGCGCTCATCGAAGGGGTGCACCGCGCGATAACTACGGTATTCGCTCTGCTCCATGCGGGGCCACGCGGGTTGCTGTCTCCTGCCTAGCCTGCCCCACAATCGCCCAATTCCCTGTGTCATCCGTGTCAGAGGTCAGTCCAGTCCCAGCTTCTTCCACATCGCATCCACGCTAGCCCGGGTGGACGGATCCATGCCAATCATCTGCGGCCACGGCCGGGTAAAGCCTTCGGCCTTCCATTTGCGGGTCGCGTCAATGCCCATCTTGCTCCCGTAGTTAGGCAGCCGGGAGGCATGATCGAGCGAGTCGATGGGACCCATTGTGAATTGGATGTCGCGCTCGGGATCGATGTTGTTTGTCACGCGTAACGTTACTTCACCCACGTCCTGCACATCGCAGTCCTCGTCGACGACCAGGATGCACTTGGTGAACATGGCTTGGCCCAGGGACCAGATGCCATGCATCACCTTGCGCGCCTGGCCGGCGTAACTCTTGCGAATGGAGACAATCATCAGGTTGTGAAATACACCCTCAACCGGCAGGTTTATGTCCACAATTTCCGGAAGGGTCAGCCGCATGAGGGGCAGAAAAATACGCTCCACCGCCTTCCCCATCCAGGCGTCTTCCATCGGCGGTTTCCCTACGATGGTTGCAGCATAGACCGGGTCCTTGCGATGGGTGATGCAGGTGATATGAAAGACCGGGTACTCCTCCTCCATGGTGTAGAAACCAGTGTGATCGCCGAAGGGGCCTTCCATGCGCAATTCGTCCAGCTCTACATACCCTTCGAGGACGATCTCCGCGTTCGCCGGCACCTGGAGGTCTACGGTTTCGCACTGGACCAGGTCCACCGGCATTTGCCGTAGAAAGCCTGCAATAACAAACTCTTCGACCTCCGGAGGCACCGGCACAATGGCAGAAAAGGTGGTTGCGGGATCGGTACCGATAACCACCGCCACTTCGAGCCGGCGGTCTTTGCTCTGGGCCAAAGCGATCACCGGGTTTTGCGCGGTTGTTCCGCCGGCCGTCTCCGCCATGACTCGTACCCGGGCGGCCGTTACGTCTCCCGAAGCATCCGCGACCGCCGCTGCCCTCAGCCGTTCACGAAGGTGTTCCGCGGCCACTTTCTGGCGCTGCCAGTGCATGCCCGTCGTTTGGTGGTCATACACCTGCATGCGGTACATGCCCAGGTTGCGTTTTCCGCTCTTGGGGTCCCGGGTGATCACGCAGGGGAGGGTAATGAAGCGGCCGCCGTCGAGCGGCCAGCACTGAAGCACGGGAAAGTCCAGGACGCTGAAGTTTTCCCGTAGGATCACTTGTTTGCAGGGCGCATCTTTTGCCGCCACGGTGCGGGGGAAAAATCGGCCCACTTCCGCCAGCATGGGAAGCATCTTCAACTTTCCCAGAAGGCCTTCCGGCGACTTGAGCTGGAGCAGGGCCTCGATACGTCCCGCAACATCATCGAGACTGTCTACTTCGAGCGCCAGCTTCATGCGCCGTTCGCTGCCAAACTGGTTCATCAGCACCCGGCTGCCCGGGTACCCCGTGACGTTCTCAAACAGAAGGGCCGAGCCGCCTGGTGCTCCCCCGCGCTTGCCCGACTTCGATACCCTGTCGGTGATCTCGGCTATTTCGAGAATGGGGTCCACCGGTTCCAGGATGTGCTTGAGCTCACCGGCTTTATCGAGCGCTTTGATCCAACCCCTCAGGTCCTCGTATCCCAATACCGTCCCTCGCCCCACTTCACCATACTATCCGGGCGAGACGATCGGCTGTTGGTGGGGCCGAAACCCGTTTTGATCTGTCCTTGCCGGAATTCTGGCTACTCGCCCCGCATCCACCGGTCCATCAAAGTCTGGGCGCAGCGCGCGCCGCATAAGTGACGAACCTTGGCGGCGTGGGAGAGCAGAATATTCCATTGGGTCAGCCTGAGCATTGGCTGTTCAGGGGCCGAGGGAATGAGAGATGCCGGCTCGGTCAAGGCCAGCCACCAGTCCTCGGCCTCGCCCTTCGGATTACCGCAAACGTCGCAATGGTAGGTCTCGGTAAACGCCATGCAAAAATCTCTCCATCCCGCAAGGTCGCGCCACCGCTGGCCACCGCCTTGAGCCAAGGGCAAACTAGCAGGAGCATCGTCTGGGAGGCCATCCCCGGAAGTGGGGATGCCCTTCGTTCCGAATTGTCATCGATCCGTCGGGCGAATGCCTCGCCATCGCAGCACTTCTCTCCGCGGGCGTATCGACTTCGTTACATCGTGGGAGTGAAACAGAGTTTCAGGCGATACTCGCGGGCTGATCCTCGTACTGCTCCAGCGGATAGCCGAGCTTTTTCCACTGATCGAAGCCTCCCAGCAGTGGACGAACCCGGTAGATTCCGTTCTGCCGCAGCTTCATCGCCATCTTGGCGGCAGTCGCTTCGCTGGGACAGGTGCAATAAAGAATTACATCGCGATCCCGCGGAATCTCTCCGCTGCGTTGCATCAGGGTCTCAGGAGAAAGCCGGACCGCCCCTGGAAGTACCCGCGGATCGGGCAAATAGTCGAGTGGATGGCGCAAGTCGACGATATAGGGGTTCTGACCCCCGTCCAACATCCGCTTAAGCTCAATCGGGTCCAGCCGCGAAGTCCGTACCTGCTTCAGGAAAGCCTGCTGCTTCCAGATGCGGTAACCGAGCAGGCCGACGACAGCCAGCAGGAACAACGCTCCCGCGAAATGGCCCATCCAGGAAAGTGCCCCGGGATTTTTCCGTAGAACGTCGCCGAAGAAGCGGCCTATGAGAGTAACGGTTGCGGCCCAAAACAACGCCCCGGCCATGTCATAGGCCAGGAAGACGCGATATTTCATCCCCGTCTGACCGGCGATAGGCGCGGCCACCGTCCCTAGGCCTGGTATAAATTTCGCCACCAGCAACGCCTGCTCGCCCCACTTGGTGAAATAGTCTTCGGTCTTGCGAACGCAGGTTGAGCTCTCAAACGAGAGCCGGCACACCAGTTTCACCATGGCTCCGCCAAAGCGCTTTCCCAACAAGTACCAAAGCGAGTCGCTGACAAAACAACCGGCGACCACCGAGAACAAGACCAGGGGAAGAGACAGTTTGTGAGTCGCGGTCAATGTGCCTGCAGCCAACAGCAAGGGCAGGCTCGGCACGGGGACGCCAAGCTGCTCCGCCATCACCCATAGAAACAGGATGAAGTAGGCGAAATGCAGGAAAAAATCGAACGCTAACGGCATACGAGCTGCCTCTGGGGTGGTCTCCACTATAGATGATAGCCAGACGGGAAACGGTTCGTAAGCAAGCGTTTCTTGAGCGCATGGAATACCGGAAAACTCCGGTCCGCGGAGAGGGCGGTGCGCCGGCTGACAGTTTTGCTAAGTGTAACTGAACCAGAGGCACGCGGCGCAAGATGACCCTGGGCACAGCCGGCAGGGGGTGCTGCAGCTTGCGGTAATGCAACGCAAAATCAGCGACTTGTCGCAGGCGGAGCCGGGCCGAACCTGAGTCGAAGTTCGCGACCTAGTAAAATTCCCTCGAAAGTGAAGTCGGGTTTTCCTCGTGAACGGTTCCTTTGTATGGCCGTGTTTGTTTGCAACCGGGAATGGCCGGTGTCCCCGGCCACTTCTCGCCGTCGTAACGGCCCTGGTGAGCGGCTGGATACCGGTTGCGGTTGCGCAGCAAGCCGCTCCGCAACCCGCGAAACGGGCTCCGGATTCCGCGCAGGCGATGGAATTTGCCGATCAGCCGAATTTCGCTATCGCGGGCGTCACCGATTGGACCGCCGTGGGTGGCCATGGATCGGATTCCAGTTTGCGTACCAGCGAAGCGCTTGCGCGCGAAACTTTGACCCTCAAACCCGGCGCCTCAGGTTTCCCCGGCGGCGCAAAGGAATGGAATGAGGTTGAAGCCAGGCTGCGTGCCGCGCTCGCCGGCGCTCCCGGTAGTTTTGCAGCCAACCATCAGCTGGGCGCCTTCTATCTCCACGCAGGCAAATATCGAGAGTCGGTTCCGCTGCTTCTGGCCGCCTACCAGATCGATCCGGCGAACCGGGGCAATGAGTACGATCTGGCCTCGGCCTATAAAGAAGCCGGTGATGTTCCCCAGGCGCGCGAGCACGTCCGGAAATTACAAGGACAGGCGGACAGTGCAGACCTGCATCGTTTGTCAGGCGAGCTGGACGAGAAAATGGGCGATCCTTTGGCCGCCGTCCACGAGGATGAGCAAGCCGTCCATCTGGATCCCAGCGAGCAGAATTATTTTGCCTGGGGCTCGGAATTGTTGCTTCACCGGGCCGTCTGGCAGGCCGCAGAGGTTTTCAAGAATGGGACAAAAGCGTATCCCAGGTCAGCCAGAATGCTGACCGCCCTGGGCACGGCTCTCTTTGCCGGTGCTCTTTACGACGAGGCGGCGGCCAGTCTGTGCGCTGCTTCGGACTTGAACCCGGTCGATCCCGAGCCCTACGTCTTCATGGGCAGGATAGAGATGGCCGCACCCAAGCCGTTGACCTGTGTCGAGCCGAGACTGGCGCGGTTAGTCGAGAAACAGCCCGCAAACTCGCTGGCAAACTACCTCTACGCAATGGCCATCTGGAAACGGCAGGAACAGGCGCCGGACCCGAGGGCCTTGCAACAGATGGAAACTCTGCTCACAAAAGCCGTGGCCATCGACGCGAAATGCGCCGAAGCTTACCTGCAGCTGGGGGTTCTCTATTCTTCTCAGCGCAATCCTGAAAAGGCGATTGGCTTCTACACCAAGGCGATCGACGCCGATCCACAACTCGGGGAGGCCCATTACCGGTTGGGCGTGGCCTATGATCGGATTGGACTTCCGGAAAAAGCCAAACAGGAATTTCAACTGCATGACGAAATTGAAAAGTTGCAGGCGGCTGCGGTCGAACGCCAGCGGCGCGAAGTCAAGCAGTTCCTGGTCGTCCTCGAGGGGCAGCCGGGTTATCCCAAGAGCACGCAGTAGGAGGGACCTCATGTTCAAGTTAGTCGCGGTGCTACTGGCTCCGATGATGACAATGTATGCAGCCGACCTCCCGAGCCGGAAATATCTCAACCTAGCCGCCATTAAAACAATGGTGGCCGCTTCGGAAGCGAAAGCGAAGGAAATGAACGTAGAAGTGACGATCTGCATTGTGGATGAGAGCGGCAACTTGCTCTTCCTTGAAAAGGGAGATGGTGCCTCGCTCAACACATTGCAGTTCGCGCAAAAGAAGGCGCGTGATGCTGCCGCGTACGGCAGCCCTTCAAGGGAAGCAGCGGAGTCGGTTAAGAAAGGCAACGTGCAGGACCTTGCCTTTCCTGATTTCTTCCCCAACCAGGGCGGTCTGCCCATTCGGGTGGAGGGCCAGGTGCTCGGCGGGATCGCGGCCAGCGGGGCCAAGTCTGAGGTTGACGAGCAGATAGCTCAAGCAGGCCTGGATGCCCTGTTAAAGAAATAACGTCTGCTTTTCGAAAACCCTGAGTAACCCTCGAACGTACTGTTCTCCGAGGTGAGGGAATCGGTGTCATACAGGGTTATCCGCAACGCGCGGTGTACCATATGAAAGAACAGGCCGAATTTAAGCGACGGTAAGTTTCAGCAGCAAAAGCTACTTTGAGACGCCAGTCCCGCCGATCACAGGCATGAACATCAGGGAAGTAGCAAAGAGAGCCGGAGTTTCCACAGCCACGGTTTCGCGCGTGGTGAACGGGACGGCCCCCGTGGACGCGGGTACCGAAAAGCGTGTCCGGGCGGCGATCCAGCGAACGGGCTATTATCCCAACACGCATGCCCGCACTCTGGGGACCGGGAAGAGCCATATTTATGGCCTGATCATCTCCGACATCGAGAATCCATTCTTCCCCGAGCTGGTGAAGTGTTTCGAGCGCCTGGCTGTCGAGCATGGCTATGAAGTCTTGATTGCCAATACTGACTACCAGGCAGAGCGCATGGAGATTTGTGTCCGGCGCATGTTGGAGCGCAAGGTGGACGGGGTCGCGATCATGACCTCCGAGATGGACCCCGAACTCATCCAGACGTTGAGCGGCCGGGGTATCCCCATCGTGTTTCTGGACACTGGGTCAGTTGGGCAGGGAATCAGCAATATCTCTCTGGACTATGACAGCGGCGTCGATCAGGCGATCGACCACTTGACTTCGCTGGGGCACCGCAGGATTGCTTTCGTCAGCGGTCCGGCCAACCTGGCGTCGGCCAGGACACGGTATGAGGCATTTTTAGCGTCGTTGCGGCGCAAGAAACTTGAATGCAGCGAGGAGTTCATTCGTACGGCTAACCATCGCTTCGACGGAGGCTACGCGGCGATGTTGGAGATACTAAAGCTGCCCGTCCGCCCCACGGCCGTGCTGGCCTCCAACGATCTGACTGCCATCGGAATCATGGGTGCTGTATATGCCGCCGGGCTGCGTGTTCCCGAAGACATCTCAGTCGTAGGTTTTGACGACATTGCATTGAGCAGCTTCATGCCGCCGCCCCTAACGACGATCCGCCTGTCGCGTGCAGAAATTGCGGAGTTTGCCTTCACTTCTCTTTATGCCGCAAGCCAGCGCGGAGAAAACGAAGGTGTTACCCACATCGTGCGCGCGGAACTGGTGATTCGCCAGTCCACTGCGGCCGTCCGACGGACGCAAGAGGTCGCTGTTTTCGGATGAAAGTCCTTATGTCCTTGGCTTCGACCCAGCGACGATGCCCTCACCTTCGCGGATGGTGAGTATCTGATTAGCCTTGACCTGGGTGAATTGTTCGACCTTCTGCGTAGTCGGCCATTTCACTTCAATCAAATCCACGGTCTCAACCTTCCCCAGGCCGAAGTGAAGACGCAAATCGCTTTGTGACATGACGCTGGTTCCGCTGTGCACTTCATCCATCTGGGTATGTTTTCCGGTCATGACACGTACGCGCGCCCCAATGGCGGTGCGATTGCACTTGGTTCCCACCAGCTTGATCTTGATCCAGTTCTGTTTGTTGCCGCCCTCATTGCGAAGCAACGAGGGCAGATCATTCATGTTCAAGATAAGGGCATCTATGTTGCCGTTGTTGTTGTAGTCGCCAAAGGCCGCGCCACGGCTCGAGAAGCTTTCGCTGATGCCGGGCCCCATCTCTGAGGAAACGTCTTTGAAACGGCCGTTCGCGAGGTTCTTGTAAACCAGCCGGGGATTCTTGAAGGTCTGGCCGAAATTGTAGTGGTCAATCTCAGGATAGACGTGACCATTGATCTGGATGATGTCTGGCCATCCGTCATTGTCGTAATCGACAAAACCGCAGCCCCAGGCTACGTATCGGTTGTTGACTCCAACCCCGGCAGGAAAGGTCACGTCGCTGAAGGTTCCATCACCATTGTTGTGGTAGAGGTTGCAGGTGTCGTCCGCGAAGTTGGTCTTGAATATATCGAACCAGCCGTCACAGTCGTAGTCGGCTACGGCGATCCCCATCCCAGCCTGTTCATGTCCGTTGTCGCTGTAAGCACAGCCGGCCATGACAGCGATATCTGTGAACGTACCGTCGTGGTTGTTCTTGAACAGGATGCTCGGTTCGGAGTCCACGGCGACATAAATGTCTGGCCATCCATCGTTGTCGAAATCATAGGAGACGGCGGTGATGGAGTATCGTGGGCCGGGCTTCAGAATCCCCGATTTCTCCGAGACGTCGGTAAAGGTCCCATCCCCGTTGTTGTGATACAGAATGTTGGTATCACCTGGAAGTCCGCGCGGACCGCACATAATGGGAACGCCCTTCCACTGGCAGTAGGTGGTATCGCCGGCGGGGGGAATCGTCCCGGGATCCAACTTTAGATAGTTGCAAACGAAAAGATCAAGGTGACTGTCCCGGTCATAATCGAGAAAGGTACACCCCGCGCCCCAACGAACCTTCGTCTGGTCGAGGCCGGCCTTATGGGTGACATCGGTAAACGTGCCGTTCCCGTTGTTGCGAAAAAGAATGTTGTGTCCCCAGAAGCAACAGAACAAGTCATCCCAGCCGTCGTTGTTGTAATCGCCCACACAAACGCCGGTCTGCCAGCCGGTACGCGCCAGGCCCGATTTTTCGGTGACATCAGTGAAGGTACCATCGCGGTTGTTTTTGTACAGATGTGAGATCGGTGCTTTTCCCGGAGGCCAATGGGAATCGAGCTGATCGCCATTGGTGAGGTAGATGTCGAGCCATCCGTCGTTGTCAAAATCAAAAAAGGCAAGTCCGCTTCCCTTGGCCTCGATGATGGATCGCTTGTGGTCTATGCCACCCCACACGTTGGGGCTGGTGAGACCGGCCTGCTGGGCCACATCCACAAACTGGACCTGAGACGTTGTAGGACTCGAGACCGCCGCTTCAGCCAGACCTGGCTCTCTCCACTTCCATAGAGGAGTGGCAAGAGCCTCCGTGAGTGTACTGCCGAGCATGAAGAGGGAGGAGCCGAGGAAACGCCTTCGCGGAAAAATCATAGATTCCGATGATTATAGAGATTCCAATGGGCCGCACCGCGTTCTTCCCGAAAGCAAACAGCAGGTCCCTCCACTACGCTACGCTTCGGTCGGGATGACACTTCTGTTTTGAGCACCAACATTCCAATCCCAAGCAGAAGTGTCATCCCGACCGAAGCGTAGCGTAGTGGAGGGACCTGCTGTTTGCTTTTTGCGGATTGCCGGTATGTCCCCCCCCCGCAGATCACCCTCACAAAGTCCTGTCTGCAAGTGAAAGCGCGAAACGTAGCAATTGCTGCCGGTTTGCCATGGACATAGGCTCATTTCCGGAGTCGGCCTTCTCCGGCGCCTGCGCCAACACCTGTTCAATCCGGTTCAGGTCCAGCCCACCACCACCGCTATTCTTGAAACGGTTCAGGACTTCTCTGGCTTTAGCAATCTGCCCGGTTTGAAAATAGAAGACCCCGAGGGTTGCATAGCTCCCCGGCCATTCCGGCAGCAAATCCACTGCTCGCTCGAAATGGTACCCGGCCTCTGCTGTGTTTCCTTCCAGGGCTGAAGCAATTCCCAGACCCCAAAGAATTTTTCCCGAGCCCGGGACACGAGCCTGACCATCCAGCAGCGTCTGCTTTGCGGCCGTGATGTCATTCTGCCGAAACTCAAGCAATGCAAGCGCGAGATAATCCTGATCGTTGTCTGGATTCCGTCTGATGGCATCGCGGTAAATTTCTTCGGCGCGGCCTGTCTCGCCCAGATGGCCGTAAATATCAGCGAGCAGAGACAGGTAGGCATCGTCCTTGCGCCCCGGCTCTGAAACCTGCTGTGCCGCATCGAGTGCCTGGCGATAAAGGCCTTTGCGGAAGTACGCATTCCCAAGGTCAAATCTTATTTCGTCGGAATTCGGACTGATTTCAAGCGCCTCCTGGAAATGTTGAATGGCATCGTCGTAGAGGCGGTAGCGAGCGAGCAATACACCGGTTCCGGTCAGAGTCCGGGCGTCGTTTTCGCTTACCTTGTCGAGCCGTGCGATTGTGCTTTTTGCCTCGTCTACCTTGCCTGATTTGAGATAAGCCTCTGCCAGTAGGTATAGGCCTTGTGGTTGATCAGGGTGCTCGTGGAGCTGCCCGGTGATGTCCGCGATATCCATCTGATTGCGGGCGCGAGGGTCCAGCTTGGATCGGCTATCCAGGTAATCGAAAAGATGCTCGTTAGGAAATTCACCGTCGGAAACATTTTTTGAGAGCGTCTGGAATTGCTTCAGGTCGCGATCGGCGGCTGCTGTCTCATGCAAATTTCTTTCCACCATGGCAAGCTTGTAATAACCCGTATACGGGTTGCGGCTGACCTTGAGGTATTTTCTAAGCAGGTCTGCCGCCTCTGGGAACTTTCTGTCGGCGATGCGAAGGTTAGCCAATTCGAGCAGTGCGTCGGCATAATTCGGGTCCAAGCGCAAAATCTCCCGAAACTTCGCTTCCGCGCCAGCGAAATCACCCTGCCGCTCCGCGATCAAACCAAGGTTAAACAAGCATGCGCGGTTGTGCGGATCGAGCTTGAGCCCAAACTGAAAGTTTTGTTTCGCCTCATCGAACCGTCCCAGGCGCTGAAAGGAGAGTCCCAGGAGTGCGTAAGACGGCGCCGAAGGTTCGATCGCGATTACCTTTTTGAATTCCTCAACGGCCTTATCGAACCTTTCCGACATGAGATAACTCTCGCCCAGAGCAGCATGCAGGGCGAGGCGCTGCGGAGCAATGGCAATGCCGGATTCGAGCAGCGGTATCGCATCCTCAAAATATTTCTGAGAAATGGTGATCTCCGCCATCAGCAGGATAATGTCGGTATTCTCGGGAGTTATCTTGCGCGCGCGAACCAGCAGCGCAAGCGCGTCCATAGGCCGCGATTCGTCCGCAAGAGCCTGTCCCATGAGGTAGAGGGTCTCGGGCGACTCGGGCTTGAGTGCGAGTGCCCGGTTCAATACGATTTCTGCCTGGGAATACTTACCGTTGGCCAGCAAGGTCTGTCCCAGACTGTACGGTATCTCGAAGGTCCCGGGCTGCAGGGCGTCGGCCTTCTCCAATTCAAGCTGGGCAGGTTTGTACTGTCCGTGCGATGCCAACAACACGCCGAGTGCGAAATGCACTTGAGGGTCGTTCTTATGTTGTTCAGAAAGCTCAGCTGCTTTCCGCAACGCCAGGGTGGTTCGATTGCTCTCGAAATCAGCGCGGATCAGACTAATCTTCCGCTCCAGCTCCACCGGCAATCTGGTCTCGGCGCCGTACGCCCGGCAGACAAAGAGAACAGCCAACAGGGTTAGCAGACCCTCAACAACTATAGCCAGAATCGTTCTGCGTTGCTTGCGGGCGGCCTGAAGACGGTCCTTGCACGAAGCTGCGAAGTGACCATTATTGTTCTTCATGAGTGAAGTGTACGGGCTTCAGAGTCTGACGGGGCGGCGCGTCTGATGCTCACTGTAGCATTTCCATGGCTTGTCGGGCGTTCGAGTTCTCAGGTTGCAGTTGGAGCAGCTGCTGCAATACCTCTCTCGCTTGTGGTTTGTCGTTGCGCAGCGCATAAAGGCGGGCAAGATTCAAATATGACTGATCGAAGCTGGGAGCCAACCGGATGCAGGTTTTGAATTGCGCTTCCGCCCTGGAGTAATCTTGCTCCCGCACGAAGAGAACCCCAAGGTTATTCAGCGCCTCGGGATAATCCGGACGCAGTTCGACCGCCCGCTGCAGATACTCGGATGCGCGCTGCATCTGACTCTGTTGCGCGAATAGCATTCCCAGGCTGTAGTTGGCTTCAGGATCGTCGGGTTGAATCGCGAGCGCCTGCTCAAGAAATACGAGAGCCTTATCAAAAGATCGCTGGCGGCGGTAGATGTTGCCCAGGTTAAGCATTGCAGTTGCATAGCCTGGTCTCAGTAGCAGCGACTGTTGAAAGTTTTTGACCGCCTCATCCGCATGGCCTTCCTGAGCCGCGATCATCCCCAGGTTGTTCCACGCCTCGGGGTAGTTTGGCCGTAGCTTCAAAGTTTGTTCCAGGTAGTAGCGTGCCTGCTGGAAATCATTTCTTCTCAGGTTCAGAGTGCCCAGGTTGTAATAGCCTTCAGGATCGTCGGGCTTGGCGGCGATCACCTGCTTGAATGACTCCGCCGCCTGTTCCAGGTAGCCGTGCTGAAACAGGGCAACACCATAGGTAAAGTCATTGCGCTGAAATGCGGCCTGGTACTCCATGCCGAGGAAAGGAAGCGCCTTCTTTCTGCGATCGGCGGCCGTGGTGGGCGCAGACTTCACATCCTCAAGCAGTCGCTGCGGGTCTATCGGTCCCTGATAGACCTTGACGATCATGCCCTCTTTGTCCAGCAGGAAAGAAGTGGGAATTGCGAGGTCTCTTCGGCGGTCGAATAGGTAACGATAAATGATGTTATAAACGCCAGCCACTTCTTCGGTCGCAAACAGCACGGGAAAGGAGAACCTTTCCTGGGTCGCGAACGACCGTGCCCTCTGTGTATCGATTGCCTCGTCGACGTTGATCGCTAGAATCTGCACTTGATGTGCGTGCCGCTCGAGAAGTCTCAGTTGATCACCGCAAAGCGGCACCGTCGTCGTCCAAAAATTGAGGAGCACAAACCCGCCGCGCAGACTTGCGAGTGCGCGCATGCCGCCCGCGGGGTCGGGCAAGGAAAACTCCGGTGCCTTCAAAGGTTCAAGCAGCCAGGTGTCTACCTGCGACGGCGGCGGTTCTACCTTCGGGAGCGGTCCGCCCTGCGTCCAGGTGGAGGACGGTGGGGCAAAACGCTTAGCCACAAATTCAACCGAACCCTCATCGATTTCGATCCGGTGATCCGCGGGGATGCGATCGAATTTCTGCGAGAGGCCACTGGGCCATCGAATTGTGGCACGGATGTCCCCTTCAGGCTTTCCCACACCAAAAAAAACTTCTTTGGAGTGTTGGGCAAGAAAGCCAGACCCAGCGCATAGATATTTTGTTTGCCGCAGCGAACCTACTTCGATCGTGATCGCGGTTCCGATAGCATCACGATTGCTCTTTTGCCCGCGTAAGCGGAACGCGATCGAGGAGCCAAGGTCCTGCATCCCATTGTGCAAAATCCGTAGTTGCGGGGCGTTCCGATTCTTGAGGATGACTTCCAGCCGTCCATCATGATCGAGATCGGCGAGGGTGAAGGAACGGCTGTCCTCGGGAAAGTCCAATCCCACTGCGCCCGACACCTCGGTAAACGTGCCGTCGCGGTTGTTCGCGAACATCACGTTGCGTTCATAACCGTTCCAGGAGCGATCTGACCGGATCAATTCGTTGAGCGCATTCCAACCATGCTCATACGCCAGGGATGGCGTAGTGTCGGCGGGCGATTTTGCTACGACCTGCCGCCAGAAAAAACTTGCGAGGTCGCTCTTGTCCAGCGCGGAAATATACCCATTGGCAACGTAAAGGTCAGGGTAACCGTCGTGATCGAAATCCCAGAAGTCCGAGGACCACGACCAACGGCCCATCGCCACTCCGGCCTGCTCCCCTACATTTTGAAACTTCCCATCCCCCTGGTTGCGATAGAGTGAGTTGCCTCGCGCGTGGCGTCGATAGAGAGCGCGGATGGCTTCCGGATCCTTTTCGTGAAAGCGCGTTTGCTCGGAAACTCTTTGCCCCGCGGACGACCACATGGCGGCCGCGTAGATATCCTGCTTTCCGTCGTCATTGAAATCAGACCAGCAGGCGCTCATTCCAGCCCCCGCGTCGTCCGCCTGGGCAGCGCCTGAGACAGCAGCAAATGTGCCATCGCCATTGTTGCGGTATAGGTTGCCGCGCCCAAAATCATTGGCTACGTAAAGATCGGGCGCACCGTTGGCGGTCGAATCCCCCCAGGCGCAAGCGAAGCTGTAGCGATCGTTCTCGGCATTCAAGCCTGCCGCCTCGGTCTTGTCGGCGAAAGTCGCGTTTCCTTCGTTGTGCATCAGGAAGTTGGGTGGACCATTGCGCGCGTCGAAATAGGGCGCTGGGTAGTGATACTGATCCAGACCGAGATAGTAGCTGTACAGGCAGAAGTAGATATCGAGACGTCCGTCCCGATCGTAGTCGGCCAGCGCCGCATGCGTGAACGTTCCCTGGGGAGGAGTTTTGAACTGGAAGGCATCGCGCTTGATCGAAAATGTTCCATCGCCTTGATTGAGGAAGAGCAGGGGGCCGTTGCCGCAAACCACCAGCAAGTCCTGGCGTCCCTTGTTCTCAAAGTCGGCGAACAGGGCGCAAGCGGTGTTGTCGAGCACCCCCACTCCTGCTTTTTCCGTGACGTCTTCCAAGCTGCCATCGCCCCGGTTGCGGTAAAGCCGGTTGGGCAGACCCGATGGTTGGCAGACATAGAGATCATCGAAGCCGTCATTGTCGAAATCGCCCACCGCCACGCCATTGTTGCCGTAAACGTCAATCCCGCACGCGCCATCCAGGACGGTCCGCCAGTAGTCGGAGCCGCGCAGCATCTGGTTGGTGTATGACTCTGCGTGGCCCAGTGCCTGCGAGGTGACATCGATAAACACTGGTCCGCTGGTAACGCTCAGTGTTTCTTCTCTTGCCTCCCATCTGCGGGCTTTCCATTCCGCAGATTCGTCGCGCAACCATTCGGTGCGCCATGATCCAACCCTCTCCTCGCGCTGCGCATTGTTCCGGTACGCTACGAGGTCATAGCGTATGTTCAGCCGAACTGCCAATGGGGAACTCGAAATTTCTTCGATACCGGTGATTTCGAACTCCGCGGTTTCCACCCGCGCCACTGATCCCAGCCAGACCCGGATCTGCCCCAGAAATTGCTCCCGGCCGGGAACCGCCTGGCTGCTAAAGCGTCTTCTTTTACAACTGATCCCGTTTCCTGTTCGCAGGGTGTCTTCCGTTTCGGGAACCAACGAGCAGCCTTCGACGGAGGGGGTCATTGATTTTGCTACTGCTGAAAGGTCCCGGGTCGATGTCTTGAGTGATTGGCTCCATTGTTGGAGGACAGCCTCGATTTCAAAGGCGTATTTCTCGGTGACATATTCATCCGAACCCGGAGCAACCAGGCGGAGGACGTCTTCCAACGGAGATCGCGCCGGATAGTGGGGTGCGAGACGAACATCGGAGAGAGGGAAAGCGCTATGCTCGCCGGCAAAGAGCTCGGGCGATCCGAAAATAAGCGACGATCCATGCAAGGGTGCAGAACGGAGAACCAAGGACGCCAACCCCATGGTCTTGAGGAGCGACCGTCGGGAAAGCGACCGGTCTTCGTTTTTGTTACATGACATCCTAAGGCGATCCGCGGGCCGGCAAGTGTCTGCATGCTAGCAGCAGGGCTTAGTCCAGCCTAAACCAGCCCAACCAGGAGCGGGGGTGCATGAAGATCTCCAACTTTAGGTTGACAAAGGTTGCTTGGCTGTTTTAAATTCCTCTGCGGTAGATGTAACCGGTTACTTCGCAATCGAGTCGGCGCCCAAGCAGCGCAGTTGACCACGGGGTATTTGATTTTGGAGGATCTGTGATGAGCCGTAGTCGTCTCTCCCTTCGTTCGACCAGTTCTGTTCTCTCCTTAACCCTTTCAACTTTGGTCCTGCTCCTGCTGCTGATGCAAAGCCATTGCGTCTTCGGTCAGGTTGACGAAGGGGCTATCACCGGGACAGTTCAAGATCCCAGTAGCGCCGTTATTCCCAACGCCCAAGTGACCCTGCTCAATACGGACCAGGGTCTAACACTGACTACAACGACCAATGGTTCCGGTGTCTACACCTTCTCGCCGGTCAGAATTGGGCACTATTCCATCTCAGTCGCAGCCCCCGGCTTTACTACCACCACCCAGAAAAATTTGCAGGTCGACGTTGGTCAGCAACTGCAAGTGAATGTGCAACTCTCGCCAGGTGCCGCAACCCAGACCGTGGAAGTCACGACCGCACCGCCGGAGCTGCAGACCTCCGAGTCATCGGTCGGGCAAACGGTCACCGGTCAAACGATTAATAATCTGCCTCTCAATGGCCGTAACTTTACCTTTCTCGCGCAGCTGGGCGCGGGCGCGAATACACCCCAGCCAGACACCCGAGGCAATGCGGCCTCCGGCGCCTTCACTGCTAACGGTCTGAAACCCGCGCAAAACAACTACCTGCTCGATGGCATTGACAACAATTCCAACGCCGTCGACTTTCTGAACGGAACAAACTTTATCGTTCTGCCCCCATTGGACGCGATCGCCGAATTCAAAGTGCAGACCGCGGACTTCAGCGCCGAGCTCGGCCGCTCCGCCGGAGCGGTCATGAATGCCACGGTCAAGTCCGGTACCAATAGCATTCACGGTGCGGTCTGGGAATTCTTCCGCAACGATAAGCTCGACGCGGCGGACTGGTTTGAAGACAACGCCGGCATTCAGAAAGGCGAATTGCGCCAGAATCAGTTCGGAGCCGCCATTGGCGGACCGATTATCAAAAATAAGGTCTTCTTTTTCGGCGACTACGAGGGTCTGCGTCGCGTCCAGGGCAATACTCAGTCTGGCGTTTCTGTGCCGACAGTAGCGGAGCGCAACAGTGGTTTCACCAATCTCCAAGACCTCATCACCGGCCAGGGCACAAGTTCCCGCGCCGACGCTCTCGGCCGCCAGATCCCGCTGGGGGCAGTCCTAGATCCCGCCACCACCCGCGCCGTCGCAGCGGGCGCAACGGATCCTGTTTCGCACCTTACGAACAGCTCTGCCAGCACCGTCTACGTCCGCGATCCCTTCGGCACTTGTCCGGCTTCCACCACCAACTTCACGCTCGCCGGCTGCAACCTGAATCAACTACCCGCTGGCCGGTTGGACGCGAACGCCATTAAGCTGTTGAACCTCTTCCCGCTGCCAACCAGCAGCGGCCTCAGTTCGAACTTTGGATCGAGTCCCGCTCTCTTCGAACATCGCAACGCCTTTGATGTCCGGGTCGACTACGATATCAGCTCCAAAGACCAGATATTCTCCCGCTTTAGCTGGGTAGATGACCCGCAATTTATCCCCGGCCCCTTCGGAGGCGTAGCGGACGGTGGCGGCTTCGAGCAGGGCGACCAGAGTGCGAAATCCTATCAGTCTGCCTCGGCTTATACGCACGTGTTTTCACCGAGCCTGGTCAACGTAGCGCGCGTGGGGGTAAACCACCTTCTTACCTCGCGGTACGGCCCGGAAGGCACCACGTCTGGCCTTCCGGTGCAATACGGAATTCAGGGTATTCCGCAGAGCACTGAAAACGGCGGACTTCCCACCATCAATATCAGTGGACTGAATCAGCTGGGCAGCAACTCTTTTCTGCCTTCAGACGAGGTGAGCGACACTCTCCAGATCACCGACGACTTAACCAAAGTCTACGGCGCGCATAGCTTCAAGATGGGCATTGAATACCAGAACGTAAAGTTCTCTACCTTGCAGCCGGCCTATTCACGCGGTCAGTTCGGTTACAACAGCAACAGCAGTTCTGTTAGTTACACAGACATTCCTAATGTAGGTGGAGGCGCGACCGGCCGAGCACAGTTTTTGCTGGATCCGATCGCGACGACCGTTCAGGGCGGAGTGAATGACGTGGGAGGCGCCGACCAGGTACAAGCCTCTAACATTAACAAGACCTACGACGAGAAGAAGTATTTCGCGGCGTATTTCCAGGACGACTGGAAGATAACTCCCACCCTGACCCTCAACCTGGGCCTGCGTTATGACTACTTCGGGCCGATTAACGAGACAAATGGCGGTCAGGCGAACTTCATTCCCGGGGCCAATCCTTTCTCCGGTCCCGCCTTCTTGCTCGCCGCAACGGGCAAGGACAACCGGCAATTGTCTTCGACGGCTAACAATCCCTCCCTTAACGGCCACGGTTTTCTCGATCTGCTGGCTAAGGACGGCATCGCGCTCGAGGAGACAAATAACTACGGGCAGGGCCTGGTGCAAGTCCAAAAGAAAAATTTTGCGCCGCGCATAGGCTTCGCCTATCAAGCCAGCCCTAAAATGGTGGCAAGAGCCGGCTTTGGCCTCTTTTACAACTCATTTGACAATCAGGGATATGGACCCAATATCGGCGAGAATTATCCCTTTGTATTTAACTTCAACTTTCAACAACAGAACCTGGGCACTCCGAGTGTCACACCCATCAGTGGTGGTTCGCCTTGGTCAGGATGCTCCTCGGCCGGCCCGGGGGGAACTGCAACCCTCAGTTCCGGTCTCTCCTGCGTCGCATTTACGCCTCTGGATGTGAACGCGCAGGGCTTGTCGTTCCAGGGAATGCAGTTCCACTACCAAACCCCCACCACCATAAGCTCTAATCTCACTTTGCAGTATTCGCTCTCGCGCACGTTGTCTGCGCAGGTCGCGTACGTGTTTACGCGGGCCAACCATATTCAGATAGGCCCTGGCACCAATAACGTGACGTCGATCTTGCCGGCAGGTCACAGTACATCGGATACCTATCCGAACAATGAGGTCCCATTCCCAGACTTCGGGCATGGTTCGAGTTACGCCATCACCGCCGGAAACAGCAACTACAACGCATTGCAAACGAAGCTTGAACAGCAGTACGGGAATGGGCTGCAATTCCTTATCACCTACACCTGGTCAAAGACCCTGGGCGACGATCAAGACCAGCTGAATGGAGGCGGTGTGCAGGGTTATCGTGCGCCGGATGTGCCGGGTTATGGAGTCGGGTACGATTACGGTCTGATCAACTATGATATCCGCAACGTATTTCATGCCGCTGGCGGGTACGAGCTGCCCTTCGGTACTGGTAAGAAATACTTTGCCAACGCAGGCAAACTCGAGAATGCGGTCGTAGCAGGCTGGAGCGCCAACGTGATCAGTGGGCTTCAGGGTGGTCAGCCGGTTACGTTCAATTGTCCGACTAACACCACCTCGGGAACTAACTGTTACGACGTGAAAGTTCCGGGCCAGAGCCAGAAGCTGGGCTTCCACAAAGACTCCAATGGAAAGCTCAATTGGATTGGCAACCCGGCGGCCTTCCAGCAACCTTGCCCGCTGGGAGCTGCTCCAACCACCGGTTGCGAAACGAATGTGCCGATTCTGGGCGGCTATCAAGGCACGACGACAGGCCCGGGGTTAGCTAAGTTCGACTTCTCGGCGTTCAAGACCATCCCGATTAACGAACGCTTCTCCATGCAGTTCCGGGCTGAGTTCTTCAACATCCTCAATCATCCGACCTTCAATGCACCTAATTTCGGCGGCAACGGGGTGACCCAGATTTCGAACTCTGGCAACTTTACCAGCACCAACTTCGGCGAGATTGGATCGACTCGGTTTGCTCCGTATGATCCGAGACAGATTCAGTTCGCTTTGAAGCTCTACTACTAAGCTAAGATGAAGACACCCCGAAAACGGCAGGCTAACCGGCTGCCACTTCGGGGTGTTCTTCTGCGTAGCGCCAGGCTCACGCGGTGATCGAGCGTTTTCACTTCTGGTGTACCAGGGACTAGCCAACAGCGACGCTGCTTTACCTTAAGAAAAGCGGCACCTGGCTGATCTCTCCGGCGCACCGTGAGTAGTGAAAATGCTGACCAGAGGTGGAGCGTGAGCAAAAGGTCTCGGCTTCGATGGGCGATTGTTTACCCTCTTGTGGTTTGCGCGTCGCTTGCAGCCGCCGAAGACAGCCGAAATCAAAAGTTGGACCAGGAATTTCAGGCCGCGGTCGCTCATTACCATGCAGGACAATTGCCAGAGGCAGCAGCCCAACTAGAGGGGCTCCTACCTCAGGTTCCGAAGAGCTTTGAGGTTCACGAGCTCCTGGGACTGGTCTACGCCGCGCAGTCACAGGATGCGAAAGCTGTGGAACAGCTGCAAGCGGCAGCGCGTTTAAAGCCGGACTCGCCGGCTGCCCGGACCAATCTGGCGGCCGCCCTCGTACACGCTGGGAAGAGTGACTTAGCAGGGCAGGAGTTCCGTAAGGCGCTCGAGCTGGAGCCGCACGACTTTGACGCCAACCACAACCTGGGTGAGTTCTATATCCAGAAGGGAAAAATCGCCGATGCAATCCCCCTTCTGGAAGAGGCGCAGCGAATCGCCCCTGCTTCTTACGACAACGGCTATGACTTGGCGCAGGTCGACTTGCTTACCGGCAGACTTGCCCCGGCGAGACAACTTGTCCAAACTCTGGTGCAGCAAAAGAACACCGGAGAGCTGCATAACCTGCTGGGCCAAATCGAGGAAAAGGATGGGAAATTCGTGGAGGCGGCGAATGAGTTCGGCATCGCCGCGAAAATGGACCCGAGCGATGAGAACCTGTTCGATTGGGGCAGTGAGTTCCTTCTCCACAGGACGTATGAACCAGCCATTGAAGTGTTCGAGAAGGCCACCGTGCGCTATCCGAACTCACCCCGCCTTTTTATCGGGCTGGGCTTAGCGCTGTACTCGCGGGGTAAATACGACGAGGCGGTCAAGGCCCTGCTCGCGGCTGCTGATCTAAACCCGGCCGATCCGCGCTGTTACCTTTTTCTCTCCAAGGCCTACGATAGCTCTCCGAACCAGGCGGAAGAGGTGATCCAGAGATTCCGGCGCTTCTCTGAGCTTCAGCCTGACAATGCGCGGGCGCATTACTATTACGCCATGAGTTTGTGGAAGGGAAAGCGGGCGGAAGACCCCGGCTTTGATCTTCGGCAAGTGGAGTCGTTACTGCAAAGGTCGGTCGCCCTCGATCCAAAGCTTGCAGAAGCACACGTGCAGCTGGGCAATTTGTACGCCGACCAGCGTGAGTATGCGAAGTCTATTCCTGAGTACGCGAGAGCGCTCGAATTGAACCCCAATCTCCCCGATGCCCATTACCGCCTGGGGCAGGACTATGTGCATGTCGGGCAAAAAGATCGTGCCCAGGGAGAATTCGAAATCTACCAGCGGCTTCGCGCGGAGCATATGGCCGAAGTCGACAAGGAACGCGCCGAGGTCCAGCAGTTCGTCTATTCGGCCAAGGCAACACCTTCCACCAAGCCATGAGAGATGCGGGAACCACTCCCCCGGAAACCGCCGGGCTTTTGAGTCGGAGCGCACCATGAAACCACTTCTATCGTTTCTCCCACTTCTCCTTGTTATGTGTGCGCAGTCCGTGCTCGCGCAAAATTCACCAGCACCTCCGGTACGCGAGCGGTTGTCCCTCGACCGCGGATGGCTGTTCCACGAGGGCGACATTCCTTTTCCCGTAGTCATCGGGCATCAGCCTTCTTATGACAACGCGAAAGCAGGCAGTTCCTCCGGTGCGGCTTCACCGGAATACGATGACTCGTCCTGGAAGCAGGTCGATCTGCCTCATGATTGGGCGGTGGAACAGCCGTTCGATCCCAAGGCCAACATATCCCAGGGATATCGTGCGCGCGGAATGGGTTGGTACCGAAAATATTTCCGGCTCGATCCCGCGGATCACGGCAAGCACCTGGAAATACAACTCGACGGCGTCTCTACCCATTGCACGGTTTGGGTGAACGGGGTCTTGTCGGCACGTAACTGGACCGGTTACACATCCATCTATATCGACATCACACCCGTTGCGCGATTCGGCAAAGAGGTGAATACCATCGCGGTACAGGTGGATGCGAACCCACAGGAAGGCTGGTGGTATGAAGGCGCGGGGCTCTACCGCCATACCTGGTTGGTGAAGCGTAACCCGGTTCATATCGAGACCGATGGCGTTTTCGCCAACCCGGTTCGAGGCGCGGACGGCCATTGGTCGATCCCAATTGAGACGACGCTCTACAGCAGCGACAAGGCCGCGGCCCCGGTTGAAGTGGAATCAACCCTGATCGACCCATCTGGAAAAGAGTTGGTGAGCGGCTACACTCAAGTTACCGTTGACCCGCTCAGAGAGCAGGTGGCGAAGTTCGCGCTTGCGGTGGAGTCACCAAAACTCTGGTCTGTTGACGAGCCCACATTGTACTCGGTCCGCACCGTGGTCAAGCGGAAGGGCGCGGTGGTGGATGAAGTCACCACGCGTGCCGGCTTCCGCACTATCCGCTTTGACCCCAACCAGGGATTTTTCCTCAACGACAGGCCCCTCAAGCTGAAAGGAACAGCAAATCACCAGGACCACGCCGGGGTGGGAGTGGCCGTGCCGGACGCGCTCTGGGACTTCCGCATCCGGCGACTCAAAGAAATGGGTTCGAATGCTTACCGGGCCGCACATAATGCGCCTGCCGCCGAGTTTCTCGATGCCTGCGATCGTCTGGGAATGCTGGTCATGGATGAGAATCGTAATTTCGGCGCCACTCCTGAGCATCTGAAGCAGCTCGATTGGGAGATACGCCGCGATCGTAACCATCCCAGCATCATTATGTGGTCGGTGTTCAATGAAGAGCCGTCGCAGGGCACGGAAATGGGTTACGAGTTAGTTCGCCGAATGAGTGCGGCGGTCAAGGAACTGGACACGACCCGGCCGGTCACAGCGGCGCAGAGCAATTCCGTGCTGAATCCGATCAATGCATCGCAGGCCGCGGATGTGGCCGGCTTTAACTATGTCTATCGCGACTTCGATCGTTACCACGAACTCAACCCCGGCAAGCCGATGTTTAGTTCGGAAGACACGTCCACGGTGATGACGCGCGATACCTACGTGACCGACCGCAGCCAGTGCCTGCTCGACTCTTACGATGATCAGGTGCTGCCCTGGGGACTTTCGCACCGCGATGCCTGGAAGCAAGTGGCGACGCGGCCTTTTGTTGCCGGCACCATGGTATGGACAGGTTTCGATTATCGCGGCGAACCGCAGCCCCTGTCGTGGCCGGCGGCGGGCTCCTCCTTCGGCATCATGGATCTTTGCGGATTTCCCAAGGCTGCCTATTACATTCACCAGGCGCAGTGGATCGACCGCCCCCTCGTACATCTTGTGCCCCACTGGAATTGGGCGGGAAGCGAAGGCAAGCCAATCAAGGTGATGGTGACCTCAAACGCAGAGAAAGTGGGGTTGCGCCTGAACGGAAAATCGCTGGGCGAGAGGCCGGTTGACAAGTACGACATGGTTACGTTTGAAGTCCCGTACCAGGCAGGGAAGCTGGAAGCACTGGCCAGTAACGGCGGCAAGGAGGTTGCTCGTTTCGCCGTGGAAACGACCGGCGCGCCGGCGGCTTTGCGCCTGGTTCCCGATCGCAAGAGCCTGGCGGGAGATGGCGATGACGTGGAGCCGGTCACAGTGCAGGTCGTCGATGCCCAGGGACGGGTGGTGCCCACGGCGGAACCACTGGTTAAGTTTGCGCTAATTGGGCCGGGGTCGATCATCGGCTTGAACAATGGCGATCCCACCAACCATGAACCGGAGAAGGGAAGTCAGCACACAGTGTTCCACGGACTGGCGCAGGTGATCGTGCAAAGCGGTTTAGGAGGGCAGGGGAAATTGACCCTGAGCGCCACCAGCGACGGCTTGGCCAGCGGTGAAACAGTGATAGAAGTAACACCTGCGATGGCACGTCCGGCCGTAGCCGTGATCCCGAATCCACCCGTGGTGGTACTTGGCTGGATAAGGTCAAGGATCACCGAGCAGCCGCTTGATGCCAATCAGCAACCCGCGGCCACCGACATGAATAGCTGGGACAACGTCCAACTTGGCTCCGACTTGCCGGTTTTCCAGGGCGGTCGATTCGCGGTATATCGCGCCCAGTTCACCCCTCGTGCAGCGACGCAAAAATCGGGAGGCCGGCTGGTACTACGCGACGTGGTCGGCAAAGCGCAAGTATGGATTGACGGCAAGCTGGCCGGCGAAAAGGTAGACCCCGAAAAGCAAGATATGACAGTCGCATTGCCCGCAAGAGACGGGGAAAGAGTCGTCAGTGTCTTAATTGAAGCTCCAGCGGCCGGCAAGGCGGCCGGACTCGGTGGAATCGTTACCGTCGAATAAAAAGAAACCGCAGGATTTCTCCACTGCGCTGCTTGCCCTGTATTAGGGCACGACTTTCGTGCCGCAAAACGTGCGAAAAAGAGTGGGGACTAAAGAGTCTGCGTGAGAACTACGCTCTCCCCGTTTAGTCCCGTAGCGACGGGCTGAGAGTAGCCCAGGACGTAGCCCTGGGTAATGATAATCAAGCAGGACAGTCCCGTGAGGGACGGCTGAACACCGAAGCTGAGTTTCAGTCGTCCCTACGGGACTGCCCGATGGCGCATTATTAACCCAGGACTACGTCCTGGGCTACTTTCAGACGTCCCTACGGGACTAAGTGCAGAGTTCTCACGCAGATTCTTTAGCCCCTGCGCTTTTATCCATTGAAATGTCATCCAGAATTTATGGTCGCAGGGGCTAAAGCCCTGAACATTTTTGGCCGGGAGTGGCACGACTAAAGTCGTGCCCTGATACAAAGCAAAAAGCTTGTTGCGGTCTAATCAGGGCTTTCACGCAAACTCTTTATCCCTGATCAGTCTTGAACGAATCGTGGCACGACTAAAGTCGTGCCCTGATACGAAGCAAAAAGCTTGTTGCGGCCTAATCAGGGCTCTCGTGCAAAGGCTTTATCCCTGATCAGTCTTGAACTGATACACAGCAAGCAGCGTAGTGGAGGGGTCTGCGGTCCCAACCCCTCACTTAACCCGAACTGTAGGTTCAACCGACAACCCAGGCCGCAACAAGTGATCCTTATCCTCGTTACGATCTGTCAGGTCAATTCGGACCGGAATCCGCTGCACCACCTTGACGTAATTTCCGGTAGCGTTTTCCGGCGGAAACAGGCTGAGCATCGAGCCAGTCGCGCCCCCGATCTGCGTCACTTTTCCGTCGTAGTCGCGCCCATAAGCATCCACATGTATCTTGACCCCCTGGCCTGGGCGCATGAGCCGCAGTTGCGTCTCCTTGAAGTTCGCTGTGATCCAGATATCGTCGAGCGAAACCAGCGTCATAAGATTCTGTCCTACGCTCACGTTCTGCATCACTTCCAGACTCTTCTTGGTGATGATGCCGTTGGCTGGGGAAACAATCCTGGTGTAGCCCAGGTTTAATTTAGCCTGCGCCAGAGCGGCGCGGGCCTGCTCCACCTGGGCAGCCGCCTGGTCCGCCTTCGCCTTTTGAATCTTCACCTGGTCGGGCGCAGTTTGCGCATTCTTTAACTCTGCCTGCGACTGGATCACCCGGTCGCGGGAGATGCGAACCGCATCCTCAGCGGCGATCTCGGTGGCCTTGGCCCCGAGCAACGCCGCCTTGGATGCATCCGCCGTGGCGACGGTGGCATCGAACTGCTGTTTCGAGATGACGTCTTTCTCCACCAGCGGCGTGTATCGCTTCAGATCCAGTTGGGCTTTGATGTTGTTTGCTTCCGCCTGCTGCACCTGGGCCTGCGCCGCTTCCAATTGACGCTGCGACTGCTGCACCGTCGCATCCGAAGTCCGCAACCCGGAAGCCGCCGACTGAAGGTTTGTGCTGGTGTTCACCCCGATCACAGGTACATTGACCCGCACCGCTTCGTAATTGGCCTCGGCACTCTCCAGGCTGGCCTCATCCTGCTGCACGGCAACCTCAAAATCCTTGGGATCGATTTCGGCAATTAAGGTGCCGGCCTGCACGTATTGGTTCTGATCGACATTCACCCGGATAACCTGGCCCGCCACCCGGGCGCTGATCTGTATCAGGTGTCCATCCACCTGGGCGTCGTCCGTGTCTTCGTAATACGTGGAATGCCACCAGAACAGCAGTGCGCCCACAATAAGCACGGCGACCACGCCGATGACGATAAAGCGGCGCCGCCCCTTCTTACGCGGAAGATTGTCGAGATCCTGCTGGTCGTTGTTGCCGGCCTGGGGACCCTCTACTTCGACGGTAGTTGCACGGCCTGATTCCGCATTCTGTTCCGCCACCGCTACTTACCTCCCACGTAATCCTTGTAATTTGTTTGCGCGATGCCCATGGCCCGGGCGAGAGACAGTTTCGCCACGTTGTGCTGGTAAAGGCTCGAGACCAGCTGATCGTCGGCCTGGGCCATCGATGCCTGGGCTTGCGAGACAGCAAGATTGTCGGCCACACCGGCCGCGTATCGCTGTTGCGCTTCGCTCAGGGCTTCCGTCGCCAATTCTACGTTGCTGCGCGAAACCGCGACCTGCTTGGCCGCTGCCTGAATGTCCAGGATACTGTCGCGCACGTCCGCGCTAATCTGACCGCGCAGGTCGTTCAACTGTGCCTGTTTCGTTTCCAGCTGCGCTTGCGCGTCGCGCGCATCCCCGCGCAATTTGGCCTCTTCGAAGAGGGGCACGCTGGCCGTGCCCACGGCGTCGAACGTTCCGCGCGAATGACCCAGGGTCGGCCCAATCACACCGTAGTCTCCCGAGATGGAAATGGTGGGGTAACGCTCGGCGGTTGCCCCCGATCGTGCCGCCTGGGCGCTCGCCACCTGCTGCTGCAGCGCCTGCAGGTCATGCCGGTGTGTGAGGCCCTGCTGGACCGCGGCATTCGGGTCCAGGTTGTCCAGCGCCTGAAAGGGCGCCTGATCGCTCAATTCGTAGCTTTGCTCCAGCGGAAGTCCAATCGCGCGTGCCAAAGCAATCTTGTCTTTCTCGTACTGGTTTTGTGCGGTGATCAGGGTCTGTTGTTGCGTCTGGTAGTCAACCCGGGCGCGCAGTTCGTCCAGCAGCGGCGCCGTACCCGCCTGGTGGTTGGCCACCGCCTGATCGAGAGACACTTTTGAGGTGTTCACCTGGGCCTGCGCCGATTGCACCCGCGACGCGTCGGCGATGCAGAGCAGATAGGCATTGCCGACCGTAAGCACCACCATGTCCTTTGCATCCTCTATCGAGAGCCGGGATCCCTGGAAATTATGCTTCGCGGCCAGGTAGTTATCCAGCGACGACAAATTCAACAGCGACCACTGAAGCGAAGCCCGGATGTCTGTATATCCGTAGGGCCCGATGACTGCTGGGAAGCCAGGGATCTTCAGCCCTTCTGCTTGCAGGTTCGTCTGCTGCGCGGCCTCCTTGGCCGACGCATTGACGGTGGGTAGCAAGGCCTGCAACTGCTGTAGCTGCTGCGCCCCCGCCGAACCCGCGTTGGTGCTGGAAAGCACCAGGCCCAGGTTGTACTGCAACCCCATGCGGATCGCCTGGTCGAGTGTCAGAGGAAGAACCCCTGGCACCGGCGCCTGTTTGACGAGACTGCCCTGGTAGGTGTTGCTATTCACTTGCGCCGGTGCCGCCTGCACTTGTGCGTGAGACCTGGGGCAGCTAAAAGTCAAGCCGAGGAGCATCAGCGACCCCAACCCGGTGCCCCACAATCCACCCGACTTACTTCTCATCCTGCAGTCAACCTCGGCACACAACCAATGGCCCGAAAAAAAGGCAGCACCAACTTCGATGCCAAATTGCTCGTGAACTATTCAAAAAGAAAGCCCACAGACGAACGTGAACGCACCGGTTTCGTGGAACCCGCCCGGTGGGGGCAGACATGGTAATCAAACCACGATAAAGGGTGGGTGGCTCCCACCTGCACTCAAGCCGGCATCAGAGCGGTTTGGGCACTCATCAGGCAGGTCGCCAGGGAGCATAGCGCCTGGCGATAGGCGGTCCCAACCTGGTCTCGCCGCCACGCCTGCGCTCCGGTCGCTCCACTCTGGCGCAGACTCTCCGCCGTCTGCTCACCGTCTTGTCCTGCTACAGCACGGAGCACGAAGATTGCCCGCAAAGCTGGCGCCAACCGGTTCAGCCAGTCCCGCATTCCGGCGCGGCCGGCGCCCGTAATCAGCGCACCAAACTGCTCCCCGGTTAGTCCCGCTGCCCCGAGGTCATCGGTTTCAATGCAGGCCGCGTCGGCCGGCTGCGCAATGGGTACAGCAAACGCTTCCGGGTAGAGCCTGGCCATCCGCTTCACCGCCGTGCGTACCAGCAAAGTGCGCGCCTCGGCATACGCCAGTGTTCCCTCGGCGCAAGGGTCGGCCTCTACTTTGGCCACGCTTTCCTCCACCAGGGAAACTGCCTCTTGCTCATCGCCCAGCATCAGGGCCGCGATCTGAAAAAGATGCAAAGCCGTATCCTCAGCCGTCAATTGACTGGCCTCCGGCGCCTCCGAATTCCGCTCGTTCATACGCGTCTCCTTGCGAACCGTCGATTGGTCCCTTAATATTGTCATCTTCCATCCTCCCGCAACCTCTCTCCGGGCGTCAAATCCCCCTCTCTCGGGGTTGAGTGCGGACTGGTTGGTAACCGGGGCGATCCGGCAAAATCCCCCACTGAAAAGTAGCTTTCATCGCCGATTCATCTCTCGGCGGCTTTTAGTAAGGTAGACAGAGTGAGTACCATCGTTGGGTTGTCCCCACCCGCCTCTATGGACAATGTGACCAAGGATCTGCAAAGTCTCTTTATCGGCCGCGACGAATCGTGGCTGAAGTTTAATCGCCGCGTGCTCGAGGAAGCCCAGGATCGGGACAATCCCTTATTAGAACGGGTTAAGTTCCTGGCCATTACCGCGAGCAATTTGGATGAGTTTGTCGAAATTCGCGTTGCCGGCATCATGCAGCGTATTGAAGACGGTTACACCGAACCGGGTTTTGATGGCCTCACTCCGCGCCAGACCCTCGATGTCGTGGTCGATTACATGCACAATTTCGTCCGCGATCAATACCGCTGCTGGACCCAAGATCTTCGTCCTGCGCTGTACGAAAACGGGGTTCGCGTGCTGCAGTGGGGTGACGTGGACGAGGTGGCTCGCGCCCATGCCCTCGAGTACTATCAGCGCGAAGTCGACCCGCTGTTGACCCCCATCACCATAGACCCTGCCCACCCGTTTCCCCGGGTCTTGAATAAGGCGCTTTGCCTGGCCCTTCTCTTGCGCCGCAAACGTAAGGGCGCCAGCGGGGCGTTGCTCGGTGTGCTCACCGTGCCTCGTGCGCTTCCTCGCCTGGTGCCGTTGCCTTCCAGTTCCGGAACCCACGACTTCATCTTGCTCCACGACCTGATTGAGCACAACGCCGTGGGCATGTACCGCGGGTACGAGATCCTTTCTACCGCTGCCTTTCGCGTCACCCGCAACAGCAACCTCTATTTTCAGGAGGAAGAATCGCGCAGCCTGTTAGACAGTGTGCGCTCCGAACTGCACAACCGCCGCAAAGGCGATGCCGTGCGCCTGGAAATTGAAGAAGGCGCCGATGCGGAGATCGTCGACCGCCTGCGTATGAATTTCGAGCTCGAGGATTCTCAGGTATTTTCCACCGACGGACCGGTGAACCTGTCCCGCCTGATGAACCTATACACCGACACTCCGCGCCCGGACCTGAAATTCAAAGACTTTCTTCCCCGGGAACTGCGCCTGAATCGGCGTTCAGAAGATCTCTTCGAGGAACTTCGTCATCACGATCTGATGCTGCATCACCCCTTCGATTCCTATGACGCGGTGGTCAATTTCATCCAGTTGGGTTCACAGGACCCACGAGTTGTCTCCATGAAGCAGACACTCTACCGCACCAGCTCCGACTCGCCCATGTTTCACGCGCTCACCGAAGCGGCGCAAACCAAAGAGGTGACCGTGGTGGTGGAGCTGATGGCTCGTTTCGATGAGGCATCGAACATCCGCTGGGCGCGCAATCTGGAGGACGCAGGCGTCCAGGTCTTCCACGGCATCGTAGGGCTTAAGACGCACTGCAAGCTGGCCATGCTCATACGGCGCGACCCGGACGGTGTTACGCGTCGTTACGCACATCTCGGCACCGGCAACTACAACCCCAACACGGCCCGCTTCTACACCGACATCAGCCTGCTGACGGCTGACCCGGAAATCACTGCCAGCGTGCACAGTGTTTTTAACTACCTCACGGCGCATTCTGAATCCGACGACTACGCGCCTCTGCTGGTAGCGCCGCTCACTCTGGCGGAGAGCACCATCCGCATGATCCAACGCGAGGCGGAGCACGCAGCGGCGGGGCGTCCGGCGCACATCATTGCCAAAATGAATTCGCTGCTCGAGCAGGCGGTGATTGAAGCGCTCTACGCGGCTTCCAAGGCCGGGGTGCAAATCGATCTGATCGTGCGCGGTATCTGTTCCCTTCGTCCGGGTATCCCTGGGGTAAGTGAAAACATTCGCGTGCGTTCGGTGGTTGGCCGTTTTCTCGAGCACAGCCGCATCTTCTACTTTGCCAACGGAGGCGAAGACGAGATTTATTGTGGCAGCGCCGATTGGATGCCGCGCAACCTGTTTGAACGTTGCGAGGTGGTCTTTCCGATCCGGGATGCACAGATTCGCCACCGTATCCGCCACGAGATCCTGGCCGCCTATATGGCTGACACGGCAAAGTCGCGCATGGAGACCGCCAGGGGCGATTATCCGCGGGTGCGCGCGCCTGAGGGCAAGTATTTCAACGTCCAGGACTTCTTGATTCGGGTGGCCGAAGGACGAGACAGCATCGACAGCATTCCCCCTCCGGCTTCAGAGCCGAAGATCGACTTTGCAGTGGTCACCGCCCCCGCGGCGGAGGAGCCCTCCGTCGCACCCAAACCGCACCGTCGCCGAGCGCCGCGGAAGCAGCCCGAGCCAGCCGCCTCTTAGCTTCCCGCGGTCGAGCCAAAGTTCTCGTAAACTGAATCTTGGCCCAGCGCCTCTACAATCTTGCGGAATCGTGGCATCTCCTAAGCTTGGATGCGCCCACGGTTGCCGCTCTCTGGTCGTGGTTTTTCGTCCGCGCCATGCACCTTCGACTGTCCCTGATTCAGGCGCTTCTTCTGCCTCTCGGCACCTGGTTGCTTTACGTCGCCGACCGCATACTCGATGGGCTCCGCCATCCTCAGGGCGAGCTTTTACGGGAACGCCACCATTTCCACGCCCGCCATCGCACTGCATTCCTGTTGGCAGCCTCGTTTCTGGGCGTGCTATGGGTTTGGTTCATTTTCACCCGCATGCGCCCTGAGGCATTCCGCGACGACTCGTGGATCGGGTTATTTGCTTTGCTTTATCTGCTTGCTGTCCATTGCCGGGTCCCCGGGCTGCCCAAGGAGCTTGTCGTGGGAATCCTCTTCGCCGCCGCCACCGCAGTCCCCGCGTGGTCTCGCCTAAGCGCCGGCAGTTTGTTCGGGAAAGAGCAACTGGCGCCCGCCATCCTCTTCTTTGCGCTGCTTTGCTGGATTAATTGCGTGGGCATCGACAAATGGGAGGGCGGCAACCGCCCCCACGCTATGACCCGATGGGCTGGCCTGCATCTGCGCCCGATCGTAACCATGATTGCGTTCTTCTCGCTGGCCGCCGCCCTGCTTGCGCCTTCGCGTGGGCTGATGGCGGTTTACCTGGCGGCCCTCCTCAGTAGTGGACTGCTTTTTGCTCTCGACGTGCGCAGCTCACACCTTTCGCCCTTGCACCTGCGCATCGCCGCCGATGCAGCGCTGCTGACACCGTTGGCGTTGTTCCCATTCACCCGGTGACTATCCCCGCCAACTTCGATCGCGTCGCCCGGGTCTATCGATGGCTTGAATACATGACCTTTGGGCCCTGGCTCGAACGCTGCCGGAGCGCCCAACTCCCCCATCTCACCGGCGCCCGCCGCGTTCTCCTGTTGGGAGATGGGGATGGGCGCTTCCTGGAGCGCCTGCTGGCGGCCAATCCAGCCCTGACTGCGGACGTCATCGACTCCAGCCAATCCATGCTTACGATTCTCGACAAGCGTATTCGCAGGTCCGGTCCGCAAGCTCGCCGACGCATCAGCCTGCATCACGCGGATGCTCTGCAGTGGAACCCCATCGGAAGCTACGACCTGATTGTTTCTCACTTCTTCCTCGACTGTTTTTTCCCCTATGAATTGGAGGAGGTCTTCGATCGGGTTCTTCCCCACGCGCTTCCGGGGGCGCGATGGGTCATTTCGGAGTTTGCCATTCCCCGCAATCCTTTTGCCGGATGTCTCGCGCAGGGGATCATCGGCTTACTCTATCGAGCTTTCGGTCTGCTTGCCGGGCTGCGCGTGCGTGCCCTGCCTGAATATGCAACCGCCTTGCTTCGCCGCGGCTTGGTGCCCAGCTACGACCGCCGTTTCCTGGCAGGGCTCTTATGCTCCCAGGTTTGGACCCGTCCAAATCAGTCTCGCTGCCGAGACTGATCCAATCCGGAGCCGCATATTCGTTTTGTTTGTTCCATTTCGCTAACTTGGAAAACTGCAGGGTATCCACCGATGCTACTCAACGCTACCGGGCTCAAGGTGCGCACTCCCGCGCTGCGCATTCGCTCGCAAAAATGAACTAGAATGCCGCATGCCCTACCTGCGTTTGCTGTCGCTATCGCCCTTGCTGCTTGCCTTATCCGCGTGGGCCCAGGTGTCGGTGGTCTATTCTCCTGACGGCAAGCCCCTCTCGCAGCGGGTCGTCGCCTACTGGATCGATGCCAGCATCAATACCGATGCAAAGTCCCTGGACGCGACCGAGATCGTCGAATATCGCAACCCCTCTGCCCAGCCTGTCTCCACCATTCCGTTTCACCTCTACCTCAACGCTTTCCGCCCCCAATCCACTTTTTCCCGGGAAGCGCATCAGCAGGGCGTGTATGTCCCCCTGGGCAAGGGAGACCAAGGCTCCATCGACATCAAAGCCGTCTCTGCCGAGGGCTATGGTGACCTGGCGAAGAGCATGCGATTCATCGCGCCTGACGATGGCAATCAGGACGATCACACGGTCATGGAAATCACCCTTCCCAAACCACTTGCGTCGGGTGAGGCAATTCGCTTCTCGCTTGCCTTCCACGACAAATTCCCGCTCTCCGTCGCCAGAACCGGATACAAGCGGGACTTCCTCATGGGCGCGCAGTGGTTCCCCAAGGTCGGCGTTCTTTGGCACGACGAGTGGAACTGCCATCAATACCACGCCGATACAGAATTCTTTTCAGATTTCGGCACCTACAACGTCAACCTCACACTGCCCCAGCGTTACATCGTGGGAACCAGTGGCATGCAGACAGGCGAACAAGCCAATTCTGACGGCACCCGGACCCTCAGCTTCCGCGGCGAGGATATTCACGACTTCGCCTGGGCCGCCTCACCGCATTTTCAGGTCGTTGACGATACCTTCGTGAATCGTCTTGGCCCGGTAAAATTGCACTCTTTGATCCTTGCATCCCATGCTGACAAACGCGATCGATACCTCTCCATCCTGAAACAGAGCATGCAGAAATTCGATGAGTGGTATGGACCATATCCCTACAAGCAGCTCACCTTGATCGATCCCGAGCCAGACTCGGCCTTTGGCGGAATGGAGTACCCGACACTCATCACCGGCGGTGCAGACTGGTGGGAGCCGTGGTGGTCTTACTATGGCCTGGAAATAACGGTCGCCCATGAGTTCGGTCACCAGTACTGGTATGGCATGGTCGCCAGCAATGAATTTGAAGAACCCTGGCTTGACGAGGGCATCAACAGCTACAGCGAGAGCAAAGTGGCCCAGTCGCTTTTCGGTCAGAATACTTCGCTGGTGAACGCGCACACCCTGTACGCCAGTGACGCCGAGAACGAACGGCTATTCTATCTCGCACACCCCGATGAAGACCCCATCGTGCGCGAAGGCTGGAAGTTCGCCAATGGCGAAAGTTATGGCAGCATCGTCTATGGTAAAACCGCGACTGTGCTCGCTACGCTGGAGGCGGTAGTGGGGGAGGCGACACTCCGTCAAGCCCTCCGCGTCTACTTTGAGCGCTACCGTTTTCAGCATCCCACCGGCACCCAATTTCTTGACACCCTGCAGGAAATTTGCGGGCGCAAAGATCTGCAGCCCTACTTCGACCAGGCGTTCGACGGCACTGAGGTGCTCGACTACTCCGTGGACTCGCTCACTTCTGGCCCCAGCGAATGGTGGAATGAGAACTCTACCGGCGGCCCCTACCAAACCAGTGTGGTGGTGCGGCGCAAAGGCACCTTTCTCTTTCCGGTGAAACTCGAAGTAGGCTTCGCGGATGGTTCGAAGGAGCAAGCCACCTGGGATGGCAAAGAACGATGGGCTCGTTTCTCCTGGGACAAACCCTCGCGGGCGGTGTATGCCCAGGTGGATCCGGATGGAAATGTTCCGCTGGATGTTGATTCATTCAATAATAGTTACACCCTGCAGCGGGACCGGACAGCTCGTCTGAAATTGACGAATTACTGGGTCTTCGCCCAACAGTTGCTGGTGCAATGGTTATCCTTCCTGGTCTGAGAGAGCGCCCGCCGAATCACTGAGTGAACATGACGATCCAATTACAATCTTCACGGGAGCTACAACTTCGAATGAAGCGACCGCTACCCAATCTGCTTGTCCGGGGATTTCAACTAGGCCTGCGCAATTGGCCTTGTGTGGTTTGGGTCTACGCCGTCAATCTGATCTTCAGTCTGCTTGCTGCTGTACCGTTCGCGACCGGACTTGCCTCCTACCTTGACCACACACTCGCGGCGCAAAAAATCGCCGGCACCCTCAACCTGGCATCTCTCGTGGAACTTGGGGTTCACCTTCGCGACACCAGTTTTACCCCCATGGTCTTCCATACCGCCGCCTGGCTCAATCTGCTCCAGTTGCTGGTGCTGTTTGTTTTCTTCGCCGGCAGTGTCTTTGTGTTCGTCGCCGCCGAGCCGCCACGGCTCTCGGTACTGCTGCGCGGGGGAGTCGCCTACTTCTGGCGCTTTGTGCGCGCCGCAATCCTGGCTGGATGCGTGGCGGCTATTATCCTGGGCGTTCTGCTTGGCGTCCGCGCCGTGCTACTGGCTCGCGCCGACGCGGTCTACGTCGAGCGCCAAATGTTTTATTTTTCGTTCATCAGTGGAGCCGTGGTTCTGCTCGTAGCCTTACTTGTGCGCCTATGGTGGGATCTGGTTGAAATCTACATCGTGCGCAATGCCATGGACGGCGAACGCCGGGTCCAGCAGGCACTCTTGCCGGCGCTCCGGCTGTTATTCGGATATTTTTTCCGTACTTTTGGCAGCTTCCTTCTCGTTGGAATAGCAGGCGTAGCCGCTCTCGGCTTATGCCTCTATCTTTGGAAGGCGCTGCCCGCCCATCAGGTGTGGGTCGCTGCTCTCCTGGCACAGCTCGGGCTCTTCCTCCTGCTCGCCGCCCGGTTCTGGCAGCGCGGTATCGAGGCTGCCCTGGTCATGTCGATCGATCCCCCCATCGTCACCAGGGAAGAGTTGGCGGGCGAAGAAATGGGTGCCGAAGACCTGATCATGTCGGAGGAAGGGATGCCGGTTCCGCCGGGCGTCGGAGTTTTGACCGGATTGTCCGAACCCACGCTGCGCGATCTGGTGGCGAAGCTACGGACCGAGCCGTGGGCCAATCCGGAAGTGACATCCGGAGCGCTGCGACCGGTGCCGGAGCTCGATCCTGCCTCCCCGCCGTCTCCCCCTGCCAAACCGGCAGAGGCAAACGAACCCTCCATCTCGCCGCTCGATCGGCACGATACGAAATTCCCGCTGGGCGGCATAGGTCCTGAGGGGCCGGCTGATTCAGCGGCAAACTTGATCGAGGAGGTGAAAATTCCCGAGGATCCGGCAAAAGAGGATCTGGCAAAACTGCCCCATTCGGAGAAAAAGCCGCTGCCTTAACGTTCCTCGCCGATCCTGCTCTCGTCAGGCAACCGTCTGTCGCTTGCGGCACTTCCAACCGGAATGAGTTCCCCAGATCCCGATGTCTTCCCCCTGCCGGGCCCCGATCCGTCTCCAGATCAGGAGCCGAACCCGGTCCCTCTTCCACCCTCTGATCCTGACCCTGGCCTCCCCATCGATCCGCTACCAGCGCCGGCACCGGTCTATTGAGGAGGGCCTTCTCTTATGCCGGGGGAATTGTTACAATTGTGTGAATTGAAAGATCTTGCGCCCCAACTTCCCGCGGCGCGAGAAGAGAAGTCCAACCCCGATGAACCTTTATATTCTGCGCCATGCGAGTGCCGGAGTTCGCCGCGCGTCGCCTACTGTTGATGCCAAGCGTCCCCTGGACAAGGAAGGCAAGGAGCAGTGTTTGCTGATTGCGCGGTATCTGAACGCCTTGCGGATTCAGTTTGACCTAATTGCCTCCAGTCCGCTCAAGCGGGCACTGCAAACGGCCTCGCTGGTAGGCACCGAAGTCGCTTATGACAGCAAGATCCAAATTACCGAGGCGGTTTCACCCTCTGGCACGGTTGCCGGCTTCCAGGCCTTGGTTACGACCTTCTCTGCCTATGAGAACGTGTTGCTCGTTGGCCACAATCCCAACTTGCCCGAATTCCTGGGCTCGCTCATCTGCGCCCCGAGACCAGCCAGCATACGGATGCGGAAGGGGGCAATTGCACGTGTCGATTGCACGCGCCGGCCCGGGCAATTAATCTCCCTGCTGGACCCGCGAATGCTGCGGCAGATCTACGCCAGCGCCGCAAAAAGTTCGCGCCGAAACACCTCGCGGAAATAGTCGCCTTCCTTACGCAGCGACCAGAGTTCCAGCTCCGCGCCGGTACGGCCTGGGCTCAGCTCCATCAACACCCGCTTGGGATACACGTGCAGGGTCACCTTAAGCACGTCGCTCGCCCGGTCCTGGTTTAGGGCGACCGCCAAACGCAACAACACCACCGCCCGTTGCACACGGGTGAATTCTTCCGGAGGAATGGGCCGCATGGTGCGATCCGCCGGGTCGGGACGAGACTTGCCCAGGTAGCGCGCGATGGCAGACATGATAGCCCTTTGCTGCGGCGTGAAGCCGAACAATTCTGAGTTGGCGATGATGTATTGTGCGTGGCGATGGTGTCCCTGGTAGTTCATGAATTTACCCACGTCACGCATCATGGCCGCTGCTTCCAGCCAGGAGCCGTATTCCTGCGGTAGCTCGTGTACTGCCTGCATATCGCGGAAGAGCTGCAATGCGTGTTGGCGCACCGCGTCTGCTTGCCGTGGGTCCACGCCATAGCGTTTGCAAGTGGCCAGCACGCCCTGCCAGCGCTCGCGTTCGAACACAAGGTGGGCGGTCGTCTTGGCGTCCTGCTCGGCCAGCATCTGGGCCAGGATGCCGTCCCGCAAGCCAAGCTCTGAGTAGATGAACCCAGAGAGAGCGAAATGTTCCAAAAGCGCGGAATAGACGTGGGCGCCGGCAACCACGATCTCGCTCCGTTTGGGTCCGATGCCTGGAAGACCGCTGCGTTGGGCGCTGTTCATGTTGGTCAACTTGGTAGTTAACCGGCGCACGTTCCGCGCATCCGCCATCGGCTTGCCTCTGGTTACGCGATTCTTTCCCTGCGGCTTGGTCCCGCGCATCGCCTGGCTGGCCTGGACCAGCGCGGCTGCGGTCCCCGAGGTGGCGATCACCAGCGAGACCCGCAAGGCACCGAAGCGTCGTTCCGCCTTGCGCACTTCGCGCGCTATAAATTGCTTCATGCGGGCAAGCTCTGTCTCCGAAGGTGGATCGCCGGGAAGAAACTCCTTGGTCAAGCGGACGGCGCCCAGCGGCAGGCTTACCGTTTCCACGATGCGTTTGCGTTCCGAGAGCGTGATCTCGCAGCTGCCGCCGCCGACGTCGATCAGCAGACATCTCCCCTGGGTCCCGGCTTCACCCATCACCCCGCGGTGAATCAGGCGCGCCTCTTCCAGTCCGGAGATGATTTCCACTTCCCAACCGGTCTCAGATTTAACCCAGGCTAGAAAAGCCAGCGCATTGCGCGCGTCGCGCAGGGCCGAGGTTGCAACGGCTCGTACCCTATCGGCACCGTGCATTTTGACCGCACGATAGAAACGTTTGAGAGCCAGCAATGTGCCTGCCATGGCTTCGGGAGAAACCACGCCGGTTTCGAAGACGCTGGCCCCCAGACGCGTGACCTCGCGATCCTCATGAAGCACTTTCAGCTGATGTTGTTGGACTCGTGCGATCTTCAATCGGCAGGAGTTGGAACCAATGTCAATCGCGGCGTACGTCTGCATCGTGGGGGGGAGCTTCACCTGGGGCAACGTTGATATGTCTGCAATGCAAGATACACCACTTCGTCTTACATTATCTTCAAGCCGCGCAGGAATCCCGATCTTTAAGTTGAGTCAGTCTGTCGCTTGGCTTTGTATCAGGGCACGACTTTAGTCGTGCCGTAAAGGCTTAGGCAAGGGGGCTTTGAGCCTGCGTGAGAACTTAGTGAGAAGACCTTGGTTTTGGTGGGAGCCCTCTGCTTTAGCAGAGGGGAGCAACGCTTCAGCGTTGCGCAGAAAGGTTCGACTTTGATTATGCGCTTTAGCGCTGGCGTCGAAAATCCAGGGCTAAAGCCCGTCGTTTCGGAATGAATTGCTTTTCCGCTGGACTGAAGTCCAGCTCCCCCCTGCTGAAGCAGGGGGCTCCCACCAGATTCGGGTGGATGTTATCGCGGCTTATTTTCGGGTTCTCACGCAGACACTTTAGCCCCTGCCAAGGCAGTTGGCTGGGGCTAAAGCCCCGACCATTTTGGGCTGCGAGGTGGCGCGACTAAAGTCGTGCCCTGATACAAAGCCAGAAGCCCTGGGCCGGCAAGACCGTTTAAAATCCGGAAGCTACGGGCCTGGCGTCGATACCGACCGTTGCCGGTGGCCGCTTAGCAGGTTGTTTGCAGATGGCCATCCATTCTCCAGAGAGCCGGGCGCGCATTGTGTGGGTGGTTTTCATCGCCAGGACAAAATGTCGCTCGACCTGGCGTTCTAAAAACGCCATCAGATCGGGCGCATCGTTTCCCACGGCCGCCTCGGCCTCTTCACGAAGGCACACCCAGTCATGCCATTCACCGATGGCATCCTGAATTCGTTTCAGTGCCTTCGCTACGCTGCTCTCGGCTGGCCCCTCCGCGCCGGATTCGGCCACGTAGCGAGCCTTCTTGGTCGCTTTGCGGAATTCATGCAGATTCTCCGCATCCAGCAAGGGCATAGCATCGGCCGTGCGCACAAAGTCTTCCAGGGCCACGGCATCGGTCGAACGCGCAGCTCTGCTACCGCCAGGCGGCACAGAGCCCACGGCAGCCAGAAACGCAGCCTGCTGCTCCGCCAGCCCTTGCTGCCGCTTCCTGATTTGCTTCTGCATGCCATGCGCCAGGTGCTTGCGCTCCCCTTTGAGCCACGTGTCGAGCACTTGCGCCTGTTCGTGCAGATGATTGGGAGAAGCAGCCTCGGGAATGGGCGACTCCTTGCTCGCCCAACTTTCCAGGAGCTTGCGATGCACATCCAGATCGCGCACTTCGCCGGCTGCACGCCGAATCTGCTTCAGTGGGCGCAACCATGCCTTCGCCGTCTGTTGCAGTGCGGGGCCTGCGCTCTCGCGCAACGTAGCCTCGAGCATTGCCTGCAGCCGGCGTGAGCCCGTTCGCACGCGATGCACTGCATCCGAGTCGGCGTCCTGAACGCATTGCTCAACCGCGGTATGGAAGGCCTCCGCTGTCGCAGTCAAGTGTGCCTGAGGCCGGCTGGTATTCTGCTTAGTTACCGCGTTTTTCTGAACCATGTCGAATCACTTCGCTCTCTCTCTCGAGGCGCCTCCGGAGAATTCCTTCGTCCTCTCTCCCGTGCGAGCCTGGATACTGCTGCTGCTGGTCTTCGCCGCGGTACATGCGGCAGCGCTCTTCACGCCCCCGCTGTTGGATGACGCAGATGCCACTCACGCCACTGCCGCCCAGTATATGGCGCGTAGTGGCGACTGGGTCACGTTGAAAGTAAATGGCGTCCGCTATCTGGAGAAACCGCCGCTGCCGTATTGGCTGGCCGCCGCCGATTATCGCCTTTTCGGATTCAACGTATTCGCAACCCATCTGCCCCTCACTCTTGGCGTGCTCGGCCTCGCCATTCTGGCCTGGGTCTGGGGCCGTCGCGCCTATGGCGAGCGCGCGGCGTTCTACGCCGCCCTCAGCATCCTGACCAGCGCGGGAGTCTTTCTGTTCACCCGCATCTTCATTCCCGAAGTCCTGCTTACCTTGTTGCTGGCCTTTGCTCTTTACAATTTTCTCATTGGATTGGAAGACGAGAAGCCCTCCCGCTTTTACCTGACCTGGGCAGCACTGGCGCTGGCCATGTTGGCCAAGGGGCTGGTGGCCCCGGTCTTCTTCTTCCTGGCGGCTGTGCCTTACCTGCTCCTCACCCGCGAGTGGCGCCGCTGGCGTGAGTTCCACATCCCCTCCGGCATTCTGCTCTTTCTCGCCATTGCCGCCCCGTGGCACATTCTCGCCGGGTTACGCAACCCGGGCGCGGGGCACCCCATTGGCAACATGCCCACCCCGGGCAATGTCCACGGCTTCTTCTATTTCTACTTCATTAACGAGCAGGTGCTTCGCTTTCTCGGCAAGCGTTATCCAGTCGACTACAACAAGCTTCCCTTTGTCCTCTACTGGAGCCTGCACCTGGTCTGGCTTTTTCCCTGGAGCATTTACCTGCCGGTTGTTTTGAGAAGGGCCTGGAGCTCCCGCACCCGATGGGATTTCGTTTCCGCCCGCTCGACGCTCTTCCGCGCCAGAACCACGTGGCTGCTCGCCATTTATGCCGTCATCATCCTGGTCTTTTTCTCTCTCTCCACCAACCAGGAGTACTACACCTTTCCCGTGTATTTCCCTCTGCTGCTGCTCACCGCCGGCGCACTCGCGAATGAGGAAGCTGAGGGGGCCAGCAAATGGCTCAATGGAGCCCAGATCGCACTCGCTCTTATCGGTCTGATAGCGGCTGCTGCGCTCGGCTACGGACTTTGGTCGTCTCGCCGCCTTCCCTCTGGCAGCGACATTGGCGCGCTTCTCGCGCATCGGGATGTCGCCGGGTATACGCTCTCGATGTCTCATTTATTCGATCTCACCGGGCCATCCTTTGCCGCGTTGCGACTGCCCGCCGGGCTGGCTGCGGCCGGTTTTCTGCTGGGTCCCGTGATCGCGTGGTGGCTACGTCGCCAGAAGCACCATTTCGAGGCCACGGTCAGTGTCGCGTTCACCTCTGCTGTATTTCTCATCGCTGCGCATATCGCCTTAGTGCGCTTTGAGCCGATGCTCTCCTCGCGCGCGATGGCCGATACCATCAACCACATTGCCCCAGCAGGAACCGATGCCACCCTCATCCTCTACGGGGATGTAGCCGACGGCTCCTCGCTCCTGTTCTATACCCAGCGGCAAGCCTTGTTAGTCAATGGCCGGGTGAGTTCGATGCTTTGGGGCTCGAACTATCCGGATGCTCCGCGGGTGCTGATCAGCGATGCAGATCTTCTGGCGTTATGGGGAACCGGTCCGCGCAAATTCCTTTTCGTGCCCGGAGATGTCCACGACCACGTGGTCGGGCTGTTAGGAAGCCGAGCTCATTTGTTACAGGAGCTGTCCGACAAATCCCTCTACACCGATCGCCCACTCTAATCGGCGGGATCTTTACCAGTAGAAGAACCGAAATGTTCGCTTGCGAGCTAAGAATTGGGGGTTGAGTGCCGCGGTATCCCACATCTCGCAAAAAACGAGCGAGATACCCCAAATTTCCTGCACGCGGCACCGGACATGATTGCGTGTGCGGCTTTCATTGAGGAAAGCCGCATGAAGTTCGCCAGCGCCTAGAAGCTCTACAGGAAATTGGGGATATGGGGCACCCGGGGTTCTTTCGCAAGGAAGAAGTGCAGAATCAAGCCGTGAGGACGGCCTTGGGCTCGCGCTCCGCTGGCTGGGAATCATTTCTCATGAACCCATCCCGCAGCAGCTTGTAAGCTTCCCCGCGCCACCGCACCTGGTTGCTCACATAACTGGCAACCCAATAGCCAGCGCCCAGCAAATCGCGAAGAGGATAAAGCAACGCGCTCCGCACCCACGTGGGCTCGTCAACTACCAGACCGCCCACCAGCGCTCCCAGTGCGACCCGCGAGGCCCACGTCCAGAACAGGAGCAGTCCGCCCAGCAAAGGACGATGCAACGCCACGGCAGCGCTTGCCGCCAGCAACCCGTAAGGCATGCTGAAGGTGAGCGCGGTTCCAAAATGTCCCTTGGGGCGGGAAAACCGGGTGCTTTTCATCCACCGGATCTGGTGCAGTGCGGAAGGTAGGAATGAAGAATTCAGGACGTGATGGTCGATGGTGTGGGTGGAAAGAATAACCTCGTGCCCACTGGCGGCTATCAAGTTGCCCAACATGAAGTCATCTGCATGGTAAGGCCCCAGGGCACGAAACCCACCGGCCCCTTCCAGGCAGTCGCGTCGCACCACCATTGTTGGTCCGAGGGCAAACTTCATACCTTCGAGCATCTCTGCTACCAGCACGCCGGCGGACATCTCGATCGACATCCCGACCGCTTCGAGCCGGGACCAGAAACTCCCGCCTACGCCGCGATACAGGCAGGTAACCATGCCAACGCGCACGTCGACGAAGGGCGCGATCACCGCTCGCAGATAGCCCGGCGTGACCGAAACATCGCTGTCGCTGACCACGAAAAAACGGTGTGCGGCGGCACTCTGCATGCGCTCCAGGGACCACGCCTTGGCGTTGGCATAGGGAGGATTGCCGCTGCACAGGAACCTGGAGCGGATCTTCGGATAGCGCGCGGCCACCCTGCGGGCGATCTCCAGGCCGGGATCCTGGTCGCTGCGTGCGCAAAAAATAATCTCGAACTCGGGGTAATCCTGTTCGAAGAAGCTTTCCAGATGCGCTTCGAGGTCCGGTTCGGATCCGTGGAGCGGCTTCAGCAAGCTGACCGGCGGCGCGAACGAACTCGGCAGCAAAGCACGCCGGCGCTGCGCCAGGCGCAGTGCGCCTATCGTCACCAGGAGGGCATACATCGTCGAGGTGAGAATGCCGATGATGCTGAGTACGAGCAGAAAGTTCATCATGCTTGCGGCCGACTCAAAACTCCCTTTTAGAGTACACTTTGCCCCAAAAGGCTCCTAAAGAAACAGGTTAGCTTCTAGCGCTTACGCAGTACGGGGGGAACCACCACCGGCCGGCGCAGGGCAACCAATGCCCCCTCGCTGGCTGGCATACCTTGTTGCATTTTGGTCAGCATTTCCGTCCGTACGTAATTGACGAAGTCCTGCATCTGCCGATTCATCTCCTCCATCCGTTCCCGCATTTGCAGAATGATGGCGATGCCGGCGATGTTGACGCCCAGGTCCCGCGCCAGGTTGAGAATAAACTCGAGCCGTTCCAGGTCTTCATCCGTGTAAAGGCGGGTGTTGCCGACAGTACGTGACGGCTGCAACAGCCCTTCCCGCTCATAAAGCCGCAACGTCTGCGGGTGGATCTCATACATCTCGGCAACCGCCGAGATCATGTATGCGCCTTTGGATTTACGTTTCGTGGGCATTTTCGTTCTCGTGACTCCAGGTCAGTACCCGGTTTACACTCCTGCGAAGGTCGCCGCTCTGGGGTCTTCTGGATTCAGTTTGGCAAACTCACGCAGAATTTCTTTCGATCGCTCGTCCCTGAGCTGCGGCACAACCATCTCCACGGTAACAATCTGGTCGCCGCGAGCTCCCTCATGGGTTGCCGAGGGAACCCCCTTGCCGCGCATCCGCAACTTCTGCCCGCTCTGCGTCCCCGGCGGAATCTTCAATTGGGCGCGGCCATCGATGGTTGGCACTTCAATTTTGGCTCCCAGAGCCGCTTCCGGCACGGTCACTGGGATCGTAACCTGAATATCATCCCCCGATCGCGTGAATACGGGATGGCTATCGATCTTGATGATCAAGTAGAGGTCGCCGGCCGGCCCGCCGTTGACACCGGCATTGCCTTTACCCGCCAGCCGAATTCGCTGGCCATCGCGGGTGCCGGCCTTGATGCGAACCTCAACCGTTTCGGTCCTGGTCACCGTTCCTTCGCCGTCGCAGGTGGCACATTCGTCCTCGAGTTTGCCTGTGCCGCCACACCGCGGGCAGGTGATCTTGAACTTCATCCGTCCACCCATCTGGGTGACTTGTCCGGTACCCTGACACTCGGGACATGTTCCGCCACCCCCGCTGGGCTTTCCTTTGCAGGTGGGGCAGGTCTCCTGCCGCACCACCTGGATACGAGCCACGCCGCCGCGGATTGCGGTCCAGAAATCCACCTGGACCTGATATTCGAGGTCGGTTCCCGGTTGGGGGCCGCGCTGCTTCTGTCCCTTGGAAAATGCGCCGGAGAAAATATCCCGGAAACTGCCCCAGCTTGAGGCGCCTCCGGTTCCGCCCGGTTGGCCTGCCGCGTAGTCGGAGAAGTCAAAGCCTCCAAAGTCGATGGGAACGTCGCGCCCAGCGCCTGGCTGCTGCGCCGCACCCCCGGCATGACTGCCGCCGGAGAAGCCGCCATAGCCCCCACGGGCCGCCGCCTCGGCGGTTGCAGGATCAATCTGATCGGAGTAGTACCCCAGCGCGTCGTAAACCCTGCGCTTTTTCTCGTCGCTCAATACATCGTTGGCTTCAGAGATCTCCTTGAAACGCTCTTCCGCCTTCTTATCCCCGGGATTCACGTCGGGGTGGTGCTTGCGCGCAAGCTTACGGAACGCTTTGCGAATGTCGTCCGCCGTGGCAGTTTTCTTGACTCCAAGAAGGCCGTAATAGTCTTTCGTCGGTGTAGTCGCCATGTTTGCTGTGTCAGTTCAATTCCAGTTACAAATGTTGGGGTCGCCCTACGGCGACCCCGGGCTTACTTCAGTTCCACCACAACCGGGCTTCTACCGGCTCAATTCGCCAGAACAGATCGGGTTCTACCCGGGTCATCTGTGCGGCAAAGCTTTCCGCTTCTTCGCGCGTGTTGAACATGACCTGGTTATAGATCTGTCCTGCCCGAAGTTGCTCATATTTCCACATCGTCTCAGTCATTTTTTGTCCTGCCTTCTGCTTGTTCTGCTGCTCACCTCTAGCTCTGATAAACCACGGGGCGCTCCTAGCGGTTGAGCGCCCCGTGCCTGTGTTTAACTCCGCGTCCGACTGAGATCGGCAACCAACTTACCTGGTGCTTTTCCTTTGTCCTTATTTCTTGTCCGCGACGTCCACGTACTCGGCGTCGATCACGCCTTCTTCCTTCTTCTCTTCGGGAGCAGCAGCCGGACCGTCGCTCGAAGCGGTTGCTCCGCCGGCGTTCGACTTGTACATGGCCTCGGCCAGCTTGTGCGAAGCCGCGGTCAGTTTCTCCCGTGCACTGTTCAGCTCGGCCGCGCCTGAACTCCCCTGGAGTGCAGTCTTGGCCTCGGCCAGTGCGGACTCAACGTCGCTCTTGTCGCTGCCGGAAACCTTGTCGCCGTTGTCCTTCAGCATTTTCTCGACGTTGTACACCATGTTGTCGAGCCCGTTCCGCGCTTCTACCTCGTCCCGCTTTGTCTGGTCCTCGGCAGCATGCGCATCGGCCTCTTTTGCCATGCGATCGACTTCCTCCTTGCTTAGACCCGAAGAAGAAGTGATGGTGATCTTCTGGTCCTTACCGGTGGCGTTGTCTTTCGCCGTCACGTTCAGGATGCCGTTGGCATCGATATCGAACGTCACTTCCACTTGGGGCACGCCACGCGGAGCAGGAGGGATTCCGCTCAGCTTGAACTTGCCCAGGGTCCGGTTCTGCGCTGCCATCGGGCGCTCGCCCTGAAGTACGTGTACTTCGACTTCTGTCTGGCTGTCCGCCGCCGTCGAAAACGTCTCCGTCTTCTTGGTCGGGATGGTCGTGTTGCGTCCGATCATCTTGGTCGCGACTCCACCCAGGGTTTCGATAGCCAGCGTCAGTGGCGTTACGTCGAGCAGCAACAAGTCTGTTACTTCTCCAGCCAGTACGCCAGCTTGAACCGCGGCTCCAATCGCCACAACCTCATCCGGATTTACGCCCTTGTGGGGCTCCTTGCCGAACAGGTCCTTCACCAGTTGCTGAATACGCGGCATGCGTGTCTGTCCGCCTACCAGCACCACCTCGTCAATCTTGCTGGTATCGACCTGGGCGTCGGCCATGGCCTTCTTGCAAGGCTCGATCGAGCGCTGGATCAGGTCTTCCACCAACTGCTCGAGCTTGGATCGGGTCAGCTTCTTGACCAGGTGCTTCGGTCCAGTCGCGTCTGCCGTGATGAAGGGAAGGTTGATCTCGGTCTCGAGTGTGGTCGAGAGCTCGATTTTGGCCTTCTCCGCCGCATCCTTCAGACGCTGTAACGCCATCTCATTGCCTTTTGCCCGCAGGTCCAGTTGTTCGTCTTTCTTGAATTCGTCGATCAACCAATCCACGATGCGCTGGTCAAGGTTGTCGCCGCCCAAGTGCGTATCGCCGTTGGTCGCCTTGACCTCAATCACACCTTCACCGACCTCGAGAACCGAAACGTCGAACGTTCCGCCGCCGAAGTCATAGACGATGATGGTTTCGTCTTTCTTCTTGTCCAGGCCGTACGCCAATGCCGCCGCTGTGGGCTCGTTGACGATGCGCTTCACATCCAGACCGGCAATCTTGCCCGCGTCCTTGGTCGCCTGGCGCTGCGCATCGTTGAAGTACGCGGGCACAGTGATGACTGCTTCGCTGACCGTAGTACCGAGGTAGTCCTCTGCTGCCTTCTTCAGCTTTTGCAGAATCATCGCCGAGATTTCCGGCGGGGTATAATCCTTGCCCTGGGCCACAATCACCACGTGATCACCCTGTGGCTTCACCTTGTAGGGCACCATCTTCATTTCGTCGGTCACTTCATTGGCACGCCGGCCCATGAACCGCTTGATCGAATAAATCGTGTTTTCCGGGTTGGTGATCGCCTGGCGCTTTGCTACCTGGCCTACCAACCGCTCACCGCTCTTGGTAAATCCCACGACGGACGGGGTAGTCCGGCCACCCTCTTCATTGGGTATAACCTTGGGCTCACCGCCTTCCATCACTGCCACCACTGAGTTTGTGGTGCCTAAATCAATGCCGATAATCTTTGCCATCGCCTCGTTGCTCCTGCACGCACAGTCCTCGTGTGCGAGTTTGTGTTCTTAAGCCTCGCACTTGAGTCTTCTGTTGTCAACGTATCTGATGCTCCGGTTCACCAAATGGATTCACTGATTAGGCTAACTGGAGGTGGGTGTACTCTTTAGCCCCCTGGGTGGGAGCCCCAGCATTTATGCGGGGAAGGAGCCTTGATCCGGCGCTTTAGCGCTGGCACAACGGCCGTCAGACGCCAAAGTTGCGTAGAGCGGTACAGGCACGTTCCAGGTCAGCATCCTGCTTGGCGAAGCAATAGCGGAGCAGGTTCTCTCCCCGTCCGGTACCATAAAACGCCGACCCGGCAACAGCGCCCACGCCGGTCGCCCGAAGCAGGTTCCTCGCCTTGACGCTGGCTCGATCGCCCTCAATTCGACTGGCATCGGCCAACACATAATAGGCGCCGGCAGGCACTGCGGGAGTCAGGCCCGCAGCGGCGAGGGCATCACAGATCTTGTCTCGCTTCTCCTGGTACTCAGTCGCCATGTCCTGGTAGAAGCTGTCGGGGAGAGTCTGCAGCCCGGCTGCGGCGGCGAACTGGAACGGTGAGGGAGCGCAGACATAACCCAGGTCGTGGAAGTAGCCAATGGCGGGTATCCACCTGCTGCTGGCGGCGAGGTAACCCATCCGCCAACCAGTCATGCTGAAGGTCTTGGAGAAGCCGGAAATCGTAATCGTGCGTTCCGCCATGCCTGGAATTGTCGCCGGGCTGATGTGGGACTGACCTTCATACACGAAGTACTCATAGATCTCGTCAGTCAGCACGAACAGGTCATGTTCGATGGCCAGGGCGGCAACCGCTTCCAGTTCGGTCCGGGTGAACACCTTGCCACACGGATTGCCTGGGCTGTTAATCACCAGGCCGCGGGTGCGGGGAGTGATGGCCGCGCGAAGCCGATCAAAATCGATTTCCCAGGTCGTCATTTCCATAGGCACCAGCACTGGCTCAACTCGCATGGAAGCCAGGGTGCTGTAGTGGTAGCCGTAAAACGGCTCCAGCAGGATGACTTGGTCGCCAGGATCGAACAGTGCAAGGCACGCCGAAGACATGGCCCCGGTGGCGCCCGAGGTCACCAGGATCTCCTTGTCAGGGTCGGCGATCAGCCCGTTATAGCGCGCGAGCTTCTCCGCGATGGCCTGCCGCAGCACCGCCACACCGTCCAGCCGGGTGTAGATGTTGTAGCCATCGCGGATCGCCTGGATGGCAGCTTCCATCACCACCGGGGGAAGCGGGGTATCGCACACCCCCTGGGCGAGGTTCACTCCCCCAACCGCGTCGCACTCCACGGTCATGGAGCGAATTTCCGATTGAATGATGTTGGGAGCCGTTTGGCTCAGGTGAAGGTTTCTCTCCGTGGTGGCAGGCATGCAAGCATGTCTACCACGGCAACGGGGGACCCTGTAAAGAGGGAAGCTCACAAATCGTCAGCTTCTGAACTCATACCGATCCCGCCAGCACTGCCTGATCGCGCAAAGACTGCACTTGCTGCCATGCCTCCCGCGCCGCGCTCTTGCGGTCGGGAAACCTGCGCGGGGAGTCGAAGCTGATCTCGGGCGCCAGGCCCCGGATGCACATGGTCCGGAACAGATGGGGCGCAAAAACCATGTCTCCCCAATAGGTCACTTGGTCCTCGGATGCATCGTCGGCGTAGTAGCGGATCGCCGCTGCTGTGACCGAGGCGCCGGCGCGGATCGCCGGGTCAAAAAGCGGCGATCGAAAGGGCAGGACTGAGCTGCCGTCCGAGCTGGTGCCTTCAGGGAAGAGCAGCACCGGCATCCCTTCGCGCAAGCCCTGCTCGATCTGCCGGCTCGCTTCCGCGACCTGAAGGCTGCGGCCGCGGTCGACGAAGATGGTGCCGCCCAACCTGGCCATGGTGCCTAGAAAAGGCCATCTACGGACCTCCGATTTAGCCACGAAGAGAAAGGGACGAGCCGCGCTGTAGACCAGTATGTCGAGATACGTCAGGTGGTTAGAGACGACCAGGCCGACGGCGTCGTGGCCACCGGAGAAACTGACGGAGGGCGAGAGGGAAAGCCGCCTGGTCAGGCGTGCGCAGGAATCATGGAGCCACGTTGCGCGCCGGGCGGTAGAGAGGCGTCCCCTGGCCACGAGGTAGAGAGGAACAAAGCGGACCAGCGACTCGAGTACGGAGTAGACCACCAGGGCGGTGCGCACAGAACCTTGAACGTACCTGCGGAGGATCATCGAGACTAGTCGACCAGGAAGCGGCTGCGGGCCGCAGGCACAACCTGCTCCAGGTCCAGAAGGGTGAGAAAGTCGATGGTGCCGAAGGCGCGATCCCAGGCCGGTGGACCGCAAATCCTGGCTCCGACTCCGAGGTAGGTCCGTAGCAGCCGCGGCAGTTTGACCGGCACTTCCGGCTCGCTTTCGCCGCAGGGCAGGGAAAAGGCCGCTGTTGGAACCGTAATGTATTCGAATGAAACGAGTTGCGAGGTAAGTTGCCGGTACAGGCTCCATCCCGCCAGGGGATCTTTCGAGGTCAGGGAAGAGCAACCAATCAGGTACCGCAATCCGTGGTGCCTGGCATACTGGCCAATCCCGCGCCACAGCAGGGTGAGCACTTCGCTCGAGCGGTGCTGCCGGTCGATCGAAGCCCGCCCTAGCTCCAGCACTTGTTCGCGGATCGACTCATAGGGCGCAAACTCAAATTCCTGGGCGCTGTAGTAGCCATAGGCCGCGGCTGCCGCAAGCCCGGATTGCATCCGGTAGGTGCCTACCACCCTGCTGTCCTCCCGGTCCTCTACGATCAGGTGATCACAAACCGTGTCGTAGCGGTCGCGGTCCAGACCGGTCGAATAGGAGGACGACAAGCCCTCTCCCATCTCGACATTGAACACGTTAAAGCGGAGGCGGCAGGCGGCAAACCGGTCGTGGACGTTCTCCGCCAGCCGTATCCGATACCGTCCAAAGGTTCCGGAGACATAATCTGGCGTGTTGGTGTCAGGCCAAGGCTGGGGCTCTGCAGTCGCAGCCGGCGGGACCAAAGCGGAGCAATGGAGCTGCTGCGCCGCCGTCAGTGGCTGGCAGACCGGAACCTCTCCTCGAACCGCCCTATAAGGTATTGCGGCCAAGCTGCGAGCACCAACATCACCATGGTTGGTCATTGTTGCAGCCATCATGCGGCACACCCTGTAACACAAGTTGAAGGGACTGAGAATAGTCCGCGAACGGCGGATGAATATCAAGTTAGTCAACGGCCTGGGCTGGCGCAGGGGCGGCCGGTTACCGCAGGTGAAAAATAATAGCTGGGCCAGGCAGCTTGGGTAACTTTTGCCGTAGAACTGGGTTAGAGCACTGTGACGGACTGTGCATATTACCGTCTATGCAGTATGCCGTAGCGGACGGATCGGGCGTCTCGACTCGGCAAGGGGGTTTATTAGAGATGAATATCAATCGAAATCGTTTGCAATGGGTGCTTTCTGGAGCTCTGGGCGCGAGCCTGGCGCTGGCTCCGGCCTTGGTTGCGTCTGCCCAGCAGACCACGCAACAGACTCCGACGCCGGGCCAGCCGGGTGACTGGGGCCAGGCCGGACCGCCACCCGATGCCCAGAATGGACAGATTCCCCCGCCCGATGCGGCGCAGGACCAGAATCAGGATCAGGGCCCGCCACAATATCCGGGGCAGAACGCGAGTCAGGATCCAAACCAGGGACCGAGCCAGTATCCTGGCCAGGCGCCGCCGCCCCCGCCCGCGGGCGATCCCGGTGTAGGTTACGGACAGCCGCCTCGGCCTGCCTACCAGCCGAACCAAGCCCCGCCCAATGGATACCAGGGGCAGGCGGCCCCTCAGGCAGCGCCCCCTTCCGGCCCGGTCACTCTGGCCAGTGGGCTACTCCTGCCGATTCGCACCAGTGAGCCGCTGGACTCGAAGAAAGTGAAGCCCGGTGACTACTTCCAGGGGACAGTAGCCCGGAGCGTGTACGTGGGCAATGTGCTGGCGATCCCGCGCGGGGCGCAGGTTACTGGCCGCGTGGTGGACGTGAAGAAGCCAGGTGAGTTGAAAGGTGGCGCCAGCATCGCGCTGCAACTGACCACCCTGAACCTTGGCGGCAATTCCTACTCGCTGGCGACGGATGTCTTTGACACCAATAGTCCGGGCAAGGGTGGTTACACCGCCGGCAACACGGTAGGCGCGGCCGTACTGGGCGCTGCCATCGGTGCTGTTGCTGGAGGCGGCCCTGGCGCCGCGATCGGTGCCGTCGCCGGCACCGGTGTTGGACTGGGCGCTTCGGCGGCCACTCCAGGTCCGCGCAGCGTTGTTCCTCCGGAAGCTCTGCTGACCTTCCACCTGACTAGCCCGGCTACGGTCCAGCCAGTGTCTTATCAGGACGCGTCCCGCATCGAGGCGAGTGCTGGTCCCGAGGGACAAGGCCGTGGTGGCTATGGACCGCCGCCGCCTTACGGCTATGGAGCAGCGTATGCTCCGCCACCTCCGGGATACGCTCCTTATCCTTATGCTTATGGCTATCCGTATGCATATCCTTACGTCTACGCTTACCCGCGGCCCTACGTGTACGGCTACCCGTACTACTACCGCCGCTACAGATAAGCCAAGCGTTCCCATGTCCGGCGCGCCAGCGCCGGACATGGGAACCGTTAGCGCGTAGCGCAGATCCCTCTACTACCCTGCACAGTTTTGCTTTGTATCAGGGCACGACTTTAGTCGTGCCACTTCCCGCCAAGTGGTCAGGGCTTTAGCCCCTGCTGCCGTAAAATGCGCGCGAAATTCCAATGGACAAATGCGCAGGGGCTAAAGCCCCACTCTCTTTTGCGCCTCTACGGCACGACTAAAGAGGCTGCGGAAAAAGTCGGGAGACGAATGGAAATGCGTCCCTCAGCGGCTAAAGCCCATACCTATTTTCAATCGTTTATGTACGGGCTGAAGCCCGTACCCTTCAAAGAACAGAGTTTTCCGCAGCCTGTAAAGTCGTGCCCTGATACAAAGCAAAAGCGTCCAGCGTAGGTGGAGGGTGGTGCGCCCTTCGGTCCTCCCGAATTCTCCATGGGGGCACACCGTCTTCCCTTCACGCGACTGATCTATACTTAACAATTGCATTCCACTAGCAATTGCGCTTCAAAGGTCGCCATCACCCCATGATTCGTTTCCTGCAAAAAGACAACCGCGTCGTCAAGATCATCTTCATCGTTATCATCGCTGTGGCCGTAGTCACCATGGTCATTACTCTGGTGCCGGGCATTTTCGCCGATGAAACTACGTCCTCCGATAACTACGCAACCGTGCACAGCGGAGGCTTCCTGGGGCGCTACTTCGGCACCACCACAGCGATTACCACTCCCGAGGTGCAGCAGGTCGCCCAAAGAATTCTGCAGCAAAAGCGCTATCCGGACATGATGTTGCCCTACATCATGCCGCAAGCGGCGCAGGCGTTGATTCAACGTGAAGTTCTGCTGCAGGAAGCAAACCGCCTCGGCCTCCAGGTAGGGGATGCGGATCTACGCCGGGCCATGCAAACCGGGCCCTTCTCTCAGGCACTTTTCCCTGGCGGACAGTTCATCGGCGAAGACCGTTATGCGGACTTTGTGTCGAACTACTTTCACACTTCGATTCAGGACTTCGAAGCCCAGGTCAAAAAGGAAATTGAGATCAATCGCCTGGAAGCCATGGTGACCGGCGGAATCACCGTCTCCCCGCAGGATGTGCGCGACGCCTATCGCGAGCAGGGAACCAAGATCAAGTTTGACTACGCGGTGATCAGTTCTGAAGATCTGCGGAAGCAGATCAATCCCACGGACGCCGAGTTGCAAGCGTTTTTCAAACAGAATGCCGCCCGCTACAAGGACGCGATTCCTGAAACCCGGAAGATCGCCTACGTCGCCCTGAACCAAACGGACGTGCCGGGAGGCGCGCCTCCGGTAACGAATCAGCAGGTGGAGCAGTATTACCAGAGCCATCAAAAGGATTTTCAGGTACCCGAAGAGGTCAAGGTACGGCACATCCTGATCAAGGTGGCGCAGGGTGCCGATGCAAAAACCGACGCGGCCGCGAAGCAAAAGGCTGAAGACTTGTTGAAGCAGATTAAGGGTGGCGCGGATTTTGCCGCACTGGCCAAGGCCAACTCCGATGACCCCGGTAGCAAGGACCAGGGCGGTGAGTTGGGCATGATCCAACGCGGGGTGACCGTCCCGGCTTTTGAAACTGCGGCCTTCGGGCTGCAGCCCGGCCAAATCTCCGACCTGGTCAAGACCCAGTTTGGCTATCACATCATTCAGGTCGAAGAGAAGCAGACGGCGCACCTGAAGCCCCTGGATGAGGTGAAGGCGCAGATCCTGGCGACCTTGACCCGCCAGCAAGAGGGGGACCAGCAAGCCGCTTTCGCGCAGCAGCTGGCCACTGAGGCAGGCAAGTCGGGCTTGGCCAAGACCGCTGAAGCGCATCACCTGCAGGTTGTGACGACTGACTACGTGCAGCAGAGCGCGGTGCTCCCCGGACTTCCTGATGGAGCCAAGTTGCTGACCCTGGCCTTTGCCGCCAAGCCGGGAGCTGCTCCCCAGGTGAGCTCAACCGGTGAGGGTTTCGCCGTCTTCCAGGTGCAAGACACCAAGCCGGCGCACGCCCCCACCTTCGAGGAATACAAGACGCATCTGGTGGACGACTTCCGGGAGCAGCAACTGCCCCAACTGCTGGCGCGTAAGACCAACGAACTGGCGGATAAGGCACACGCGGAAAATAATCTCGCTCAGGCAGCCAAGGAGCTCGGCGCAACTCTCAAGAGCAGCGACCTTGTAGGCCACACCGGACAGGTACCGGATATCGGCGATTTATCGGCCAGCGCGCCCGATTTGTTCGACCTCAAGGTCGGACAGATCAGTAAAGCCATCAACACCGGGCGCAACGGCATCGTGGCGAAAATAGACGAAAAGCAGGAACCGACTGCAGAGGAGACGGCCAAAAACTTCGATGCCACGCGCGAGTCGCTGCTCAGCGAACGGCGCGAGCAGATGTTTGCCGTCTTCGTGACTGCCCTGACGGATCGCTACCAAAAGCAGGGAGGCATCCGCATGAACAAGCGTGCCCAAACCGGCTTGCCTCAAGGGTTGCAAAGCTGAGGAAGACCCGCAGACAGCCTACTGCGCTAACTGCTTTGTATCAGGGCACGACTTTAGTCGTGCTGCAAAAGTCCAAAATAAAATTGGGCTTTAGCCCCTGCGCTTTGCGTGGCAGGGGCTAAAGTGTCTGCGTGAGAACTCCGCACTTAGTCCCGTGAGGGACGGCGAACACCGGGTTCGAATTTTCAGCCGTCCCTTCGGGACTGCTCGATGGCGCATTCCTAACCCAGGACTGCGTCCTGGGCTAGTTTCAGACGTCCCTACAGGACTAAGCGCAAAGTTCTCACGCAGACTCTAAAGCCCTGATCATTTTTTGTGCGAGGTGGTGGCACGACTAAAGTGGTGCCCTGCTACAAAGCAATCGGCGCAGTGGAGGGACCTGCTGTTCCTTCCTCTTCCTGAAATGTTTTTCGCCAGACCGTACGGTTTTGCTCCTGTTTCCTGAAGATAGCCCAGCCCGCCGAACTGAACCATTTTCAATCGTCCCCAACAGCCGACACTGGTAGGCTCTACCCTATGAGGGCTTAAGCTCCAAGCAACCGGAGCCGCTGCTTTGGAATCTCTCCAACAGATGGCCGTTATGTTTTTGCCCTCCCTCAGGTACTGAATGGCCCTCGAACGATCGTCTGGACTTCTCTTACATATCTCCTCCTTACCTTCTTATGGTGGTATTGGAGACCTCGGGCCTGCCGCCTACGCCTTCGCTGACTTCCTCGCGGCTGCGAAACAGCGGTTGTGGCAAGTTCTTCCCCTGAGTCCGACGGGCTACGGCAATTCACCTTACGCCGCACTTTCCGCCTTTGCCGGCAATCCATTACTGATCAGTCTGGAAAAGCTCGTAGAAGCCGGTTGGATCTCGGCTGAGCGCATCGCAGGTCTTCCGGGCCATCATGGAAACGTGCGCTTTGAAGAAGTTGAACAGCGCAAGTGGCCGCTTCTCCTCGAGGCGGCGCGCCACTTCCTGTCTCACCATGACGACCAGCAATGGGCTCGCTTTCAGCGGTTCCGCGAAGAGAATGCTTTCTGGCTGCTCGATTACGCTCGCTACAGCGTTTTGCGGCAGCGATTTTTATCCGGCTACTGGCCCTCCTGGCCGAAAGAATTCGCCCACCGCGATCAAGAGGCGCTTCTTAAGTTGCAGCAGGAGAGCCGGGACGATCTAGAGGTCGAGCAGGCCGTGCAATTCGCCTTTGATGAGCAGTGGAAAGCCTTGCGCAGTTATTGTGCGGAGCGCGACATCCGCTTCATCGGCGACGTGGCGATCTTTGTCAACTACGATAGCGCCGACGTGTGGACCCATCCGGAGATCTTTGAACTCCGTGAAGACCTCACCCCCATTCGCGTGGCCGGGGTACCCCCCGACTATTTCAGCGCGACGGGGCAACGTTGGGGTAACCCAATCTACAAATGGGCGGTGCTCGAGAGCCGCGGGTTCGACTGGTGGGTGGACCGCATGCGCCGCACCCATGCACTCTACGACATCATTCGGCTCGATCACTTTCGCGGCTTTGAAGCGTTTTGGGCGATTCCCGCCGAGGATGAGACCGCCATTCACGGGGAATGGGTCAAGGCTCCGGGTGCGGCTCTGTTTACCGCCCTCCGCGATAAGTTAGGCGAGCTGCCGTTGATTGCCGAGGACCTGGGCCTGATCACTCGTGAAGTGGATGCGTTGCGCGAGCAGTTTGATCTGCCTGGCATGCGGGTGCTGCAATTCGGTTTCAGCGATCGGGCGGCGCACAACTACCTGCCGCACCGGTATGTAACCAATACTGTTGTCTATACCGGGACCCACGATAACGACACCACGCTGGGCTGGTGGCAACATGGTCTGACCGAAATAGAGAGGCATGCGGTTTATTGCTATCTCAATCCGGCTTCGAATGACGTGGTATGGACGTTGATTCGTGCAGCCTCAAGTTCCGTCGCCGATGTTTGTATCTTTCCCGTACAGGACGTCCTGACGTTGGGTTCGGAAGCACGCATGAACACGCCGTCAACACCTGAGAATAACTGGACCTGGCGTATGGCTCCCGATGCGCTCAGCAGCGAACAAGCCAATGGCTTGGCACAACTTGCGGAGTTGACTGACCGGGATGGATGGGTAGAGCCGCCTAAAACCTGAGTAGTGCCCGATCGCTACCTCGTCCGGCGAGTCCTTATTCCTCGCTGGCCAGCAGCGCCACTGGGAATGTCGCAAAGACTTCGTTCAGCGGCAGGCTTTGCTGCTCTGAAACAGTCACTGACTCCCCACTGAAAACGCTCCTATACCGCGTCCCGGATTCCCCAACAAGGTGCAACTGATCGCTGCCCCAGGCTGGCCCGAGCGGTAGTTCCGGTTTGGCGCGCATGAGCGTGCACGCGAAACGCGGCATTACCGCCAGAACACTCCGCTGGCTCACCGGATCCCGGCGTAAAAACGCAATCACATTTTCCTGCCGCTCCCCAGAGACTTCGAGCGCGATGTACTCCCCACGGCGAAAGAGAACGTGTTCCCGCTGCCGCAACTCGAGCGCGCGATGCGTGGTCCAGAGCTTGGCTCGACCGTCGCCGAGGTTGCTGAGCACGTCGCGGCACACCGCAGCCGCACCCTCGCGCTCCGACAAACCACGCAGCGCATCAAGGTAGGCGGCGCGCTGGGCATAGTCGACAGGACGCCGATTATCCGGATCGACCAGGTTCAGTTCCCACAGCTCGTTCCCCTGATAAAAGTCGGGCACTCCGGGTACCGCAGCCTTAAGCACCACCTGGGCAAGGGAATTGACCGCCCCGAATAATTGAAGCTGGGGTAGCAACCCACTGAGCGAAGCGACAAATGGACTTTCTTTTCCGCGCGGACCTGGCATCAGGATCGAGGTTATGAACCCATGAACCGCCTTCATATACTCAGGATCAGGATTAATCCAGCTCAGGTTGGTTTTGGCTTCACTCAAAGCCTTGAAAGCGTACTGTTTGATTCGCTCCAGGTAGTTTTCGCGGTCTTGCCCGGTTTCCATCTGCCACGGCCACGCACCCAGAATCGTTTGATAGAGCAGGTATTCCTCGTTGTTATCCGGCGCCGTGCGGCCGTCTTCCATCTTCTGTTTAAATTTGGAGTTCATGCGTTGCCAGCGGCGCACAGATGCGGACCAAAGCTGGGGAAGTTCGGACAGCACGTTGAGCCGGTTGCGCACATCTTCGCTGCGCTTCGTGTCGTGGGTTGAGGTGGCGAGCATGGTGTCGGGGGAGTGTTTCAGGCGCTCCTGGTTGCTCTGGTGCAAAGTCTCGAGCGAAACACCGAAGGACTTCGCCGAACCGCCCACCTCATTGGAAGAAAGGAACCGGGTGTAGACATAAAAAGCGGTGTCTTCGACCCCCTTGGCCATCACCGGTCCCGTGAGTTGTTGGAATTTGAGCGCGAAGTAAAGAATTTGCGCATCGGGCTTCTTGCCCGGCGCCGAGGCATTCTGCAGCAGCAGCGTCTCACGCAAAAAATCAAAGCCGGAGGCATCAATATCCGGGTTTAGCCGTTTGGCCCGGGCAATCGCAAACCGTAGGAAGGCCACGTCGCGCGCACCGTACTCACCCCGGTCGTCGATGTAGGTTCGATAGACCGGGAAGGCGGCAATGGTATGCCGCAGCACCGTTTCCAGAATGTTATCGGTGAAATCGCGCGCCCTCCGGTTGGAAGCGGCAATCCGGCTTAGCAGGTTGGTGAGGGCGTAAACCTCGCTGGCCAGTGCGGTTTGCATGACCTGAAGTTTAGACCGGTAAATGATGTCCTCGGGGTCAACCGGGTGCCCCATGACCTGGGCATACAGGATGTTGAAGCGTTTTTCGTTGGCGCCCTGGATGAAGATGCCGTTGGCCAGGTAAACGAAGTCATAGCCCGAGGTGCCGCGCACGGGCCATTCCGGTGGCAGGTATTCGCGCGGCTCCAGGATCTTCTCCACCACGGTATAGAGCGGCCCCTGGCTTTGCGACCAGTCGTATCCGCGCACCGGATCGAGCACGCTGCGCTCGATTCCGTTGGCTGCGGTTTCCTGCTGCGGCGCCGCCCCAGCGCATTGACTGGCGAGGTACAACAGCTGCAGCCGGATCAGGTACTGGCGAGGGTTGAACATGCCATCGCAGTGATCGATGCGCAGCCCGGTCACCTGGCGCGATGCAAGCAGCGAACGAATCAGACAGTGGGTGGCCGCGAACACCTCAGGATTCTCCATGCGCAGGCCCACCAGGTCGTTTATGTCGAAGAAGCGGCGGTAATTGATCTCCTCGGCAGACGTGCGCCAGGAGGCCAACCTGTAGGGCTGTGCGTCGAGCAGAAGGTGCAGACGATCGAAACTGTGCGGATCCCCTTCGATGCCGTTGATGGTTGTCAATGCGCGTTGGATCACCGGCTGCATTTCCTCAGAGCGGAGCGCATCCCGCAACTGAGGCAGTAGCTTGGCCAACTCTGCCTGCCGCTGCTCCTTGAGCTCGTCGTTGCTGGTCTCATGCGGCGGCAGGTGGTCGATCTGCTCCAGGAGCTCGAGAAAGGGTTGCGGGATTGGGTTGGCTGCGCCGATCTGATCAAAAATCAAATGCACGGTGCGCGGCGCCACCGGCATGGTGTGATCGTAGTAGTGGATTCTGGCGCGTCCGTCTTCGATCGACACCTGGATATGCTTGCTCTCGAGTTCAGTCCCATACTGATTGCCCAGGATGGGCAGAAGAAGTTTGTTGCGCAGGGCCGGTTTGAGCGGCTTCCAATCGATGTCGAAATATTCGGAATAGCGCGAAGCATGGCCGTTTTCGAGCACGTCCTGCCACCAGATGGAGTCGTTGCCAACCCCCATGTGGTTGGGCACAATGTCGAGCAGCAGGCCCAGACCCTGGCGCTGTAACTCCGCCGAGAAGCTGGCAAAGCCTTCGTTGCCGCCGAGTTCCGGATTGAGCCGGTCATGCCGCGTCACGTCATACCCGTGCATGCTGTTGGGGCGGGCTTCGAAGATGGGAGAAGAGTAGAGGTCGCCGATGCCAAGCTGTTTGAGGTAGCCGGCGATGGCCTGCGCGTGCGCAAAGTTGAAGTCTTTGTGCATCTGCACCCGGTAGGTCGAGACCGGAACCCGGGCGTCGGTTTGCAGGACCCGCTCGACGCATTGCCTCATTTCGTTCGAGGCTTCCAGGCGCGGGTTGCTTTTCCCCGGGGGCGCCTCAGGCGTGGCTATGCTGGCTGTAGAAAAATGACTGGTGACGGACATTGTCAATAGGATGCGCTCCCCAGAGTTCCAGGATCTGCAATCGGCCCATCCAAATTCACCCGGTCGCTTTACGAATTCGCGCCCAACACGGAAAATGGAGATACAGCGGTTTCACGATAGGTGTAGCCGGTGAAATAGTTCCCACGGGGCTTTTCACTTGGAAAAGCACCACTTCTCTAAGGCCGGATCGGGCACAGTCGTCGTGAAACTGCCTCAACCCATTGTAACGAGGAAGAACCCATGCCACTTTCCGGCGAAGCCATACGAATGATGAACTACATTGACGACATCGCAACCACTCTGCGGCGCATTCTCGCGCTTGCCCCCACGCTTTCCGCCGATGAACGCAAACGAGTTGGCGAATACCTCAAAGTTAGCTCGCCCAGCGCCGACGAAGCGATGACCGCCCTGAATCTCAAATAGAGCTCTTTGGAACCCGCACACTGTTCGATCCGTACTAGAGGGTGACAGCGATGCAATCTCCGGCTGACATCTTCGGTGAGGTTTTTCGAGCCATCTGGGCCCACAAGCTGCGCGCTTTCCTGACCATGTTCGGCATTGCGTGGGGGGTGGGTTCGATGCTGCTACTGATTGGGTTTGGCGAGGGCTTCCGCTCCGGGAACCGCCGCCAGATGGCTTCGCTGGGCAATAACGTCATCATGATGTGGGGCGGAAACATCCCTGCCGTCCCCAGTCAGCACACCGGCATGCGGCCTTACAAATTGACCCTGGCGGACGAGGCGGCGGTGCGCGCCGGCGCTTCCAAAGTGCGCAACATCACCGCCATGCTGGAAAACACCACTATTAAAGAGGTAAGTGACGAGTCGACCAGCAGCGGGGAAGTGACCGGAGTTGAGCCCAACTACAGTGAAATCCGCTTTGTTCCGGTCGACCAGGGCCGTTTCATCCGCTCCGACGACCTGGAACAGCGCCGGCGAGTCGTCGTGTTGGGCAAGAAGACTGCCGCACTGCTTTTCCCCGGCCGCCCTTCGCTGGGTGAATGGGTGCTCCTCAACGGCTTCCGCTTTCAGGTCATTGGGGTTGCCGGCAGTATTGCGCGCGGCAACAATGACAGTGACAATCAACGGGTTTACATCCCGTTGACCACCATGCTCGAGCTGTTTCCTTTAACCGGGGAAAACATACCGCGGGATGCGGTAACCTCCTTGCAATACCAGCCCACGGTCAAAGATGACAACCTGCCTGCGGTCGCCGAAGTGCACGCCATCGTGGCCCGGCAGCACGGGTTTGATGTCAACGCGCCGGATGCTTTCGAGGAGTGGGACTCGATCAATTCGCAGCGCATGGTGGGCAAAATCTTTGACGCCATGGACTTGTTCCTGGGCGGGGTGGGTATCGTGACTCTGGCCCTCGGGGCCCTGGGCGTGGTCAACATCATGCTGGTTTCGGTTGCTGAACGAACCCGGGAGATCGGTCTTCGCAAGGCGCTGGGCGCGACCAAGCGGAATATCATGACCCAATTTCTGCTCGAAGGGATGCTCCTGACTGGCATCAGTGGTGCGGTGGGCATCACCGCTGCTGGCTCGCTGATGTTTGCCCTGAACCGGGCGGTGGGAACCAGCTTGCAGGGCTTCGATGCGCCGCGACTGGTGCCCTGGTCTGCCGCGTTGGCATTTGGCGCGCTCTGCCTGAGCGGGATCGTCGCCGGAGTTTATCCCGCCGGGCAGGCAGCGAAGCTCGATCCCGTCGAAGCGCTGCGCCGGGAATAGGAGACGCATTATGTTGCGTGACGTGCTCTCACAGGCCTATGAGGCCATGCTCCACAACCGCCGCCGCACCCTGATTACCATGATCGGCATGGCGTGGGGCATTGCCACGGTGGTCCTGCTGATGGCGTATGGAGCCGGCTTCGGCCGGGCGATCGAGGCAATTTTCGCCCAGTTTGGCACCAACCTGATGGGCGCTTTTCCGGGCACAACCAGCCAGCAGGCCGGGGGCAAGAAGGCTGGTGTCCCGATCAAATTCCAACTCACGGACGTCGATCTTCTTCAGAACAACGTTCCAGGCTTGATCCACATCGTGCCCGAAGTATCCAAGGACGTCTCGATTCAAAACGATACCCACAGCTATACGTGGTCGGTGAGTGGGTCGTATCCGGCGGTCGCCGACGTGCAGAAACTCGATCTCGATTACGGCCGCTTTTACTCCGATAAGGATCTCGAGCAGCGAAACCATGTTGCTGTCATCGGTTCGGAAGCCAAGACAAAGCTCTATTCCGGCCTCTACCCAATTGGCCAGCGCATACGTATCAGCGGTGTGAGCTATACCGTCATCGGCGTGTTGCGCGCCAAGATGCAGGAGGGAGATGACAATATCAACCGGGTCATCTACATACCTTTCACCACCATGAGCGATGTGAAGGATACGAAATACCTGGACGCTATCTGGTTCAACTATCGCGGCAACTTTGAAACCACCGAGTCGGCGTTGCGGGGAACGCTCGGCGCTGCTCATGGATTTCCCGCCTCCGATCACAACGCCATTTTTGTCGCCAACCTGATGGAGCAGCTCTCCCAATTCCGCATCATCGAGACAGGCCTACAGGTGCTGATGGCGTTCATTGGAACATTGACCCTGGGTATTGCGGGCATTGGCCTGATGAACATCATGCTGGTAGCGGTGCAGCAGCGCACCCGCGAGATCGGCATAGAGAAGGCTTTGGGTGCCTGTCGCCGTCACATTCTGTTTCAATTTCTAACCGAAGCGCTGGTGATCACGGGTGTGGGAGGGATTTGCGGCATTGGACTGGCCTACCTGGTTTCGATCGCCGTGGGCCGCATTCCTCTGTACAGTGCGATGGCAAAGAACGGGGAAGCCGCGGACATCCGCCTATTAATTTCTCCCAGCACCGTTCTGGTGGCGACGGTGATCCTGGTGGCAGTAGGCCTGATAAGCGGAATGGTGCCGGCAATCCGCGCCGCCAGCCTCGACCCCGTGGAAGCCCTTCGCTACGAGTAACCTCCGGCTTTTAGCTTCAGCTCGTACATAACCCCCGCGACCTCGACGGGCTTTGTGTCTGCGTGAGAACGCTGCACTTTGGCTCTAGAATTTGGGAAGTCCGAATGGCGCACCGCAGATCCCTCCACTTCGCTCCCCCGGATTTCCTGTGGACCTTGGTGGCGTTGGCGCACTTCCTGCGCCCTTCTTTACGGAAGGGCGCACACGCGGCCTTGTCCGGTGCAGCGTGGCAGGAAATCCGGGTACGCTCCGGTCGGGATGACAATTTTGTTTGGGAACGCTAAGTATAGTTTCCAAGATGAATTGTCATCCCGACCGGAGCGTAGCGCAGTGGAGGGATCTGCGGTGCGCCATTCGGACTTCCCAAATTCCGGCGTTTTCACGCAGCCGCAAATTGTTTTTCGGTGGTAAGGGGCGGCGCTACTCCGTATCCGGCCGTTTGTAAGGTTGTTGCAGATACTTGCGCGCTTCATTCACCGCGCCCTGTGTATTGTCGTTGGTCTGCACTGCCTGTCTGTACTCGTTCACCGCGCGGTCTCTCTGCCCGGTCACGTCAAATATTTTCCCCAGCGCGATATGACTCCATACCTCGGTCCACTTCGGCTCGTCGTCTCCGCGCAGCGCATCACGATACGCATTGGCAGAAGCCTGGTAATTGCGTTGGTTGAACAGGACTTCACCGATACGGTAACTGGCCAGCGAGCTATTAGGGTTGGCAGTGAGTGCCTTTTGATACTCCGCCAGGGCTCCAGGGGTGTCGCCCGCCGCCACCAATTGCTGACCGCGCAAGATGGCGATACGCACCTGCAAGTCAGGAGTGTTCTTGAGCACCCAATTGTCCGGGTCGATCGCAATGTGTCGCGGACGCCCAAAGGTGTCTACGACATATTGCGAGTTGGTGCCGACCACATCGACTCGTTTGACTTCCGTCTTGCCTTCGGTCTCCACCCGCAACTCAACCGGCATATTGAAGAGATCGAGATCCTGGCCAATCTCCCCGATGGTGCGAAATCCCTTGTTGTTACCCAACCGGTAGACGGTGTATTTATCCAGGAACTGGGGTGCCCCGGTTCCATCCAGCCACTGCGCAAAGAAGGCCGTGAGCTGTTGCTGGGACTGCTGCTCGGCAACCCTTTCCACGTCCCTTGCCACCCTTGTCCAGAGTCATGGACTGGAACTGCGGCGTAAAGGGATCAAGGCGTCCTGCCGAGGTGAGGGGGATGGTGTCGTAGGCCAGCGCGCTGGCGGAGATATCGACCACGCCGGTCTGCAGGGCTGTCTGTCCGGAAACTCTCTCCACGTACATCAACTCCCCGTAGCGGGACATGCCGTTGGTGATCCAGGCGTCATTGAGCGTCGCCGGGCTAACCATGCACCCCCACCATTGGTGAGCCATGGTGTTGGCCAGCAGGCGGAAGTTGTTGCGGTCAGAGATACGGGCGCCGGCGACGGCGGCGATCTCCGGAGCCCAGTAGGCGGGCAAGGTGTCATCGGGTAACTCCACCACATTCAGAAGCCGCGAAGGTCCCTCGCCAAAAGTCTCGCCAAAGAAATCGAATTCCTTGTTGGCTGTCTGCGCATATTCCGGGCCGCTCTGCTTGTGCGCGTCGGTGAGGTACACACGCACATTAGGGGATCCGGCGACCACCATGGGCTCATTGAATTTGCCGGCAATGATCGTGCCCGGGAAGCTGGGTTTGGTCCAGTTGAAACTGTATTCCATTCCGCCCGAGCCAGAGCGAGGACTGCCGGTGTTGCCGCTGCCTACGACCCGGTAGCCCGCAGGGATCGTTACATGGATTTCCGCGGTAAACCGATCAGTCAGATAGCCCACCATGGGGAACCAGCGGCCGGCGTACAACAGATAGCTGATGGGATCGCCGATGGACGCGACCTTGAGGCCTTCCACCGGACTCTCCTCGCTACCGCTGAGCGTCCCCTCATAGACAAAAGTAAGCGTGGACTTCGCCCCCTTGCTCAGAGGGCTGGGCAGCGCGACGCTGATGGTCGCATTGGGTCCACGTTCGCCGGTGAGTTGGTGGTGTTGCTCGTCGACTACGCTATCGACTTTGAGCGCGTTGTGCAGTTCAAAGATGGCCGCACTCACGGTGTCCGTGGCGGTGAAGGTCACCTTGGCGGTTGCCTTGAGAGTATGTTCTGCCGGATCGAGCTGGGCATCGATCACGTAGCCGGTAATGCTGATGTTGGACCGTTCCGCAGCGAAGAGGTGCGGACCAGCGAACCCCAGCAAAGCGGTGAGCAGGATCAAAGCCCTGGTAGGCGTGCGGGAACTGAGCGTCATCGGAGTCATTCAACGGGCCATGATGAAACCAAAGCAGATTGCAACCGCGGCGACTGCTCCGCGGGGATCAATTGCAGCGCAATACGGGCTGCATGCTGAATCGCGCCCTCAGTGTTTACCCGCAGTGCAGCTCCTACGGTGCGCAGGTCTGACTGCATTGTTGCACGAGCTTCGTCGTTTTCCAGCAGCGGGCGCAGTTGCTCCACCACTTTGGATGCGGTGAAATCATGTTGGACGAGTTCCGGCACAATACGGCGCCCGGCAATCAGGTTGACCATGCCGATGTGGGCCACCCGGACCACCCTCTGGGCGACCGCGTAGGTGACGCGGGAGACACGGTAGACCACCAGGAAGGGATTGCCGATCAACGCCGCCTCGACCGTGGCCGTGCCGCTGGCCACGACACTGGCGCGGGCATGTTGCAAGACGGCGCGGGCATCGTGAACCACGCGCACTCCGGCCTCCCTGGCCTGCACGGCTAACGCCTGCACCTGCGAATCCTTGAGCGTGGGGGCTACGGGCAAGAGGTATTCGTATTCCGGGCCCAGCAATCGAGCGGTTTCTAGCATTGGCGGCAAGTTAGCGTGCAACTCCCTGGCGCGGCTTCCGGGCAACAAGCCAACCCAGAATTTTGACGCGTCCAGAGCATTTTCGCTAGCAAAGGCGTCTCGGGTCACTGTGGGCGGGTCGAGGTCGGCCAGCGGGTGACCGACAAAGTCGGCAGCGACGCCATGGGCGCGGTAGAACGCCTCCTCGAAGGGGAAAATCACCAGCATGCGCGAGACATTCCGTTTCACGCCCCGCACTCGCCACTTCTTCCATGCCCACAACTGCGGGCTCACGAAATAGACGACAGGTATTTTCAGACGGCGAAGCTCGGCGGCAAGACTCAGGTTCACGTCCGGGAAGTCGATCAGGATAGCGAGGTCGGGCCGCTCGGTCCGTAAGCTGGCTTTCAGTTTCCTGTATTCACGGTAAACATGGGGCATGTGCAGAATCACTTCTGTAATACCCATGACGGCAACGTCTTCGGCGCGCACCACCCGGCGCAGCCCGGCCGCCGCCATGCGCGTACCTCCCAGGCCGAAAAACTCAGCCTTCGGCGCCAGACGGGATATTTCCGCCATCAAGAGAGCGCCGTAATGCTCGCCACTGGCCTCGCCGGCAGAGAGAAAGATCTTCGCCACCCTTACGCTCCCGCCTCAGTCCGTGCGTACCGCCAGGCTTGCATCCAAAAGGCCGCTGGACGCCCGTACCGGCTGGACTTCCTGGTCCTTGTACTGGAGCTGGTACAGCTTCCAATAGATACCCCGCTGCGCCAACAACTCCTGGTGGGTACCGAACTCACGCAACACGCCCTTATGCATGACCAGGATCCGGTCCGC